>JBBWZE010000334.1:0-3055 GCA_039648845.1 Actinomycetota bacterium | reverse complement strand
ACGCGTTTCGCGGCGGGAACCTCTGCGCTCATCGTAAAAGTCGTGCGGCCCTGGAGCATGTCCGCAAGGTTGGCTCCGTTCGCGTATTGCTCGACCTTGTAGACGCGCCAGACGAATCCGGAGCAGTCGAAGCCCCCATGAACCTGCGGCCCGAACGGCGATTCCGTGAACTCGCTTTCTCCGCCCCAGACATACGGGTATCCGATGAAACGAACTGCGGTGGTGAGGACTTTCTTTTGCCATGGGGTGAGTGCGGGCACGACGAACGATGGCGCGAGCTCCTGCATGCCCTCGACAGCCTCCGGGCCGAGTTGCAGGGCTCGAGCTGCGGAGTAGGCGGCTTCTGCGTGGCTGGCCGGCTGGCCGGGCGAGAGCTCGAGCGCGTCGAGAGGGGCCGGATGATTCGTGCGGAGACCGAGCAGGCGCGCAACGGCTTCGGTACCGAATCGAGAGGGAGGTGCAAGTCCTGCGGTCTTGGCCGCCTGCGTGAAGAGCTTCGCGCTGTCGGCGAGCCCGAGTGCGGTGACAAGTCTCGCGTCGAGAGCGGCGATCGTGACCTTCGCCGAGCTCGTCGAGCTGGGCGCGACGGCCTCGGTGTGCATCAGGCCCGCGACGATCGTCTCGAGCTCTCCGCGAGTGAGGGGATCTTCGGGTCGCGCTGCCGCCGCCTTGGCCATTATTCCGGCGGCGACTACGGTCCTGAGCTCGGCCTGTGCCCACGATGTCCCCGGCTTGGCGGCGGCTCTTGCCGGTGACAGCGTGAGGAGCGTGACGAGCGCGCAGACGTACGCAAGGCGGCGGCGGCGCATGCTTCTCCTATCGGCGGCTCGCCCTGTCTCTTTAATGTCGGGCTGGTGTGGTCGCTGAGGAAGGTTTGTAGGGCCGAGAAGCTGCTCGACACGGCCGCCCGGGGAAGCCCGCGCGACCTCTCTGCGGCGCCGCGGAGTCGGCGCCTTAGTCACAAAGCCATGGACGTCGAGATCACCCCTGAGCCCAACGAACAGGAGCGCCGGGCCATCCTCGAAGCGCTGGAAGAGCAGGCTCGGAGTGCCGAGGCACCCTCGCCCTGGCGCCGAGTCGGGCTAGGGCCCGGGCCGGAGGAACAGGACGATCAGGCCGCCGCACTGCCGCGCCAGAGGCGCGGGGCGACCCGGGCGTAGTCGAGCCCGGAGATCCACGTCAGCACGACGGCGACGAGCAGCGTCCACCACGCAATGTCGTCTCGCCAGGCCCCCGCGGCGGCGAAGCCACCCACGGCTGCGGCAACCGCCTGCGACCAGGTTTTCAACTTGCCGAGATCGCGCGCCTGGAGAACCACGCCTCGTTCGAGCGCGGCCAGGCGGAGCGCAGTCACGAGAAACTCCCGGACGACGATCGCAGCGACCATCCAGCCGGGGGCCACCCGCTGGTCGACGAGCATGATCAAGACCGCGAGCACGAGGATCTTGTCCGCCGCGGGGTCGAGCAGCGAACCGAGCGGGGAGGAGTGGCCGCGGCTGCGCGCGATGCGGCCGTCGAACCAGTCCGTAGCCATCGCGGCGGCGAAAAGCGCCGTCGCCCAGTAGTTGTGGCCGTGGAAGTTCCACGCGTACAGCAAGATGACGAAGGGGACGGAGGCGGCGCGCGCAACCGTCAGGCCGTCCGGGAGGCTCACCCCGGCAACAATAGAGGGGCAGTGGCGGTTTTCAGCAAAGTGCTCGTCGCCAATCGAGGTGAGATCGCGATCCGCGTCTTCCGGACGCTGCGCGAGCTCGGCATCGGCACGGTCGCCGTCTATTCGGACGTCGACCGGAATTCGGCGCACGTGAGCTACGCGGATGAGGCGCGCCTGATCGGAGGCGGCCCGCCCGTCGAGAGCTATCTGAACCAGGAACGGGTCCTCGATGCAGCGCGGCGGGCGGGCGTGGCCGCGATCCATCCCGGCTACGGCTTCCTCGCCGAGAACGCGGACTTCGCCCGCGCCTGCGGCGAACACGATCTCGTCTGGATCGGCCCGCCGCCGGACGCGATCGAGGCGATGGGCTCCAAGATCGAAGCGCGTGAGCGGATGCGGGCGGCGGGCGTTCCGATCATTCCGGGCGTCACGAAGCCCGTCGAATCCGCCGAGGAGGTGCGCCGCCTCGGCGACGAGCTCGGGTGGCCGATCGCGATCAAGGCGTCCGCGGGCGGAGGCGGCAAAGGGCTCAAAGTCGTCCGCGACCCCGCGGAGGTCGAGCGGGCGTTCGAGTCGGCGCGGCGCGAGGGCGAGGCGTACTTCTCCGATCCGGCTGTGTACGTCGAGCGCTACCTCGAGGATCCGCGCCATGTCGAGGTGCAGGTGCTTGCGGACGCGCACGGCAACGTCATTCATCTGGGCGAACGCGATTGCACGATTCAGCGCCGCCATCAGAAGCTCGTCGAAGAGACCCCGTCGCCCGCCGTCGACAGCGAGCTGCGCGAGCGGATCGGTGCGATCGCCGTCGATGCGGCGCGGGCGGTCGACTACAGGAGCGCCGGCACGATCGAGGGCCTGCTCTCGCGCGACGGCGAGTACTTCTTTCTCGAGATGAACACGCGCATCCAGGTAGAGCACACGGTCACGGAGATGGTGACGGGTCTCGATCTCGTACGCGAACAGGTGTTGATCGCGGCGGGACAACCGCTCTCCGTTCGACAGGAAGACGTGCACCTCCACGGCCATGCGCTGGAGTGCCGGATCAACGCGGAGGATGTCTCCAGCGGTTTCCTTCCCGCACCCGGAACGATTACGCGCTACCACGAGCCGAGCGGCCCGGGTGTCCGCGTCGACTCAGGTGTCGTCGCGGGTAGCGAGATTTCCCCCCTCTACGACCCGATGATCGCGAAGCTCGTCGTCCACGACGTCGACCGCGAGCGCGCGCGGCGGCGGATGCTTCGCGCCCTCGACGAATACGCCATCGACGGCGTCAGGACGTTGATCGGCTTCCACAAGGCTCTGCTGACGCATCCCTGCTTCGTCGAGGGCGGGACGTGTTACGGCCTCGTCGAGTCAGAGCTGCTGGCGGCGCGCGCCGGCGAGCTCGAGAACGGCCGTCCA
>JBBWZE010000333.1:0-3653 GCA_039648845.1 Actinomycetota bacterium | reverse complement strand
CCCACCGAGGGCCAGCTCGTGTCAGGGACGATCGCGATTGCTGCGTCGGCCTCTGACGTAACGTCGCCGGTCGCCTCGGTCAAGTTCTTCGTCGGTGGCGGGCTCCTCGCCACCGACACGAGCGCTCCCTTCACGCAAAGTTGGAATACGACCACCGGCGCCGACGGCGCTGCGGCGATCCAGGTTGTGGTCGAGGACATGGCCGGCAACACGGCCACGTCGGCGGTGCGGAACGTCACGGTCGACAATGTCGACCCGACGCCGACGCTGGCCAACCCCGGCTCGAACCTCAACGGCACCGTTTCACTGACGGCCTCGTCCGACCCGGACACAGCCCAGGTCGACTTCGAACGACGTCCTGCAGGCGGCGGCTCCTGGGTGACGATCGCCAGTGACTCGACCATACCGTGGGACACGTCCCTCGACACAATTGCCCTCACCGACGGTCTCTACGACTTCCGCGCCGTCGCCACCGACCAGACGGGCCACACCGGCACGAGCCCGGTCCGTGCCAATGTCCGCATCGACAACACGTCACCAGCTGGATCGCTGACGGGGCCGGCGAACGGCGCCACCGTGGGCGGAACGAGCGTCGCGCTCAGCGGTTCCTACTCCGACAGCGGCTCCGGGGTTGCCTCGGTTCGCTACGAGCTCCGCCCGACGGGAGGCGGATCGTGGACGTCAGTCGCGACGTCGACGAGCGCGCCGTTCAGCGCAACCTGGGATGCGACGACCGTCTCGTCCGGCAGCTACGACCTTCAGCCCGTGATCACCGACGGCGCGGGCAATACCTCGACCGGCGTGTTGCGCACGATCACGGTGGACGTGAGTGCGCCGACTGTCATCCTGACCAATCCAGGCGCGACGATCTCCGGCTCGGTCGTTCTCAACGCCACGGTCAGCGGCTCGGGCGCAACACTCGTCGCGTTCGCGGCTTCGCCTGCGGGCGGCGCCTCCTGGTCGTCCCTCGGGACAGACACGAGCGCGCCCTGGAGTGCGACGTTCAACACCCTGCAGCTTCAGGACGGGGTCTACGACCTCCGCGCAACCGTCTCGGACAACCTCGGCAACACGTCTTCCGACGTCGTTACCGCGATCCGTATCGACAACACCGCCCCGCGGGTCGTCTCCTCGACGCCCGGGGAAGGCACGACTGTTTCTTCGGCCAACTCGATCGGCCTCGTGACGAGCGAAAATGCGACGCCTGTCGGCGTGACGCTCGACGGCAACGCGACCGTTGCGGCTGTCGTGAGTGGGACTCACATCGACTACGGCACGGGCACGCTCGGCCCCGGACCGCACATCCTCGCCGGCGAGCTCCAGGATTCGTCGGGCAAGAAGGCGCCGTTCCGGATCCACTTCACCGTGTGGACGGCGTCGAGCGCGCTGGCGCCGGCCGTCGACAAGAACACGGCCGCCGGCTCAGCGACGACGCTGGAGTCGGCAGACGGCTGGGCCTCGGCAACGATGCCGGCCGGAAACTGGTCCTCAACGACTGGAGACTGGCTCATCCTGCGGATCACGCCCACGGCGGCGCCCACGGGACTGACGAACGGCTTCGGTGCCGGCCCGATCGCTATCGAGGTGACTGCGCGCTGGGCGCTCGCCGGCACGGAGGTCCACGAGTTCAATCGGGCGATCGGGATCCTCATGCGCTCGACCGAGACAGGTCTCGTCCCCGCCACGTTCGAGAACGGCCACTGGCGCGTCATCTCGCGCGTCCCGAGCGCGGGCACGCTGCCCACCGGCTGGGAAGACGGGTTCTATACAGATGGCGCAGGCTTCCACCTGCTGACGACCCACCTCTCGCGCTTCGCGCTCCTCCGCGACCTCGAGGCACCGAACCCCCCACAGAACGTCCGCGGCTACCTCGGCGCGACGGGCCTGACCCTGCGCTGGACGCCGGGCAGCGACAACAGCGGTACGTACGACTTCGTGACGGTGTTCTCCGACTCGACCGACGCAGGCCACTTCGGCGTGGACTACAGCGCCGCAAGCATCGGCGCGTGGACGACCGGCGACCCCCGCATGTTCCGGTTGAAGGAGACCGACCTCGCGGGGAACGAGAGCTTCTTGACACAGGTGCTGCGTCCGGTGCCGTCGCTGATCGGCAAGACGCCCGGCCAGGCGACCGCGCTGCTCGTGCCACTCGGTCTGAAGCTCGGCACGACCACGATCGGCGGCACGGGCCCGGCAGGCACGATCACGGGCCCGGTCGGTCTCGTCCTCGCCCAGGAAGGCACCGCCATCGACGTGACCGTCGCCCCCGGCGGCGGGCTGACACGACTCGTGCTGAAGGTGACGACGGCGGCGAGGGTCAAGCCGGCCGTGCGAAAGAACATTCCAGCGCGCGTGTCGCTGACCCGGGCGTCCGCCGTGACAGCGGAGCTGTTCAGCCCACGCGGCGTCAAGCTGTACAGCTGGCGGTCGTCGCTCAAGGCAGGCCGCTCGATCGTGAAGCTGCGCCTCCCGACTCAGGTGCGCCGCTCCGGTGTCTACACGATGCGCTGGACCGCACGCTCGGGTCGTGACTCGATTTCTCGCAAGATCACGATCCGACTCCTAGGTGCGCGCAACGTCGTCGTCGTGCCGGCACGAGTGCTGCTGGCCGGCCCGGCCACCCGCGGCATCAGCGGGACATTCACAACGCAGAAGCCGAAGCTCATCAGCGTCTCCGGCGTCGAGCCGACCTTCGACGCTGCCGCCAGCCGGCGCACGGACGTCCGCGTAATCGTGATCGACGTCGATGCGTTCGGCGTCTCCCTCATCCGGGATCTGCACGCTGTGTTCCCGTCGATGAAGATCGTCGCTCTCACCTCGGGCCCGAAGCAGATGGCAGCGTCGCTGAAGGCAGGCGCCGCGATCGCCCTGCCCCGCTCGACACCGGCTTCGATGCTTGGCCGACTGATCACGAAGCTGCTGGCGAAGCCGATCAACTGACGCCCGCCGGGCTGCACCACGAGAGCCTCGGTCACCCGCACCAGTCGAGCGAAGATCATCCTTCGCTCTGCGGCCCTACCGGGTCAGCCGCCCGGTTTCCAGAGCGGCTCGTCGCGGCCCGCGTCGGCGTTCGCAGCGCGCCCTGCGATGAACAGAAAGTCGGACAATCTGTTGAGGTAGGCGAGGACGAGCGGGTTGATCCCGTTTTCCTCGTTTGCGGCCAGTGCGTCCCGTTCTGCGCGGCGGCACGTCGTCCGCGCGACGTGCAGACGGGCCGCCGCCTCGGTTCCGCCGGGAAGGATGAAGCTCTTGAGCATCGGCAACTCGGCGTTGAATTCGTCGCAAAGCTGTTCGAGTCGATCGACCGCGGCCTGGTCGACGCGGAGCCGGTCGGTGACGCCAAACGGAACGGAGAGGTCGGCGCCGACGTCGAAGAGATCGTTCTGGATCCGGCTGAGCGGTGCGCGCAGACGCTCCGGGAGGCCTGCATCCGTGAGGACCACTCCGAGAGCCGCGTTCAACTCATCGACGGTCCCGAACGCACCGATGCGACAGTCGAGCTTCGGCACCCGCGAGCCGTCGCCGAGCGACGTCTCTCCCCCGTCCCCCGCCCGCGTATAGATGCGGGTGAGCCGCACCGGCTCGTCGCGGCGACGGGAGCTCAAAGGACAGCCCGATGAATTGACACGAAGTCGGCACCCACGCGTGCGCCG
>JBBWZE010000299.1:0-2675 GCA_039648845.1 Actinomycetota bacterium | reverse complement strand
CGTCGGGACGGGTCTTCTGCATGGGCGACGCCTGCCACCGCCATCCCCCGAACAACGGTCTCGGCGCGAACACCTCGATCCAGGACTCCTACAACTTGGCCTGGAAGCTTGCGTTGGTGCTCCGCGGTGCGGCTCGCCCGTCGCTGCTGTCCACCTACGACGATGAGCGGACGCCGGTTGGGCGCGAGGTGGTCGAGCGGGCCAACCAGAGCATCGCCGAGTTCGGCGCCATCTTCGAGGCCCTTGGGCTGACGGATCCCACTGACGCCGAGCAGATGCGCGCGAACATGGAGGCGCGCAAGGACGACACGCGCGAGGCCGCGGACCAGCGCGAACTGCTGCGCCGCGCGCTGCAGCTGAAGAATTACGAGTTCAACGCCCACGGCGTCGAGTTCAATCAGCGATACCGCTCCGCGGCCGTGGTCTCGGACGGAACCGAGGAGCCGCCCTTCGACCGCGACCCGCAGCTGTACTACCACCCGACGACGTGGCCCGGGGCGCGGCTGCCCCATTGCTGGGTCGAGCACCGCCGCCGACGGGTCAGCACGATCGACCTCGCCGGCAAGGGACGATTCGTCCTGCTGACCGGCATCGGCGGCGATGGCTGGGCGCAGGCGGCCGAGGCCGTGTCGGCGCGCACCGGCGTGGCGATCGCCCCGTTCGTGATCGGTCCCGGGCGCGACGTGCTCGACCTCTACGACGACTGGGCCGCGCTGAGTGAGGTCAGCGAGCGCGGCTGCGTGCTCGTTCGCCCCGACCTCCACGTCGCCTGGCGCAGCCACGATCTCGTCGCCGATCCGACGGCCGAGCTGGGGCGCGTCGTCGACGCGATCCTCGGCACTGCGCCGACGTGGACCGACCCGGAGCCCAGCGCGACCTCGCGCCAGCCGCTCGCCACAGCCTGACGTCGGCGCGGTGTCTAGGTCCTTCAGGTGCCGTAGTTAGTGTCGGGCGCTTCGGCCAGCCCCACAGCCGTCCAGACCTCGACGAGCTCCCGTAGCTGCTCTTCGCTGAGCTTGTCGAGGAACTCGGCGCGGACGCTGCTCAGGTGGGAGCTCTGAGCCTTCCGGAAGGCGCTGCGACCGCTGCGGGTGATCACGGCTTCGGTTCCTCGCGCGTCGGACGGGCAGGTTTGTCGCGCGACATAGGCCTTGCGCTCGAGCTCGTCGACGACCCTCGAAAGGCCACTGCGCGAGAGCAGCAGGCTGTCGGCGATGTCCTTCATGCGCATGGTTCCGCGCGGCGCCTCGGCCAGGCGCAGCAGCACCTCGTAGCTGGAGGTGGGGAGGCCCTGCTCGTCGGTCAGCTGACGGTCGAGGTGGCGTAGAAGCCGGGCGTGCGTACGCAAGAAGCCGCGCCATGCGGCGAGTTCGCGGGTGGAGAGGGGCTCTGAGGTGGCTTTGGGCACGGCGACCGGCTCCGTTCGTTGAGAGACGAACGATAGTGCGCTGTGATCTCGAAGTGATCCGAGAGCGACGTCAAGTCCGGATTGGCGCCGATGCCGACACGAATCCTCTGGCTACACCCTGTCTCATCGCGATCAAACCTTTCCTTGTGACTGGCGGCACCGGATCCGGGTGCGCGCCCGGTAGTTCATGCTGCGCTCACTCGGAGGATCGGCTTGACGGTGGCACCGCTGCGCGTGTCCGCCACGGCTTGGTTGATCTCCGCGAACTCGTAGAACCGCACGAGGCGGTCGAATGGGAAGTCGCCCGCGCGGTACAGCTCGATCAGCTGCGGGACGAACAGCTGCGGGATGGAGTCGCCCTGGATGATCCCGCGCACGGTTCGCCCGAACAGGAGGTTGTTCATATCGATCGGAGCCTCCGTGCCCTGCGGTGCACCGCCGATCAGCGCGGCGGTCCCCAGCGGCGCCAGGACGTCGACGGCCGTCTTGAGCATCTCGGGGCGAGCGGTGATCTCGAGGACGAAATCCAGCCCTCCTGGAACGATGGTGGCGAGCGCGCCGCGCAGGTCGGCGTCGCGCGGGTCGAGCACGTGGCTTGCGCCCAGTTCGCGGGCGAGCTCGAGCCGCTTGGGGTTGACGTCAACAGCCACGATGGGGTGCGCGCTGGCGACCTTCGCCGCCATGATGGCGGCGAGCCCGACGGCACCGGAGCCGAACACCGTCAGGCTTGCTCCGGCCGGCACTCTGAGCGAGTTGAGCACCGCACCGGCGCCCGTCTGCAGGCCGCACCCCAATGGTCCGAGCAGTTCGAGCGGCACGTCGCGGGGCACCTTGACCACGTTGCGCTCGGTGGCCAGGGAGTAGGTCGCGAAGCTGGACTGGCCGAAGAAGTGCCCGTGGACATCGGGGCTCGCGCCGTTGTGGCGCAGGCTATTGCTGCCGTCGAGCCGTGCGCCGCCGAAGTTGGCCTCGAAGCCGCGTTCGCAGTAGGAGTAGTGGCCCTGCAGGCAGGAGCGGCAGCGGCCGCAGGCCTGATAGCTGAGGATGACGTGGTCGCCTGGGCCAACCGAGCTGACCGTCGCTCCGACCGCTTCCACGACGCCGGCGCCCTCGTGGCCGAGGACGGCCGGCAGGGGGACGGGGTACTCCTGGTCGCGGACATGCAGATCGGTCTGGCAGATGCCGGTGGCCACTATGCGCACCAGCACCTCGTCGGACCGCGGAGCCTCGAGCTCGAGTTCGCGGAGCTCGAACGGCGCGAACTTCT
>JBBWZE010000268.1:0-3462 GCA_039648845.1 Actinomycetota bacterium | reverse complement strand
GCGCAACCTCCTCGGTGACCGCCGCGAACACTTCTTCCGGCGGCACGCCGCGCGCCACCAGCGTCGCGATCCGCCGCAACGCGGCCTGCTCCTCGGCCAGCACACGCGACTCCTCACCGCTCAACGGTGCACCCCAATCCCTCGCGATCGCGCGCCACGCGCGACCGCCACCAGCCTATCTCTGCCTCGCCTCCACGTGAATCCGGCGCGCCGACGGTCGATCGGTCGTGCGGCACCTCATGCGGATAGGTTCTGGCACGAATGGGGTTGCGCACGCTGCGAGCCGCTCCGGCAGCCAGAACTAGGGCTCGGCTAGACAGGAAACCCCTGTGGCAGTCCGTGCTGGTCGGGTCTCGTGACGAGATCGGCATAGCGGCGCTGTGGCTCGCGCTTGCTGGCGGGCTCGCCGTCCTTACGACCAGCGTCGCCGACTGGTATGTGATGACCGACGAGCTGCTCTACGAGCGGCTCGCGATCAGCATCGCGAACGTCGGTTCACCCCTGCCGCACATCCACGGCGAGCTGATCGGGAACGTCAACCAGCTGTATCCCCTGTTGTTGGCGCCGCTCTTCCACGGCAGGCTCGTTCCGCCCGCACTGCATGACGCGCATGTTCTGAATGCGTTCGTCATGAGCTCTGTCTGTGTGCCGACCTTCTTGCTCGCGCGCGCCGTCACGCAGACCAGGCGGCTGCCGTACCTCGTCGCCGCGTTGAGCGTCTGTATTCCCTGGATACCGCTCTCGTCCATGCTCATGACAGAGGTCGTGGCCTATCCGGCGTTCGTGTGGGCGGTGCTGGCGATCTACCGCGCCGCCATCTCGCCTCGCTGGCAGAACGACGTCGTCATGGTCGTCGCGCTCGGGCTGGCGACGCTCGCGCGGACTCAGTTCCTCGTCCTCTTGCTCGTCGTGCCCATTGCGTTCTATCTCCACGAGTTGGCGTTCACGAAAGCAGCGTCCCGCCTGTCCCGAGCTCGAATCGCCGCGAGGAAGCTCGTGGAGACGCATCGGGCGCTTGCCGCGGCGTTCGCGGTCCTGGTGGGCGCGACGGTCGTGCTGCTCGCTGCCGGCCGGCTCTCGAGCGTCTTGGGAACGTACTCGGTGACTGCAGAGGGCGACGTTCTTCCGAGCGGCATGGGCCGCTCGTTGCTCGAGCACCTCGCGCCGCTCGGCCTTGGGCTCGGGATCCTGCCGTTCGTGCTCGGGGTCGACTGGCTCTTCGCAACGACCCTCCGGCCGCGGAAGCGGGAGCAGCACGCCTTTGCCGCGATCGCGATCGTCACGTTCGTGGTGCTTCTCGTCGAGGTGACGTCTTATGACCTCCGCTTCGGCGCGGGCAGGCTGCACGACCGCTACCTCTTCTACGTCGTGCCGCTGGTCCTGATCTCGTTTGCGGCAGCGCTGCGGGCTGAGCGCCGGCCGCGCTGGTCGCTCTTTCTGTCGGCGGGGCTGCTAGCCCTCGCGTTCTCGTTCGTGCCGGTGGTGCGTTACGACAAGTTCAACGTCGACTCGCCGGTGGCGGTCCTCAACGGCGCGCTGCTCGACGCCGGCGGCTCGGTCGACGGCGCGCGGGTCCTCCTCGGCCTCGCGACGATCGTTGCGCTCCTTCTCTTCCTCTTTGCCGCCGCGTTCCTTCGCCGCGCGCAGTTGACGATCGTCGTGCTCGTCTTCGCCGTCGTCTCGGGCTCGACCGAGACCGCCCTTGCCTTCAACAAACTGCTGAGCGTCGACGGTACGAGCGGGCGGCCGATCACGCTGGATCAGGGTGTCGTCTTCGACTGGATCGACCGCAAGGTCGGGCCGGGAGCAAAGGTGACGATGGTTCCCTACCCGATCCTCTACGGCAACTACTGGGAAAACGTGGCCTACTGGTGGAACGTCGAGTTCTGGAACGCATCGGTGCAGCGTGCCGCCACGTATGAGCAGGCGTTCACCGGGACGCCCGAGACGTTTGCGACGACACAGCTGACCTTCGACCGTACGACAGGCCGGGCGAACGTCTCGCCGAGCGCCTACGCCGTCCAGGGAATCGCGGAGACGAGATTTCGGCTCGCCGGCGCCGAGCTGGGGCAGGACCGGGGCGTTGCGTTGATCGCCGCCGACAAGCCGTGGCGGGCCAAGTGGCTCGCCTTCGATCTCTACCGCGACGGTTGGACCGTTCCGAAGATCGTGGGCAAGATCAGGGTCTTCTCGGCACCGGGGCAGACGCAGTCGCTGAAGAGGTTCGTGACCATTTCGGTTCGCGGTCCGGACAACGTCGCGCCACGGCCCTTTCGCATCGACTCGAACGCGAGCAACTGGGCTGCAGAGGCCGGCGAGCAGCAGACGAGCAACCAGATCTCTGTCTGCGTGCCGGCGCGCGGATTCGCGGACGTGCAGATCCATGCGCCGCGGTACTCGCCGATCTATGGCGACCCGCGGAGCGAGCAGAGCTTTGTCAGCTATGCACGCTCCGGCGGTGTGCTCGTTACGGGGATTGCGCTCGCCGACGAGACGGGCGCTTGCTAGCCCTTCGCGGCTACTTCTTCGTCTGACCTGCTGAGACCTCGCCGCGCCAGGCGCCGGTCTCGCTGCCGCGGCTCTCGATCAGCTCCTTGAAGCGTTCGAGATCGCCGCGAACGCGGCGGGCATCGAGCCCGGCCGCCGAGCCGACGGCTTCGAGTGGATCGGCCTGGTAACTCATCGCGAGGCGGACGCGAGTCTTGTTCTCACCACGTGGCTCGAACGTGACGGTGCCACGCGTCTTCTTGCCGTCTTCACTGATCCAGCTGATCTGCCGGTCGGGATGTTGCTCGAGGATCTTCGCCGTCCACTGGTTCGTCTTGCCGGCGACGGTCGCGGCCCAACGGAGAAGCGTGTCGTCGAGCTGCTGGACGTGGTCGATGCCCTCCATGAAGAGTGGGAAGTCCTCGAACTGCGTCCACTGGTTGTACGCCACGGAGACCGGGACGTTGACCTCGATCGATTCGTCGATCGTGCGCGGGGTGGTGCCGCCGTCGGCGCTCATACCGCTTCCGCCCATCATCCCGAAGAGGTGCCGGCGCTGAGACGCGACGGCTGCCGCGGCACCGCCGACGCCGGCGATGAGCAACGTGTTGCGCAGCTTGTGGCTTCGCTTCTTCTCGATGCGACCCCAGGCCCTCTCGAGATTCCTCGACATCTTGTGAAGCTCGTTCTTCAGCTTGTGGTCGGAGGCGATCCTCGTGGCCGCGGCGATGAAGCCGATCCGTCGCGCCGCCCGTCGGCGGACGATGACGCCGTGGCTGATGCCAGAAAGTAGCTCTTTGCGGAATTTCTTGTCCTTCGCGAGCGCGGCGGCCAGCTCGGTGGCGTTGGCGGCGCTGTCCTTCAGTGCTTGAGCCTTTGTGCGTTTGAACACGCCGAGTCCTTTCCTCGTTTCTTTCACCCCTACCGAAGTAGCCGGGTGGCCAAACACGCCTGGCGAAGCCGGGCTCAGCCCCC
>JBBWZE010000256.1:0-6666 GCA_039648845.1 Actinomycetota bacterium | reverse complement strand
TGGAGCCGGCGGCTCGACTCGCCGCTCGTGGGACGCGACGCCGAGCTCGACCTCCTCAAGACGACCTTCGAGGAGGCCGGCTTGGAACGAACGTGCAGGGTCGTGACGGTCATCGGGGCGGCAGGCGTTGGGAAGTCGCGGCTAACGAGTGAGTTCGTGAGCAGCGTCGGCACACGTGCGACTGTCGTCAGCGGCCGCTGCCTTCCCTATGGCGAAGGAATCACGTTCTGGCCGCTCGCCGAGATCCTGCGCGAGGCGGCGGGCGTCGGCGACCGCGACACGGCGGACGAGGTCCGCGCGCGGATTACCGGCCTGGTCGCTCCCGGCGAAGACGCCGAGCTCGTTCAAGAACGACTTTCCGCCCTGCTCGGGCAAGGTCCTGCACCTGGAATCCAGGAGACGTTCTGGGCTGTGCGACGACTCTTCGAGCAGCTCGGCGAGGGGGGCCTCGTCGTCGTATTCGACGACATTCAATGGGCGGAACCGACCTTCCTTGACCTGATCGACTACCTCGCGGTGTTCATTCAAGCCACGCCGATCCTGATGGTGTGCCTGACGCGCCCCGAGTTGCTCGAACAGCGGCCGGCATGGATGGCGACCAACCCGAACAGCAGAGTGGTCTCGCTCACAGCCCTTACCGACGCCGAGAGCGACGGCTTGATCACGAACCTTGTCGGCGGTGCAGACGTTCCGCGCAGCGTGCGTACGCGTATCGCCGAGGTCGCCGAGGGAAATCCGCTGTTCGTCGAGGAGACGCTGCGTATGCTCGTGGACGACGGGCTGCTCGAGCCGACCGACGGCTCGTGGACGGTGACCGCGGACATCTCGGATCTCTCGATCCCGACCACGATCCAGACATTGCTGAGCGCACGCCTTGATCGCCTGCCCGAGGTGGAGCGGGCGGTGCTCGAGCGCGCATCCGTGATCGGGCGCGTGTTCTGGTGGAGCGCGCTCGAGGCGCTCTCGCCGGAACCTCAGCGGGAGGAGTTGGCGCACGCACTCCAATCGCTCGTACGCAAGGAGCTGATCCGTCCCGACCGAACGGAGCTACGTCAAGAAGACGCCTTCCGTTTCGCGCACATTCTCGTGCGCGACGCCGCATACCTCGGCATCCCCAAAGCCACGAGGGCGGATCTGCACGAGTCGCTCGTCGACTGGTTCGAAGCGAAAGTCTTAGACCGCTCCGGGGACATCGAGAGCATCCTCGGTTACCACCTCGAGGAAGCGAACAAGGCGCTGCTCGATCTCGGGCCACGGAACGAACGAGCCGACATGCTCGGCCGGCGGGCTGGCGCATTGCTCGCGACCGCCGGGAGACGGGCGTTTGCACGCGGCGACATGCCTGCCGCGGTGAACCTCCTGACACGCGCGGTCTCCCTGCTGCCCGGCACTGATCCGGTGAGGCTCGACTGCCTGCCTGCACTCGCGTTCGCCCTGATCGAGACTGGTGACTTCACTCGGCTCGAGACGGTTGCAGCGGAGATGAACACTGCAGCTGCCGAATCCGGCGATCCAGGGGTCAAGGCACATGCCGCGCTCGTCGGACTCTGGATCCGGCTGTTCACGAGTCCCGAAGGCTGGGCGGAGGACGCGATGAATGAAGCAACGCGCGGAATCGGCGTCTTCGAGCAGCTTGGTGACGACCAAGGGCTGTCGAAAAGCTGGTCACTCCTGGGACTCGTCCACCTGTACACGACACAGTTCCGTCCCTCGGAGGAGGCCTGGGAGCGCTCGAGCCTCCACGCGCACCGAGCCGGGAACCTACGCGAGGAGCTCGAGAGCCTTTCCTGGGTGCCGATCTGCGTCTGGGCGGGGCCGACACCCGCGGAGGAAGCGCTCGAGCGGTGCCGAAGCGTGCTCGAGCGCGCACAGGGCGACAAGAAGGTGCTGTCCACCGCGCTCTTCGTGCAAGCCGAGCTCGAGGCGGGGCTCGGCAGATTCGACGAAGCCCTGAAGCTGATCGCGTGGTCGAAGGCACTGCTGGAGGAGCTCGCACTCACCGTCTGGATCGCGGGACCGCTGACGCAGTTTGCGGGCTGGATTGACCTCTGGCGCGGCGATCCCGCGGCGGCCGAGAAGCAGCTTCGTTGGGGGCACGAGACGTTGAGCGAGATCAAGGAGATGGCTTGGCTTCCAACCGTCGATGGGATCCTGGCCGAGGCGATCCACGCTCAGGGCCGTGACGACGAGGCGGACGACCTGGCCGTGGCGATTGCGGAATCGGCGGGTAGCGAGGATGTCTACTCGCAGTTGCTGTGGCGCGGTGTGCGTGCGAAGGTGTTCGCCGGCCGCGGCAACGTTGGCGACGCTGAACGTCTGGCGCGTGAGTCTGTCGAGCTCGTCGAGGGTACGGACTTTCTCCACGGGCACTGGTATGCGTGGATGACGCTTGGTGAGGTCTTGCAGCTCGCAGGGCGAGCGGCCGAAGCGCAGGTGGCGGCGGCGAACGCGATCAAGGTGGCCGAGGACAAGGGCCATCTCGTGCGCGCCAGGCTTGCGCGAGAGCTCAGCGCGCGCGTCGCAACGCCTGCGCTGAACCCCTGAGCCGGCGCTTGTCAGGGACCCTTGGCACCTGGCGGCGCCGCTGCGACGCGACGCCTGAAGGGCGGAGACGCGCCCGTCGGTTTCGTGGGATGGGACGAGTCTCTACTACGGCTCGACTTGGCCAGGCGGCGAAGGCTCCACCGACCATTACGTGACGATGCCCGAGAAGCTCAAGAAGAAGCGCTGACGGCTTCCGTGGTGCCGGGCGCTACCGCCTGAATCGGTACCAAAATCGGACTGGAATCATCATGGCTTCCGCGCAGCGGAAGCCGGATTCGGATCCGTTAGGCAGCTTCAGGGCGAGGCGGAGGGAGCGGCGGAAGATCCAGATCCGGCTCGGCCTCGCTGTCGGCGACGAGCTGCTCGGCCCAGTCATCCGACTCGAAATAGTCCCCGACGATCTCTTCAGCGTGCGAACCCGGCATCACGGCTCCTTGGTCGTTGTCTCGAGCCGCAGTGCCCGCCACAAGTCCTTGCGAAAAGTGTCGGCCCCGGAGGGAGAGGGGAGAATCCCTCGTCCGGGGCCGGCACCCTTCAGCGCGGGTGGCAGGAGGGAAGTTGCTTAAGCCGCGCGCTCGAGGCGCTCTTCGACCCGGGCCCGAGCGACGATGTGGTTGCGGTCGCCGAAGCGGAGTTCCGCTTTCAGCGTGCGCTCCTCGTCCCAAAGGTGGTCTAGGCGCTGGCTCAGACTTTTGAGCTCTGCCGCCGCGGCCGGGTCATGCCCTTGCGAAAGGATGTGCCACAGCTCGGTGCGCCGCTCGCTGGCCTGCTCGATTTCTTGGTGGATCTCAGTCAGGTTCATGTCTTTAGAAACGAGGTCCGGGCGGGCCTCTATTCCCGGGGTCCGAGGAAGAAGAAGACGAGCACCAGAAGGCCCACGACGGCAGCCCCGATCGCCACGACGTTGAGGGCGGAGCTCACCGGTAGCCCAGCTCGTCCAGCCGGTCCTCGTCGATTCCGAAGAAGTGGGCAAGCTCGTGCAGGACGGTGATTCGGATCTCGTGCTCGAGCTCGACAGGGTCCTGCCCGAACTCCTCTTCGAGGGGCCGCCGGTAGATCGTGACCTTCGCCGGCAGGTAGGGCGCCTCCTCGAAGAGCCCGAAGAGATCGGGCTCCCCGGGGTGCTCGTCTTCGACCACCACCGCGACGTTTTCGAGGCCTCGGGCGAGGTCGGGCGGAAGTGCGTCGAGGGCTCGACGGACATGCTCGTCGAACTGCCCCGGCAGTTCGGCCGGTGTCATTGTCGAGCTCCTGGGTCGCGAGCACCAAGCCAGGGGCCGCACTCGCCCGCAGTCAAGGCCGGATCGCCTTGATAAGAGCGAGGGTGGACTCTGGCGCCGCGTGATCGCGGGCCAGGGGCCGACGGATGGCGCCGGTCGAGCTGCCCATGTCAGTACTTCGGGTCGAGCGGGCGGCGGATCGTGATGAGCCGGACGGTCAGCACCCCGAAGAGGAAGCCGCCGATGTGCGCGAAGAAGGCAACGCCTCCGCCGGCCTCTGGCTGCACGATCGCGAAGCCGCCCTGCCACAGCTGGAACAGGAACCAGAAGCCGAGGAAGAAGATCGCCGGCAGTTCCTGGAAGAAGATGAGGATGAAGAAGATCGCTGTCAGGACGCGCGCGTGGGGCAGCAGCACGAAATAGGCCCCGAGCACGGCGGCGATCGCGCCGCTCGCTCCGATGTTCGGGATGCTGGCGTCCTGCGCCGAGCCGAACTGCAGCGTCACGAAGGTCTGCACCAGGGTCGCAGCAAGGCCCCCTGCGATGTACCAGAGGAAGAAGCGCACCTTGCCCATCGCATCCTCCACGTTGTTGCCGAAGATCCAGAGAAAGAGCATGTTGAAGATGATGTGCTCCCAGCCTCCGTGCATGAACATGGAGCTGAAAGCCTCCTCGTACCACGGGATCGACGCCTGGAGCGCCGGCCCGACGCAGGGCCCGTCGATCTTGCACGGGTAGTAGCCGTAGTGGATGACGTCGGTCTCGACGGATGTCCCCGTGAACTCCCAGATCCAGACGATCACGTTCACGGCGATGATCCCGACCGTAACTGCAGGAAACGTTCGGGTCGGGACGTTGTCCTTCAGCGGCAGCATGCCGCGGGAGTCTTACCGAATCACGAGAGCCATCAGTGCCTTCTGGGCATGCAGGCGATTCTCGGCCTGGTCCCACACTGCGGACTGCGGACCGTAGAGGACCTCCTCAGTGATCTCCTCGCCATAGTGGGCAGGGAGGCAGTGCAGGACGATCGCGTCTGTGCCCGCCCGCTTCACGAGGTTCGCGTCGATGCCGAAGCCGGTGAGATCCCGCAACCGTTGCTGTTGTTCCTCTTCTTGGCCCATCGACGTCCACACGTCGGTGTAGAGGACGTCGGCGCCTGCAACCGCGGCCCGTGGATCGTCGACGAGCTCGACGCTGCCAACCGCATCGCGGGCTACTCGCACCGCCTCCTCGTCGGGCCGGTAAGCCGCGGGCGTCGCGGCGACGAACGCCATTCCGAGCTTGGCGCAAGCAACCATGAGCGACGCGCAGACGTTGTTGCCATCGCCGAGGTAGACGACCTTCAGTCCTTCAAGGCGGCCGAAGCGCTCCCGGATCGTCATCACGTCCGCCAACGCCTGGCACGGATGCGAGCTGTCGGTCAGCCCGTTGATGACGGGAATGCTTGCGTTGGCGGCAAGCTCCTCGACGTCCGACTGCGCGAAGGTGCGGATCATGATCGCATCGAGGTAGCGGGAGAGGACGACGGCCGTGTCTTTGATCGTCTCGCCGCGGCCCAGCTGAAGGTCGCCGGCCGAGAGATAGAGTCCGGTGCCGCCCAGTTGGTAGATGCCGACCTCGAAGGAAACTCGCGTCCGGGTCGACGGCTTTTGGAAGATCATCCCCAACGTTCGGCCGGGGAGGAGGTGGTGCTCCTCGCGCGTCTGCTGCAGGCGCTTGAGCTCGTCGGCGAGGTCGAGGACCTCGAGCAGCTCGTCCCTGCTCCAATCCGCGACCCGGGTGAACGAGCGCCCCTTGAGGCTGTCGGCGATCGCGACCATACGGCGCGATCCTACGGGCCGACCCGCGTGCCCGCGTTGCCGGCGAGAGCCGCCTCGAGCGAGTCGATGTTCGTGATCAGCGTCTCGCCGGCGAAATCGAGGGCGGACTCGATCTTGGGCCGCATCGAGCCCTCTGCAAGTTGCGGCAGCAGCGTCCCGGCGTCGCTCCGAGAGAGCTCGCGGATCTCCTCCTGATCCTCTTCGCCGAACCGGCGGTAGACCGCGGGCACCTCGGTGAGGATGACCAGCCGTTCCGCCTCGAGCTCTCGCGCGAGCAATGCCGAGGCTCGATCCTTGTCGATGACGGCGTCCACTCCGGACAGGCGGCCTCCCCGCCGAACCACCGGGATGCCGCCGCCGCCGCACGCGATCGTGATCGTCCCCGCGCCGGCAAGCTGTCGAATCGCCGCGAGCTCGATTAGCTCGAGTGGCATGGGTGAGGGAACCACTCGCCGGTGGCCGCGGTTTGCATCCGCCACCAGCGCCCAGCCCCGATCGCGCTCGAGTCGCTCGGCTTGCTCGGCCGAATAGAAGGGACCGATGGGTTTCGTCGGCCGGTCGAACGCGGGATCGTCAGCGGCCACGCGCACATGCGTCAGCAGGCACGCCGTCTCGCGCTCGGCGAGCGCCGGTCGGAACTCGGCGGCGATCAACGCGCCGATCTCTGCCTGTGTCTGCGCAACCGCGAGCCACAACGGCAGCGGTGGAGCCTCCTCGGCAGCGCGTTCTTGCCTCAGCAGCTCGTTGCCGACCTGCGGGCCGTTCCCGTGCGTGACGACCAGTCCGGGCTCGGCGAGCAGGGGCTGGAGTGCGGTGACCGCGCGGCGAAGGTTCGCGAGTTGCTCGGCCGCGGTGCCGCGCTCGCCGGGTCGCATGAGCGCGTTCCCGCCAAGAGCGACGACCGTGCTCACACGAGCGCTGTTTCCAGCAGTCCCTTCTCGGCGAGCACATCTCTGAGCGTCGGCTCGCCGATCTCCTGGAGCTTGTACGTCACACGCATGGCCGGCTTGTCGAGGTCGATCAGCTTGCGCAGGTCGATCGGCGTCCCGATCAGCACGAGGTCGGCGTCGCAGCGCTCGATC
>JBBWZE010000219.1:0-3498 GCA_039648845.1 Actinomycetota bacterium | reverse complement strand
GCTTTGCGCTGTCGTTGAAGCCGAACATCGCGTACCGCTCCTTGAACTTCGTGGCGTTGCGGAAGAAGCAGACGATTTTGCCGTCCTTGTTCGCGTACGCGGGCATTCCGTACCAGGTCTTCGGCGTAAGGTCCGGGGCGCTTTCTTTGACGAGCGCGTGTAGCCGCTTCCCGATCGCGCGATCGTGTGGCGCCATCGCGGCGAGCGCGGCGCGCACCGCGCTTTCCCCGTCCTCGGCCGCCTTCAGCTCTCTTGCGCGCGCTCTCATCGCGGCCTTTTCCTCGGCGGTAAATCCTTGGTTCTTCTGCTGCTTGCCCTTCATAGTGGTGTTCATCGGTCTCCTTTCGTGCGTTCGACGACCTGCGCGAAGCGGTCGAGCCGCTGCAGCCACGTGCTGATGCTCTCGAAAGCGTAGGGCGCGAGCGTGCACCTGCGGACACGGCCGACCTTCTCCGTCGTCACGAGCTGCGCCTCCTCGAGCAGCCGGATGTGCTTCTTCATCCCGGTCAGCGACATGCCGAAGGGCTCGGCGAGCTCGCTGATCGTCGCGCGGCCAGAACCGAGCCGCTCGAGGACGGCGCGTCGGGTCGGGTCGGCGAGGGCTGCGAAGGCGCGGTCGACGCTCCCTGGATACTGAACCATTAGGTTCACTATAGTGGATCCGGCGCTGCGATGCACGCAGCGTGTGTCCTCGGTCAGACCCCCGACGCGCTCGCCCTTCGGGACAGGACTGGCGCCAGGCACGCCGCGAGCTGCTGACGGTGCTCGTCCGTGCCGAACGTGTGCAGGGGATGCGGAGGCAGCAAGTTCTCCACCAGTCGTCCGTCCCGCCGGACGTACACGACCGGGATGATCGTCCCGTCGGCGTCGTACTCGACCGCGACCGCACACGCGTCGCCGCCGTCGCGATCGACGAAGTGCGCAAGCGGCACGATCCCTTCGTCGCAAATTCCGTCGGCGCCGTCGAAGTCGAGCACCCGCGCGAGGTATCCCTTCTGCGTCCAGAGCTCGGGCGCATGCGCGAGCTCCCCGAGCAGATGCGGAGCGACCTCGTCGCCGTGCAGCGGCCGCCGCTCGCGCGCGAGCCCGAAATGCTTCTCCGCGATGTGCTGCGCGAGAACGCGGGCGTTGTAGCGAAAGCCATTGACGGATCCGGAGCTGCTCGTCGCACCGTGCTTGCGCAGGCCGGGCGAAGCCTGGGTCACGTTGCCCGCGAAGTAGATCCCGGGGACCGAGATGCTCTCCCAGTACGGCGTCTGCGCCGGCATCCGGCCGTCGTTGACCATCGCCACGCCCACGCCCGGCAGGTCACGTACCGGCGCACGGAAGCCCGTCGCCGCGACGACCTCGTCGCTTTCGAGCTCGAGCTCCCCCTCCCACGTCGTCCCGCTCGCATGGATGCGGTACCCCTCCGCGTGGCGCTCCACGCGCTCGATCGCCGCGTCGACGACGTAGCTC
Organism: Actinomycetota bacterium; assembly: GCA_039648845.1. Classification (GTDB taxonomy): domain Bacteria; phylum Actinomycetota; class Thermoleophilia; order Gaiellales; family Gaiellaceae; genus 3-1-20CM-4-69-9. Next base: position 2,040 of record JBBWZE010000219.1, on the reverse strand, counting down.
CCGCTGCCGCCGCGGATGTGCTCGGTATACGGCGAGAGGTACCGGATGCTGAGTGGCGAGAAGGCCAGCATCGCGATGTCAACGGGGCGCGGCGAGGCAAGCACGATGCGTCGCGCCCAGGGCAGGAGTCCCTGTGCGAGCTCGAACCCCGAGTTCCGTTTGCCGACGATGAAGACGCTTTTTCCCTGATAGCGCTCGGGTGCGTTCGCCGCGACGTAGTGCGGCGCTGCTTCGAGTCCGGGAATCGGAGCGATCCACGGCTCGGTCACGCCGATGGCAAACACGCAGACCCGGCAGCGGTACTCGCCGTCCGAGGTTTCGAGCACGAATCCCGCATCGTTGCGCCGCGTCGAGAGCCACTCGCAGCCGTACCGAACGCGAACGCCACCGCGCATGGCGAACTCGACGAGCGCCGCCTCCATCTCGTGGCGGGCCGGAACGTCGAAGGCGCGGTCCATGAACTCCGGCGCGAGCGCCTGATGCTCAGGCTCGTCGCCGACGAGGCTGTTGTGGTCGTGCCACTCGTACTCCCGCGTGCCTCGCTCGAATGGCGCATCCGGCTTGGTCCAGCTGATCAGGCGCTGGTAGACCGGGAAGCGCCGGAACATGCCGCCCGGCGCCGGGTCGCGCGAGATCACCGCGCACCTGGGAATTCCGGTGCGGGCGAGGCTGTACGCGGTCTGCAGTCCGCCGGGCCCGCTTCCCACCACCACGACGTCGTACTCGCCCGGCGGGAACGGACGCTCGTCTAGCCGTTCCAAACGTTCGCGGCTCGCAACCGCCGCGCTTCGATCTGGAGCATTCGATACATCACGCTCGGCTGCTTGAGCAGAAACGTCTTCAGCTCGTTGTCCGGGATGATCAGGCAGCGCAGGAGGGACGTAGCGATAACGTCGGCGGTGGGCGCCTCTTCCGTCAAGATCGAGATCTCGCCGAAGAAGTCGCCCCGGCTGAGACGCGCACGCTCATGGCCGTCAATGACGATCTTCGCATCGCCGTCGAGAATCACGTAGAACCCGCCTCCGGTAACGTCCTGGCGGATGACGCGCTGTCCCTCGGCGAAGACCTCCTCGCCGAACGAGTGCGCAAGTCCTTCGAGCTGCGGGTGCGGCACGTCGGCGAAGAGGCTTAACCGCGCGAGCGCGTCGACGTAGCTGGCTGCCGGTGCCTCCACGGCGTCGAAGCCTAGCTGCACCTCCTTAGCACCTACGAGATCGTCCGATCCAAGGTTGCGGGGACTAGGCTGCGCGAGATGAGCCTCTGGGGCATGAGCGTGGCGCAGATCGGCGCGGATCCGCTGGACGACGACGACACGCGGGCCAGCAAGGCGCTTCTCGTGCTGATCTCGGTGCTGATCCTGCCGGTCGCGCTGCTCTGGGCCGCCCTCTATCTCGCGTTCGGCTCGCCGGTCGGATGGGTACCGCTCGCGTACTTCGGGGTTCTCCTGGCGGCGATCGTCGTCTTCTCCCGTACACGGCACTTCGCCAACTTCCTGCTTGTCGGCCAGGTCGCCATCCTGTTCGCTCCCACGCTCTCGATGGTCCCGCTGGGGGGCTTCCTCGACTCGGGCGGTGTCGGTCTGTGGGGGATCCTTGCCCCGCTCGGGGCACTGGTGTTCAATGACGTCCGAACCGCGGCTCGCTGGTACGTCGCGTACCTCGTCGTGTTCCTTGGCTCGGGCATCGCCGGAGAGCTGATCGGTGGCGTGTCGCCGACGGTCCCCGAGTGGTTCACGAGTACGATGCTCGCCCTCAACGTGGCAGTGGGTGGCACGATCGTGTTCACGCTGCTGGCCGTGTTCGCCCGCCAGCGCCGGGACGCGCTCGGGGCGCTGCGAGAGGAGCAGGCGAGGGCGGAGGGCCTGCTGCTCAACATCCTGCCGCAGTCAATCGCCGAAAGGCTCAAGGCAGAGACGCGGACGATCGCGGACCAGTTCAGCTCGGCGTCGATCCTGTTCGCCGACGTTGTGGACTTCACCCCGCTCGCGGAGCGCCTCCCGCCGGCCGAGGTCGTCGGCGTGCTCGACCACCTGTTCAGCCA
>JBBWZE010000218.1:0-7809 GCA_039648845.1 Actinomycetota bacterium | reverse complement strand
GGCGCCCGCATGGTGATGATCGTGACCAGGAAGTTGAGCGCGGTCATGATCGAGCTCGCGCCGGCCCACTGAACGCCCATGTTGAAGAAGATCGTCCCCATGGGCTGATGGACCGACAGTGGGGCGTAGCCCGTCCAGCCGGCCGCGAATGCGCCACCGGGGACGAGGAAGCTGGACAGCATCATGATCCCGGCGATCGGCAGCAGCCAGAACGACAGCGCGTTGAGCCGCGGGAACGCCATGTCGGGCGCACCCAGCATCAGCGGCACGACGAAGTTTGCGAGGCCGGCGAAAGCCGGAATCACGAACAGGAAGATCATCAACGATGCGTGCACCGAGAACAGGCCGTTGTACGTCTGGTTGTCGAAGAACTGCATCCCCGGCTTCGCGAGCTCGGCGCGCACGAGCATCGCGAGCAGCCCTCCGGCCAGGAAGAAGAAGATCGTCGTGGCCAGGTACTGCATCCCGATCACCTTGTGGTCGGTGTTCACCCGGAAGTAGTCGCGCCAGCTGTACGCGCCGTGCCCCGAGTGGTCCTCGGGCTCGGTCGGCGAGCCGATGGCGTACTTCACCCAGTAGTCGAAGGCCCCGATTCCCGCGAGAAAGCCGAGCGGCGCCGCAGTGAGCGCACCGACGAGGACGATGATCTCGCCGAACCAGATCGGATGCCAGCCGCCCCACCAGCGGCAGAGCACGACGATCGCGCTGCCGATCCCGAAGAAGAGCGGCGCCATCCATGCTGCGCGCAGGAATCCCGGATAGAGAAGCCGCCGCCACCCGCCGGGCGGCGGCGGTAGGCCCTGGTGCACCGGGGCCGCGTCGTGATGCTCGGCGATGTTCGTCACGGCCCCTTCTTCTCCGCCCACTTTTCGAATGCTGTCGGCTCCATCACCACGACGCGCGAGCGCATGAGCGCATGACCGAGCCCGCACAACTCGGTGCAGATGACGGGATAGGTGCCGACCTTGTTGGGCGTGATGTGCAGCTTCGGGTGGATCCCGGGCACGAGGTCCTGCTTCTGCCTGAATTCGGGGACCCAGAACGAATGGAGCACATCCTTGGCGTTCATCGTGAGGACGACGGAGCGGTTGACCGGAAGGCGCATCACGTTCGAGAGCTTGTTGCCGTACCCCGGATAGCCGTAGCTCCAGAAGAACTGTTGTGCATAGACGTTGACCCGCAGCGGGTTCGCTCCGGCGGCGTCGTCCTTCGCGAGCACGATTGCGCTGACGATCGCAATCGCCGTGACGAGGAAGGTGGGAATCGCCGTCCAGACGATCTCGAGACCCGTGTGTCCGTGGATCGGCGGTCCATCCGAGTCATCGTCGGGCTTGACCCGGAATTTCCAGACCGCGTACAGCGTCACGGCGGCGACGATCGAGAAGACGAAGATGCAGATCCCCGTCACGAACCAGAAGACGAAGTCGATGCGTCCCGCCTCCCGCGATGCCGAACTGGGCAACCAGTCGGGTATGAGCGCGACGGCAGACGCGACGGCGCCGGCCAGGACGCCGATCACGATCAGCTGGACGATCGAGCCCCTACGCACGGACGCCGCGAATCTACTTGACGCAGGCGGGGTGCTGCAGCGGTTTCCGCCACGGCTCGTCCGGGAACTTGGTGACTGGAATCACCAAGGAGGCTCAATGGGACTCGGAGTTGGAATCTTCCTGATCGCCGTCGGGGCGATCCTCGCGTTTGCGGTCAACGCCACATCCGGGGCGGTCGACATCCACACCGTCGGCTGGATCTTGATGGGCGTCGGGCTGGCGAGCGTCCTGATCGCACTGATGTTCTGGCAGTCCTGGGCCGGTCCGGGGTACTGGACGCGCCGAAGGACGACCACCCTGGACGGCCCTCCGGCCGGACCGCCGTACTAATCAGGGAGACGCCCGTCGACGAGGCGGCCTAAGAGCCGCCTCGTTGCAGCTGCGTCTAACGCTCTTGCTCGTCCTCGGGTGGCTTCTTGACCCCCTGGCCACCGCCGAACATCCCCTTTACCCAGCGCCGGAGCCGTCGCGAGGCGAATGTCTCGTCGACCTCGCAGTGCGCTTCCGTGTCGGCGTCTTCGCTCCCGTCGTCGTCGGAGGCTTCGGCCCAGACCACTCCACCCATGGGACAACCCTTGCACGGCTGGACCGGGATTTCTAGGCAGCCGCGACGGGAAGCTCGGCGACGAAGATCGAGCCGCCGCTTCCGCTCGACTCGACCCAGATGCGGCCGCCCATCCGCTCGAGCAGCTCGCGGCTGATGTAGAGGCCGAGCCCGGTGCCGCCGACACCACGGGTCAGATCGGGATCTAGGCGGTAGAACTTCTCGAAGATCCGACGGTGCTCCGCCGGTGGCACACCGAGGCCTTCGTCGTGAACGGAGTAGCGCAGCTGCGATCCAGCGAGCGTGACCTCGACGGTGACCCTGCCGCCGTCGGGCGAGTACTTCACGGCGTTGTCGACGAGATTCGTCAAGACTTGGCGGGCCTTGTCGGGGTCCGCGGCGACCAGCGGCGCCTCTTTCGGGGTGGTGAGCGTGAGCTGGATGCTCGGCGGAATGTAGTGACGGGCGGCATCGACCACGCTGCGCGCGATTGCCAGGCCGTCGCACTTCTGGATCGTGGTCTGCATCGTTCCCGATTCGAGCCGGCTCGCCCAGAGGATGTCGTTGACGATCCGAGCCAGGCGGTCGGACTCGCTCGCAATCACCTCGAGCAGGCCCGTGCGCTGCGGCTCGCCGAGCGGGACGTCCTCGCGCCGGAGTGTCAGCGCAGCTCCGTAGATCGCTGCGAGCGGCGTGCGCAGCTCGTGCGACACGGTGGAGACGAAGTCCGACTTCAGCTTTTCCACGGCGCGTTCCGCCGTCAGGTCGCGGAACGCGAAGACCGTGCCGCCGTCGAATCCGACACCTGTGATCGACAGCCAGAGCTCACGGCCGTTGATCTCGACCGGCTGAGTCTCCGGACGGGGGTCGCCGCGCTTTGCGAGATCCGCGATCGTCTGCCATGGCGAGAAGATCTCGGCCGTGCTCCGGCCCACCGTCTCCGGAGCGGCGAGGCCGGTGATGTGTTCCGCCGCAGGGTTCCAGAGCCTGATGAACTCGTCCTGATCGACGAGCAGAACGCCGTCGGCCACGTGCTGGACGACGATGGCCGCACGCGCGCGCTCCTCGGCTGCACGGTAGAGGCGCGCGTTGTCGACCGCGACGGCGGCGCGCCGTCCGAGGTGCTTCGCGAATTCGAGGTCGTCCTCGTCGTAGAGACGAGCGGGGTCCGAGGAGACGAGCATGAGCCCGCCGAAGGTGCGCCCGGCCGCCGTCAGCGGGACGACCATCGCCGACGCCATGCCGAGCTGCTGCAGGATCTCGTAGTGCGTGGCGTCCTTCGTCGAGGAGGCGAGGAGCTCGTCGGAGATCGTGTGGTACAGCACCGCTTCGCCCGTGCGCACAGCGAAGCCCGTGCCCTCGTCCTCCTCGAGGTCCGGCGGATACAGGTCGCGCGACTTCTCGGCCCATTCGGACTTCGCGGGATCGGAGTGCACCACTGCGAGGCGCCTGAAGACTCCGTCCTCATCGACGATGTCGACGGCGTACCAATCGGCGAACCTCGGCACGAGGAGGGAGGCAAGGCTTGCGAGCGTCGACTCGTAATCGAGCGTCGACGCCAGCGTCTGACTCGCTTCGGCGAGCACGGCCAGGCGCGCGCCGGCGCGCTCCGCGGCTGCCCGGGCTTGTTCCCGCTCCGAGACGTCGGTGATCACGACGCCGACTCCGATCTTCTTGTCGTCGACGTCGAGGACCGGGTAGTAGCTCACGAGCCAGTTGCGGGTTTCCTGCGGCGCTGCCGGGAGCGCACGCTCGAAGTAGAGGTCGAGGATCGGCTCGCCGGTCTCGAGCACTTGGCGGTGGAGCGGCTCGATCTCGGAGGCGATGTCCTCTCCGAGCACGTCTCGGAGGGTGCGGCCGAAGTGCTCCTCGCTCGGGCGCCCGTTCAGCGCCGCGAGGGCGTCGTTCACCCGGACATAGCGGAAGCTCGTGTCCATGAACGCCAGTCCGACAGGGGCCGCGGCGAAAACCGCGTCGACGACTGCGAGGGATTCCTGTGCTTCCCGTCGCGAGCTCTCGGCCTCGCGGAACAAGCGGGCGTTGTCGACCGAGATCGCGGCGCGCCGCGCCAGGTCCTGAGCCGTCGCAAGATCGGATTCCGCGTACCGCCTGCCGCTCTCGGCGGAGACGAACGTGATCGCGCCGAGCGCTCGCCCGCGTGCCACGAGGGGAACGCACATGGAGGACTGCAAGCCGAGCGCTTCGAGGATGTCGTAGAGCTCCGGCGTATCGGCGGTCGCCTCGCGTAAGAGCTCGGCGGGTATCTCCTTGAGCAACTCGGGCTCTTGCGTTCGGATCACGTTCGCGACCCCGTAAAGCGCATTCGGGTCGGGCGGATACCGGCCGGCGAGATCGTCGGCCCAGCGCACTTTCTCAGGGTCGACATGGGCCACCGTGAGGCGCTGAATCGAGCCATCCGCGCCGACCATGTCGATCGCGCACCAGTCGGCGAAACGAGGAACGGCAAGCGTTGCGAGATTCGAGAGGGTGGTCTCGTAGTCGAGCGACGATGCGAGAAGCTCGCTCGCCTCGGCGACGAAGCGCTGGTCTTCTGCGAGGCGGCGCTGAGCCTGGTAGAGCTCAGCGGTGCCGATGGCGGCTGCGGCGAGATTGGCAAGGAGTAGTGCCGTGCTCTTCTCCGCCTCGCTGAAACTACGCGGCTCGCGGTAGTAGACGACGAGCGTTCCGACGACTCGCTCGCCATAGTGGAGTGGGAGTGCCATCATCGAGCGCGTCCCCTCTGCTGCGTGCGCGCTCCGGTGCTCCGCCGTGAGCCACCCGGTCCGCTCGATGTCTTCGGCCACGATCGGCCCGTCGAACGACACGGTGGCGGTGTTGCCGCGGATCGCCGCCATCGCCGCTGCGACGTACTCGTCCGACAAACCGACGCGTGCACCGACGCTCCAGATCGCAGTGGCTTCGTCGTACTGCCAGACGGAATACGCGTCGGCCGCGAGCGTTCGGCCGGCGAGGGCGAGCACCTCCGGGAGCATCGCGTCGATGTCGAGCGAGCCGAGGAGCGTCGAGGACGCTTCGAGCAGGAGCCGCAGCCGTTCGAGATCCTCGGCGTATCGCCGTTCAGAGTCGTCTAGAAATCCGGTTTCGACGTCAGTCGCCAGAAGAGAATCCCCCCGGGGTTGGGCGAGCCCTCTGACTTTACTCCGCACAACCACGATTTCCTCACCAGCCGGAGTTGGTTTAGCGCGGCGACGAGCGAAGGTCGTCGCGCAACGAACGCCCGAGCGTGCTTTCCTGAGATTCCGATGCGATCCTTTCTCGCTCCTCCCCCTGCGCGCGTGGTCGAGCCGGCCGACTCCGCGCCGACGTTCTCGGTCATAGTCGCGGCGTATCAGGTGGCCGACGTCGTCTCGGACGCGCTCGAGTCGATTCGACGGCAGACCTCGCCCCCGCAGGAAGTGATCGTCTGCGACGACGGGTCGACGGATGGGCTCGAGGACGCGCTTGCTCCCTACAGGGACGAGATCGCGTTCGTGCGAAAGAGCCACGGCGGGGAGGCGTCGGCGAAGAACGCGGCCGCGGCGCGCGCGAGCGGCGACTTCGTGGTGATCCTCGACGCCGATGACGTCTACCTGCCTGAGCGCCTCGAGGTGCTGACGGAACTCGCGCAGGCTCGCCCGGACCTGGACATTCTCACCACGGACGCCTACCTGGTCGCCGACGGCCGGCGAGTGCGGCGGAACTACGATCGTCGCTGGCGGTTCGAGGTCGCCGATCAGCGTCGTGCGATCCTGCAGCGCAACTTCATCTTCGGGCACGCTGCAGTTCGCCGGGAACGCCTGCTGGCCCACGGAGGCTTCGACGAGTCGATTCTGTGGACGACCGACTGGGACCTTTGGTTGCGCTTGATTCTCGATGGATCGCTCGCCGGCGCCGTCGCGGAGCCGCTGGCGCTCTACCGGATTCGGCAGAGCAGTCTCACCGCCCGCCGCCGCGATCTCCTGATCGGCAAGCTGACCACGCTCGAGAAGGCGTCGCGAAATGACGCCGTACGGCCGGAGGAACGAGTGGTGCTCGAGGAGTCGGTCGCGGCGCACCGACGTCAGTTGGAGCTGCTCGAATTGCGACAGGCTCTGATCTCCGGAGACGCACTGCCTCGGCACCAGGCGTTGCGTGTCTTCCGCAGCGGCGGGTACTCCACGAAGAGTCGGTTCGAGGCGGCCGGGATGTTTCTCGTGCCGGGATTGGTCGCCAGGCTCCTGCGTCGCCAGGCGGCGCACTCGTGGGTCGGTGCGGGCGGCGTTCGAGTCTCGCGCCGGTCGGGTTCCGGCCTTCTCGGCCGCTTGGCGAGGCGGACGGGAGCCGACCGGGGTTGAGCCGAGAAGCAGGAGCACGCAGAGGTCGGCCGTTACGTCTCCTCGCCTACACAGACAACAGCGAGCTCGGCGGCGCCGATCTCAGTCTCTCACACCTCCTCGCTTTCCTCGGCGCCGAGGTCGAGGTCGGTGTCCTCGGCGTCAACCGTGCGATCGTCGAGCGGGTGGCGCAGCCTCGTCCCGAGGCCGCCAAGGTCGTGGTTCCCGCCCCCAGGAGTGGTCACGACTGGGCCAGTTTGACCGCGCACGTTCGCGCGATCAGGTCGTTCCGGCCCGACATCGTCCACGCGAACCTGTCGAGCCCGTGGTCCTGCCAATATGCGATCGCCGCAGCGGCGCTCACGGGTCGATCAGCGGTCGCCGTCTATCAGCTTCCAGTGCCGGCCGTGAGTGGCCGCCAGCGTCTCGCGAAGCGCCTCACATCGCGGCGCGTCGACCGCCACGTGGGAGTGGGCGATCGAACATCGCGGGAGGTCGAGTCGCTGGTCGGTCTCCCTGCGGGCTCCGTGCAGACCGTCCACAACGGTGTGCCGGACGTTGCCGTCGAACCGATGCCGCGAGCACGGCCGGGTGCGATCGTCGGAGCTGCGGGGAGACTCGAGCCTCAGAAGGGATTCGACGTGCTTCTGCGCGCGCTTCATGACGTCGATGACGCGACGCTCGTCCTGATCGGCGACGGGAGCGAGCGCAAGCACTTGCGGTCGCTTGCCCGCAGTCTCGAGCTCGACGACCGAATCGTCTGGTTGGGCTGGAGCGCCGACGTGCGGTCGTATCTCCCCGCATTCGACGTCTTCGTGCTGCCATCCAGGTTCGAGGGCTTCCCGCTCGTCGTGCTGGAAGCGCTGCTCGCAGAGACCGCTGTCGTTGCGACGAACGTGGGGAGCGTTCCGGAAGCCGTTCGAGACGAGGAGACGGGCCTGCTCGTTCCCGCTGGCGACGCCGCCGCGCTGGCGGCGGCGATGCGACGGCTGCTCGGCGATGACGCTCTTCGCCGGAGTCTCGGGGGCCGCGGGCGTCGGCTCGTGCTCGACCGGTTCACGGCGCAGCACATGGCGCACTCCTTTCGAGCGATGTACGACGAGCTCGTCCGGTGAGCCTTCATCGCGTCGACCCTCGTTTCGTTCTTCCGCATCGCGTGAGCCGTGCCGTTGTGCTGGACGGGCTGGAGGAATGGCGGGCCGGGCTCGCGTCGGCAGGAATCGAGGTGTCCGACGAATCGAGTGACCGCGGGCCTCCCGACCTCGTCGTGAGCCCGGCGCGACTCGCTGCCGAGGCGCGGTACCTGAATCCGCGGTCGATCATCGTCGAGGGTTCGCGCGAACGGCCGTTCCGCGACGGCGACTACCAGGCCCGGCGGCTCCTCCTCCGGCCGACGCGGGAG
>JBBWZE010000184.1:0-3414 GCA_039648845.1 Actinomycetota bacterium | reverse complement strand
GGCACATCATCTGCCGTCAGAGCCATCAGCCCGACGTTCTCCTTCGCGAGCGCTTGTCCACGGATGTCATCGAGAGAGGCGAAGTACTCGATGCTCTCCTTGTACAGATCGCGGGCCGCGTCCAACTGGCCGCCGAAGAAGGCGAGGTTTCCGAGATTGACGAGCGCGGACGAAATGACGCGTGTGGCCCCAACTGCGTGGGCATCTTCGAGCGCGGCCTTGAAGCTCACCCGAGCCGCTTCGAACTCGCCTTGCTCTCCGGCCAGGATCCCGGACATGTTGAGCGCGTTCGCCCGGAGCTCCGACGGCACATCGGGCGTGGCCGCGATCGCGGACTCCAGAGCCTGACGTCCCTCGACAAGGTAGCCGTGGATTTGCCAGAACCTGCGCACTCCGACTGCGAGCCGCAACGCCGACGATGGGTCGTCGCTTGCAAGCGCAAAGACGAGCGCGGCGCGCAGATTGTCGTGCTCGTCCTCGAGGCGGTCGAACCAAGCGATCTGATCGCGGTCGGCCAGCTTGGGCTCGGCCTCCTCGGCGAAAGCGACGAAGTGTTCGAGATGCCGGCGGCGAGTCTCGTCGCCGTTGCCCGAGGCCGACAGTCGCTCGAGCGCATACTCGCGCACGATTTCGAGCATCGAAAAGCGAGGCTCGCCCGCGTCGGTCTCCCGCTGCCGCACCAGGCTCTCGTCGACGAGAGCCGAGAGTCCTTCGAGCACCGAGCTCTCACCGGCGCAGACAGCTTCGGCCGATGCGAGCGTGCAGCCGCCTGCGAACACGCCGAGCCGCTCGAACAGCCGCTGCACGTCCGGCTCCAGCAGGTCGTAGCTCCAGTCGAGTGTCATGCGGAGCGTCTGTTGGTGCTGTGGCGCGTCGCGCCGCCCGCCGGTGAGGAGCTCGAGCCGGTTCCCCAGCCGCGAGAGCAGCGCCACCGGCGGTAGGAGCTTGGTCCGCGCCGCGGCCAGCTCGATCGCGAGTGGCAAGCCCTCCAGGCGTGCGCAGATCTCGGCCACCGCGCCGGCGTTCCGCTCGCTCAGCGCGAAGTTCGGGTCGGCAGACTGCGCGCGGGCGATGAAGAGCTCGGCCGCCTCGTCGTCCGCAAGCGGCGGTACCGGAAACTCGCGCTCGGCTGCGACGCGCAGAGGCGCGCGGCTCGTCACGATCACCTTCAGTCCCGGCGAGTTGTCAAGCAGGCGCGCGATGCTCCCCGCGGCACTCAACACCTGTTCGAAGTTGTCGACGAGGAGGAGCAACTCGGTGCCCTTCAGCTCCTCGATCAGCACTTCCTCCGGATCCTGACCGACTTCCCTGATCGCGAGCGCGTCCAGGATCGTCCGCGCTACCAGCGCCGGCTCGCGGAGGGTCGCAAGGGTCACCACAGCCGACCCGTGTTGAAACTCGGGGGCGAGGCGCCGGACGAGCTCGAGGGCCAGCCGGGTTTTGCCGATGCCGCCGATTCCGGTCAGCGTCACCAGCCGTGTGTCCTTCCTGACGAGATCGGCGAGAGCCGCGAGCTCGTCTTCCCGGCCGAGCAGCGGAGTCGGAGGCGACGGCACCTGTCGCGGGGAGGGTGGGGCCGACTGTGGGGCGTACGGCGAGAGCGACGGGTCGTGGGCGAGAATCGCTCGCTGGAGCTGCTTGAGTGACTCGCTCGGCTCGATCCCGAGCTCGTCCACCAACGTCCTTCGCGCACGCTGGTAGACGGCGAGCGCGTCAGCTTGTCGACCCGAGCGATAGAGCGCCAGCATCAGTTGCGCGCGCAGCCGCTCCCTGAGCGGGTGCTCGCCCACGAGCCGCTCGAGCTCGCTCACCAGCTGTCCATGGCGGCCGAGCGCGAGGTCGGCGTCGATCCGGTCTTCGAGTGCCGCCAGTCGAAGCTCCTCCAGGCGGACGATCTCCGCCTGCGCGAACGGCTCCCAGGCGAGATCGGCGAGCGGTGCCCCACGCCAGAGTGCGAGCGCTGCGCGCAAGCTCTCGGCTCCGCCCCCCGCGTCGCCGGTCTCGAGCGCTGTCCTTCCGTCCTCGCTCAGTCGAATGAACTCGAAGAGGTCGACGCTCTCCGCCTCGATGACGAGCCGGTAACCCGGCGAAGCCGTCTCGAGCGCGCCCTCGGGCAGAAGCTTTCTCAGCTGTGAGATGTAAACCTGGATCGTGTTCCGCGCCGTCTCGGGCGGCTGCTCCCCCCAGAGCGCGTCGATCAGGCGATCGCGCGAGACGACGCTATTCGCCTCGAGGAGCAGGACCGCGAGCAGCGCGCGTCGCTTCTGTCCTCCGAGCGCGATCGCTTCTCCGTCTGTGCGCATAGAGAGAGGACCGAGCAGGCTGAACTGTGCGCGGGGCGCAGCCACCGGTGGGTCTTAGCACGATTTCAGCGCTCTTTCAGCGTTTCTTCAGCCGCCGGAGCCAGGATCGCGGCTGTGAATGCACCCCAGGCCAATAGTCCAGAGAGAACTGCGGCGATCACGGGCGGAACGGTCGATGCCGTCCCGGCCGTCCCGTCGCCGGAGAGGAGGGACCATGAGGCGCAGCAGCAGTTGGAGCTAGTGGCGCCGTCGGAGGGGAGGGGCGGCGCTGCGGCGCCGCCCGCCGTTCCGCGGATCAGATGGCTGCCTTGAAAGAGGCCGCATCGAGGTTGATGCCGGAGCGCCTGGTAAGGCCGCTCCGGTCTCCCTCGTTCCGGCGGCTCGCGCTCGGTAAGAGCATCTCCTACCTCGGCGATTGGCTGATGGTGGCGGTGCTCGTCGGTTGGGTTTACGAGTCGACGTCGTCGGTCGCGCAGGTCGCTTTGCTGATGGCAATCAGGCTCGTGCCGCCCATCGTCGGGGGCGGTCTTGCCGCGTCGCTCGTCGATCGGCTGCCGCGGCGACGCGTCCTCATCTGGAGCGAGGCCGCCTCTGCGGCGACGATCGTCGGCGCACTCGTGGGGGTGATCGCCGGCTCCCGGCCGGCCGTCTTCGCGTTCGTCGGCCTCTGCGGCCTGGTCTCGATGGTCTCTACCGTCGCGGGGAACGCACTGATCCCGATGGTCGTGGAACAGGACCAGCTCGCTGCGGCGAACGGAATCCATGCGGTGGGCCAGGAGGCCGCGATGGCTCTGGGGGCGGTCGCAGGCGGTCTTACCCTTGCCGTGGGTGGCGCGACGGCCGGGCTAACCGCGAATCTCGCGAGCTACGGGATTGCCTTGTTCCTCTTTACGCGGATTCGCGTCGCCGACGAACAAGGCGAACGACAGGCCGCTGCCAAGCGCGGCGGGTTGATCGACGGTCTCCGCTACGTCCGCGGCCGGCGGGCGCTGACGGTCGTCGTTGGGTCGTTCGCACTCGGAACGCTCGCCACGGGTCTCGTCAATGCGACCCTGCCAAAGTTCACAACAGGCCTCGGTCTCGGCGCGAGCGGCTACGGGTGGGCGCTCGC
>JBBWZE010000182.1:0-4747 GCA_039648845.1 Actinomycetota bacterium | reverse complement strand
TGGAGCTCCGCTTCGGTTTCGAGGGCGAGCCCTGGACGCTCGAGGCGATCGGCCACGAGCTCGACCTGACGCGCGAGCGCGTCCGGCAGCTCGAGGGCCAGGCTCTCGCCCGGCTCTCGGCGCTACGAGATCTGATCTCTCTAGCCGCCTAACACCGGCGCTTACGGATCGGACCTGAGGGCGGCCACGGGCCGCCCTCAATCGTTCCCTGTGCGCGACCGCGGACCAACAGCCGTTCAATCGTTTTTGCGACAAATGCGTCTTAGGTTGAGGAAGGCCTTACCTTCTGTTCATACTTGTGCGTCCGCCTGGAGGGCGGGACGACGAAAGGAGTTCTGTTGAGGGGGAATTTGAGAAGGCTGGCCCTGCCTCTCGCCGCGCTTTGCGTGCTGGTCGTCGCAAGCACGGCAGGCGGAGCCTCGAAGGCAACAACGATGGTCTTTGCAGGCGCGGCGGATCCCACATACCTGGATCCGGCGCTGGTCTCGGACGGTGAGTCGTTTCGTGTCACCGAGCAGATCTTCGAGAGCCTCGTCAAGCTGAAGCCGGGGACAACCCTGATCCAGCCCGCGCTGGCGAAGAGCTGGACCTCCAAGAACGCGAAGGACTGGACGTTCTCGTTGCGGCGCAACGTGAAGTTCCACGATGGGACGCCGTTCAATGCGGCGGCCGTTTGTTACAACTACAACCGCCAGTACAACTTCAAGGGACCGTTCCAGGACGCGTCCGCGACGTACTACTGGCAGACGGTTTTCGGTGGTTTCAAGAAAAACGAAAGCGCCGATCTGTCGGCGAGCCTCTACACCGGGTGCACGGCACACGGGAAGTACTCTGCGACCATCCATCTGGCCAAGTCGTCGGGCCCGTTCCTGCCGGGGCAGGTGATCTCGTCGTTCGGGATCCAGAGCCCGACAGCCCTGAAGAAATACGGCGCTGACAGCGGCGAGCTGCGCAACGGCACGTTCTATCCGACCGGTTCGTACGCTTTCAGCCATCCGACCGGCACCGGGCCGTTCAAGTTCGTGTCGTGGACGGTGGGCGAGAAGGTCGTCCTCGCCTCGAACCCGACGTACTGGGGCCCGAAGACGAAGATCAAGACATTGATCATCCGGCCGATCTCCAACAACTCGGCGCGGCTGCAGGCTCTGCAGACCAACGAAGTGCAGGGCTACGACCTCGTGGCGCCCGAGCACATCGGCACCATCGCAGGGAACTCGAAGCTGAAGGTCCTGAACAGGCCGTCGTTCAACGTCGCGTACGTGACGATCCATCAGGGTCCGGGCTCTCCCATGAACGACATCAAGGTCCGGCAGGCGGTTGCCTACGGCCTCGACCGGGCATCGGTCGTCAAGTCGTTCTACTCTGGCCGAGGACAGGTCGCGAGAGAGTTCCAGCCGCCCCAGCTCTTCGGGTGGTCGAACAAGGTGACGCAGTACCCATACAACCCGACAAAGGCGAAGGAGTTGCTGAACTCGTCGAGCTGCAAGGTGCCGTGCAAGGTCGATTTCTGGTACCCGACCAACATCTCGCGGCCGTACATGCCCGACCCGAAGCGGAACTTCGAAGCCTTTGCCGCCAGCCTGGAGAACTCGGGCTTCAGCGTCACGGCGCACAACGCACCGTGGCGGCCGGACTACGTCAAGCACGTCAATGAAGGCACCGCCGGTGACCTGAACATGATCGGTTGGACGGGCGACTTCGGTGACCCGGACAACTTCCTGGGCACGTTCTTCCAGACGTACAGCCCGCAGTTCGGGTTCCGCAATCCGGCGATCTTCAACATCCTCGCCAAGGCAGAGGCGCAGAAGAGCCTCGCGAAGCGCGTCGCGCTCTATAAGCAGGCGAACATCCTCATCATGAAGTACCTGCCTGCCGTGCCGTACGCGCATTCGCGTCCGGCGCTCGGATTCCAGAAGACGGTCAAGGGCTACGTCCCGAGTCCGGTCGGAACGGATCCGTTCGAGGGCGTTTCGTACGGAGGACAGTAGGAGCTGAGCACAACGCCGGCGGACGACTGAGTTGCTTCGGTACGTCGTCCGCCGGCTGCTGCTCCTGGTCCCGATCCTGCTCGGGGTCTCGCTGCTGATCTTTTTCTGGATCCGGGCATTGCCCGGGTCTCCTGCCGAGTCGCTCCTCGGCGAACGAGCTACACCGGCGCTCGTCCAGTCCTACCGCAAGAAATATGGCCTCGACAAGCCGATCGTGCAGCAGTACCTCACCTATCTGAAGACGACGGCTGTCGACCACGACCTCGGCGTCAGCGTCGCCTCGCACCGGACGGTGTGGTCGGAGATTCGCCAGAAGTTCCCGGCTACCATCGAGCTCTCCGTCGCTGCGATGATCTTCGCGGTCGTCTTCGGCCTTCCCCTCGGTTTCTTCGCCGCGAAACACTATGGGCGGATCTTCGATCAGTTAACCCTGGTCGGCTCGCTGCTCGGCATCTCGATCCCGATCTTCTTCCTGGCGATCATCCTCAAGTACCTCTTCGCCGTGAGGTGGCATCTCTTACCGAGCGTCGGCCGGATCGACGTGACGCTCGACGTGAAGCACCCAACGGGCTTCTACGTCCTCGACGCGATCATCGCCGGAGACTGGAGCACGCTCTGGGACGTGCTGAAGCATCTCGTGCTTCCGGCGATCGCGCTTGGCTCGATCCCCCTGGCCGTGATCACGCGCATCACGCGTGCCGCAGTGCTCGACGTGCAGAACGAGGACTACGTGCGCACCGCCCGCGCGAAAGGCCTCCCGCCTCGGACGGTCGACCGTCGCCACATCCTGCGCAATGCCCTGCTGCCCGTGTCGACGATCATCGGCCTGCAAACCGGGCTGCTGCTCTCAGGCGCCGTGCTGACCGAGACCGTGTTCGCCTTTCCGGGCATGGGCTCCTGGCTGCGGGACGCGATCTTCAACCGCGACTACCCGGTTCTGCAGGGAGGGATCCTGTTCCTCGCGCTCGTCTTCGTCTTCGTCAACCTGATCGTGGACATCTCGTACGCGATCATCAATCCGAGGATCCGCTACTCGTGAGCGTCCCTCGCCTTCGGCTCGCTCCCGTGAGGGAAACCATTTTTCCCACACGGACTCCCTTCTCTAGGGATCGCCTCAGAGCCCGCTGCGGGGCGATCGCCGGCGCGAGCGCTGAGGAGAAGGACGGGGGAAACCTCTTCTCGGTTTCCCCTTACGCCCCTTCCACCGCTCATCGGCCGGAAAGCAGCCGATGAGCGTCGCCGAGCTCGAAGCCGCCGAGCTCACGCTCGAGTCGCCGACCGGCGGTCTGTGGAGAGAAGCCTCTTATCGGCTGATTCGCAACCCGACCGCGATCGCGGGCGCGGTCCTCGTGCTGATCTTCGTCATCGCCGCGATCTTCGCGTCGGTGATCGCCCCGTACGGTCCCCTTGACCAGAACCTTTCGTTGCTGAAGGAAGGCGGCATCCCCACGGGGCCGTCGCTGCATCACCTACTCGGCGTCGACCTTCTGGGCCGCGACGTGTTCACGCGGATTCTCTATGGCGCGCGCTTCTCGCTCCTGATCGGCGTCGTGTCCGTGGCGATCGGACTGTCGGTCGGGCTCGTGCTCGGATCAGTCGCGGGCTATATCGGAGGCATCGTCGATACGGTGATCATGCGTTGCATGGACATAATGCTCGCGATTCCCGGGCTGCTGTTCGCGATCGGAATCGTCGCTTTGTTGGGGCCGGGCCTGTACCAGATCATGGTCGCGGTCGGCGTCGTCAATATCCCGATCTTCGCTCGCCTGCTGCGCGGTTCGGTGCTTGCGCAGCGGGAGAACGATTTCGTGCTCGCCGCGCGCGCCGTGGGCGTCCGCCGCCGCGCGATTCTCTTCTCGCACATTCTCCCGAACGCGATCTCCCCGGTGATCGTGCAAGGGACTCTTGCAATGGCAACGGCGATCATCGACGTGGCGGGGCTCGGTTTCCTCGGGCTCGGTCCTCAGGACCCGGCAACTCCGGAGTGGGGCACCATGCTCACCGACGTGAACGACTACCTTCAGGCGGCCCCGTTCCTCGCGATCATCCCGGGCATTGCGATCGTTCTGTCCGTGCTCGGTTTCAACCTGATCGGTGACGGCTTGCGCGAAGCGCTCGACCCGAGGCTGCGTGCCCGCTAAGGCGCCGCTCCTCGAGGTCGAGGACCTGCGCGTCGAGTTCACGACGCGCCGCGGCATCGTGCATGCCGTGAACGGAATCTCCTTCGCCATCGCTCCGGGCGAGACCCTCGGAATCGTCGGCGAATCGGGCTGCGGAAAGAGCGTGACGTCGCTCGCCGTTCTCGGGCTGCTCGCTCGCAATGGCCGCGTCTCCTCGGGCCGTGCGCTTTTTGAGGGGCGCGACCTGATCCACCTCAGCGACCGGGCGCTGCGCGGACTGCGAGGTCGTGAGATCTCGATGATCTTCCAGGACCCGATGACCTCGCTGAATCCGGTCCTGACGATCGGCCGTCAGATCCGGGAGACGCTCGAGACGCACTTCGATATGAACCGGAAGGAGGCCGAGGCGCGCGCCGCCGAGCTGATCGACCGTGTCGGGATCCCGAGCGCCAAGGCGCGACTCCGCGACTACCCGCACCAATTCTCGGGCGGGATGAGGCAACGCGCGATGATCGCGATGGCGCTGGCGTGCGAGCCGAAACTCTTGATCGCCGACGAGCCGACGACGGCGCTCGATGTGACGATCCAGGCGCAGATCCTCGACCTGTTGCGGGAGCTCGTCGCGGAGGAGAATGCCGC
>JBBWZE010000170.1:0-2948 GCA_039648845.1 Actinomycetota bacterium | reverse complement strand
ATGATCGGCGAACGGCTCGTCAGCCTGGTCGTCCCGACCTACAACGAGGATGCGACGATCGTCGAGCTGCTGCGGCGCTCGACGGCGCTCGATATGCGCCTCGAGATCGTTGTCGTCGACGACGGCTCGACCGACCGGACGGCCGAGCTCCTGCGGCCCCTCGTGGACGAGATCGACGAGTTGCGCGTGATCCACCTGGACGAGAACCGCGGGAAAGGCGCCGCCGTGCGTGCGGGAATCCGGGCGACGACGGGCGACTTCGTCGTGATCCAGGACGCCGATCTCGAGTACGACCCGAAGGACCTGCCCGTCCTGCTCGGCCCGATGTTCGCCGGGCACGCGGATGCGGTCTACGGGACGCGGTTACGGGGAGGCGAGCCGCAGCGCGCGCACCTGTTCTGGCACTACGCCGGGAACCGGCTGCTGTCGCTCATGACCGGCGTTCTCTACAACACGACGCTTTCGGACATGGAGGTTGGCTACAAGGCGTTCCGAGGTGACCTGATCCGCTCCCTCCGCCTCGTGAGCGACGACTTTCGCTTCGAGCCGGAGGTCACCGCGAAGCTGCTGCGCACGCCGGGCGTGCGCGTGTACGAGGTCCCGATCTCGTATTACGGGCGCACCTTCGCCGAGGGCAAGAAGATCACGTGGCGGGATGGGATCAAGGCCGTGGGCGCCCTGGTGCGCTTCCGGTTCGGACCCAGATGACGGCGACCCGCGGCCGCCTTACACTTCCGCGGCTATGACCATAGGGATAATGGGACAGGGGTACGTGGGGCTGCCGCTCGCGGTCGCTTACGCCGAGGAGGGCCACCACGTGATCGCAATGGACACGGACGCCCGCAAGGTTGAGGCGATCCGCCGCGCCGAGTCGTACATCGAGGACATTCCCTCGGAGCGCCTCGCCGCCGTCGCCGACCGCATCGAGGCGACCACGCACTGCCAGCCGCTCGCGCGCTGCGAAGCCGTGCTGATCTGCGTGCCGACACCGCTCACCGCCAACCGCGAGCCCGACCTCGGGCCGCTCGTCTCCGCCACGCAAGCACTGAGCAGCGTTCTGCAGTCCGGCCAGCTCGTCGTCGTCGAGTCCACGACCTACCCGGGCACGACGCGCGAGCGCATCGCGCCGATCCTCGAGGAGTCGGGCCTCGTCGCGGGGCAGGACTTCTACCTCGCGTTCTCGCCCGAGCGGGTCGACCCCGGCCGCACCGACTACACGCTGCGCACGACGCCGAAGATCGTTGGCGGCTTCACGGACGAGTGTGCCGATCGCGCGATCGCGCTCTACGAGGTCGTCTGCGACACGGTCGTGCGGGTGTCAACGCCCGACGCAGCGGAGCTCTCGAAGCTCCTCGAGAACATCTTCCGCTCGGTGAACATCGCGCTTGTCAACGAGATGGCGATGCTCGCCGACCGGATGGGCATCGACATCTGGGAGGTCGTCGATGCCGCCGCCACGAAGCCCTACGGGTTCATGCGCTTCGACCCGGGGCCCGGCATGGGCGGCCACTGCTTGCCCGTCGATCCGTTCTACCTCGCTTGGCGGGCGCGCGAGTTCGACATGACCGCCGAGTTCATCGAGCTCGCCGGCAAGGTCAACCAGTTCATGCCCTACCACTGCGTCGAGAAGGTCGAGCGGGTGCTCAACGACGCTGCGAAGTCCGTTCGCGGCAGCCGCATTGCGGTGTTCGGGGTGAGCTACAAGGCCGGCGTCGGGGATCTGCGGGAGGCGCCGGCGCTGAAGATCATCCGCGTCCTGCGAGGCCTCGGCGCCGATCTGGTGTACCACGATCCCCACGTGCCGGAGCTCAACGAGCTCGACCTGCGCTCGGCGCGCTTCCACGAGGCGCTCGACGGCGCCGACCTGGCGCTCATCGTCACTGCGCATCCCGGCGTCGACTACGACGCGATCGTCGAGCGCGCGCCGCTCGTGCTCGACCTGCGCGGCGTCACCCGGCGCACCGGAGACCGCAGCGCGGTGCAGCTGTGAACTCGCTCCCGCGGCGCCCCGAAGGGCAGGTCTCGATCGGCGTGGTCGGGCTCGGCTACTGGGGGCCGAACCTCGCGCGCAACTTCGACTCGCTGCCCGGCGCGGAGCTCCGGTGGTGCTGTGACGCGAGGGCCGACGTGCGCGAGCGGCTCGCGCAGCGCCACCCCGGCACCCGGTTCACCGCCGACGTCGATGACCTGCTCGGCGACGACACGCTCGACGCGATCGTTCTCGCCACGCCGGTGCCGACGCACGCCGCCCTCGCCGCGCGCGTCCTCGAGGCCGGCAAGGACTGCTTCGTCGAGAAGCCGCTGGCCCAGTCGGTCGCGGACGGAGAGCGCGCCTGCGATGCGGCCCGGGTGTCCGGCCGCATCTTGATGGTCGGCCACCTCCTGCAATACCACCCCGGCGTCAACAAGCTCAAGGAGATCGCGGACTCCGGCGAGCTCGGCACGATCCACTACATCTACGGCAACCGCCTCAACCTTGGCCAGCTGCGCGCCGAGGAGAACGCGCTGTGGAGCCTCGGGGCGCACGATGTCTCGGTGCTTCTGCATCTCGCCGACGAGGAGCCGTATCAGCTCAACGCCCGCGGCGAGTCGTACATGCGCGAGGGCATCGAGGACGTCGTCTTCGCCTTCATGCGCTTCCCGTCGGGCGTCGCCGCTCACCTGCACCTCTCCTGGCTGGACCCGCACAAGGAGCGGCGCTTCACGGTCGTCGGCTCGAAGCGGATGGCGACCTTCGACGACATGGACCCCGAGCGCAAGGTCACCGTCTACGACAAGGGCTTCGACGAGAAGGCCGACACGTACGGCGAGTACATCACCCGCTCCGGGGACATCTGGTCGCCACGGGTGCCCAACGACGAGCCGCTGCGCCTCGAGTGCGAGCACTTCGTCGCGTGCGTGCGGGACCGTCGCCAGCCGCTGTCCGACGGCGAGAGCGGCCTGCGCGT
>JBBWZE010000162.1:0-3004 GCA_039648845.1 Actinomycetota bacterium | reverse complement strand
TTCGATCCCTTGAAGGTGGGCGGCGTCGGCGCGGCGAGACGGATCGAGATGCCAGGCGGCGACCTACACCAGTTCGGCTTGAACGGCAAGATCCTCGATCTCGAAGAAGCGCGCTCCACCGTCGCGGCGGCAGAGGTACAGGCATGAGCGCAACCGATACCTCCACCCTGCCGGATTACGCGCCGGTCCCTCGCTCGGAGTGGGCTGCCGACGACCTCACGGCGATCCTGCACGACATGGGCCTCTACACGCCGCCGTGGCTGTCATGAGCGCCGCAACGACCACGCTCGGACAACTCATGGAGCGAAACGTGTCCGAGGTCTTCGGCGAGCCGGACCCCGGCCGCCGCGGGCGCGCCATCGCCGAACTGTATGCCGAGGATTGCGCGTTCTACGACGCGGACGGACAGAGCATCGGCCAGGCAGCCATCTCCGATCGGGTCGGACGCATCCTCGACGAGAGCGCCCCGGGCTTCGCGTTCAGCCTGGTCGGCCCCGCAGAAGTGATCCACGACCTCGGCCGCCTGCGCTGGCAGACCGGCCCTGCCGGAGCTCCTCCGGTCCTGAGCGGCATGGACGTCGCGATCTTGGCCAACGGAAAGATCCGAACGGTCTACACATTCATCGAGGCGTCCGTCGTGGCCGATTCGACGGACGCACCATGAACGCAATCGAGGGCGCCGTCAGAGTCACACCTGACGCTGTCGCGGGCCGGGGGCGCTGGCTGGTCCTCGCGGTGATCGGTATCGCCCAACTCATGGTCGTGTTTAACCTGACTGTGACAAACATCGCGTTGCCCACGGCTCAGCGCGCACTGCACTTCACGACCGCTGATCGACAGTGGGTGGTCACGGCTTACAGCCTGGCGTTCGGCAGTTTTCTGCTGGCCGGGGGAAAGCTCGGCGATCTGATCGGCCGCAGGACGACCTTCCTCGTCGGCCTCCTCGGTTTCGCGGGTGTTTCGGCCGTGGGCGGCGCGTCGGTCAACTTCGCCATGCTCGTGACGGCGCGGGCCTGCCAGGGTGTATTCGCCGCGATACTTGTGCCTTCGGCGCTTGCGCTCCTGATCACCAAGTTCAGCGATCCGAAGGACCGCGCTACGGCTTTCGGCGTCTTCGGGGCGATTGCGACCGCAGGGGGTGCGGTCGGCCTGCTCCTCGGCGGCGCATTGACCGAGTATCTCTCCTGGCGTTGGACGCTCTACGCGAACCTCGTCTTCGCCGGCGTGGCGTTCGTAGGCGGGTTCATCCTGCTCGATCGAGAGACATCCCGTGGCAAGTTCCAACTGGACGTTCCCGGCGTGCTGTTGGAGTCCGCCGGGATGTTCTGCCTCGTCTTCGGCTTCTCCAACGCCGCAACGCATAGCTGGCAAGCCTCGTCCACGTGGGGTTTCCTCGCCGCCGGAGTGGTGTTGCTTGTCGCGTTCGGGCTCTGGATTGGGCGAGCCGCTCATCCGCTTCTGCCGCCGCGTATCGTGCTGAATCGCAACCGGAGCGGAGCCTACGTGTCGATCTTCGTCGCCTCACTGTGTCTGTTCGCGACGTTCCTGTTCCTGACCTACTACCTGCAGCGGACGCTGAACTACTCGCCGATCGTGACGGGCCTTGCGTTCTTGCCGATCTCGGTTTGCCTGGCGGCCGCAGCCAACCTCTCCACCATCGTCCTGATGCCGAGAGTGGGAC
This sequence comes from Actinomycetota bacterium, assembly GCA_039648845.1. Lineage (GTDB taxonomy): Bacteria > Actinomycetota > Thermoleophilia > Gaiellales > Gaiellaceae > 3-1-20CM-4-69-9. The sequence goes on along the minus strand of JBBWZE010000162.1, from coordinate 1,323 downwards.
CACGACCGGTCGTGACCATCGGGTTGCTCATCGCAGCGGGAGCGATGGCCTGGCTCGCGCAGCTCGGAGCACACACCAGTTACGCCGGAGGCGTGCTGGGCCCGATCATCCTGGCCGGCTTCGGTCTAGGCATGGTCGTTGCGCCGGCGTTCAACACCGGTACCTACGGGGTGGCGCCGCAGGATGCCGGGGTTGCATCAGCGACCGTCACCGTCGGCCAACAGCTCGGCGCGTCCATCGGCACATCGCTTCTGAACACGATCTTTGCCTCCGCCGTCGCGTCGTACGCCGTGGCACACGCATCGTCGACCAGCTCTACTGGCCGTGCGGCGCTGAACGACCTGGCTCTCGCGCATGGCTACGACACCGCGTTCTGGTGGGCCTGCGCGATCGCGGCCGGCGGCGCAGTCGTCGCTGCACTCCTGCTGCGCCCAGGCCCGCTCGTCGCTCCGGCGCAGGCGACCTCTGGAGGCCCCGAGCCGACACTAGATCCCAGCCCGAACAGCATTCAACCCGACCGAGCTTGACGGCCACCATCTCGGAAAACCTCCGGCCGCCCACAGGAGGAGAAAAGACATGTCGGCCGCTGCGCCAAGTTTCGAAAACGACATCAAGCCACTGTTCCGAGAATCCGATCGAGCCGCAATGCTCGGCGTCTTCGATCTCTGGTCATTCGATGACGTGACCGCCAACGCCGCCAGCATTCTGGCAGCGCTCAGCGCTGGATCGATGCCATGCGATACGCCGTGGTCGAGCGAGAAGGTAGATCTGCTCAGGCGCTGGATCGACAGCAGCACGCCGGATTAATCGGAACTCCGACGGACGGTGATCGCGGCCGAACTCGGTCACGTGCAACGCTCGCAGCCGATCGAGGAGCTTCGAGGGGGCCCGCACCCGTCGCCCAGCAGATTGGTATCGAGGTCGCCATCGATACGTTACGTCGGCCTGACGCACCGACAACCGATCTCCAAAGAGGAGCCGCCCGATGGCCGTCCACACCGAGCTCAGTCCCGCCGAAGCCGCCGACCGGCTCGCCCTTCGCGAGCTCTTCGACGCGTACGCGCATTGCGCCGACCGCCGCGACGCCGAAGGGCAAAAGGCGCTCTTCACCGAGGACACCCGCTTCGCCGTCTACATGGACGGCGAAGGCAGCGAGCCGACCTACGTCCTCCAAGGACGCGAAGCGCTCACACCGGTCTTTGCCGACCTCAACCGCTACGAGGTGACGACGCACTTCAACGGCCAGAGCACGGTCACGATCGACGGGACCTGCGCGACGGGCGAGAGCTACACCATAGCCCACCACGTCTTCACCGAAGACGG
>JBBWZE010000146.1:0-16027 GCA_039648845.1 Actinomycetota bacterium | reverse complement strand
AAGCGGGAAGTCCACGCTGCTCCGCGTGATCGCAGGGCTCGAGCAGCCGGATGCAGGCGAAGTTTCGCTCGACGGCGAGGACGTCACCCGACTGCCGCCGCAGTCGCGAGGCGTCGGCTTCGTCTTTAAGCACTACGCCGCCTTCAAGCACATGATGGTGTGGGACAACGTCGCCTTCGGGCTGACGATTCGCCGGCGCCCGCGTAGGGAGATCAAACAGCGCGTTGCAGAATTGCTCGACCTGGTCCAGCTCAGTGGCCTCGCGAAGCGCTACCCCGCGCAGCTTTCCGGTGGCCAGCGCCAGCGCATGGGTCTCGCACGGGCGCTCGCGGTCGATCCGAAGGTGCTCCTGCTCGACGAGCCCTTCGGCGCGCTCGATGCGCGCGTGCGCAAGGAGCTGCGTCTCTGGCTGCGTCGCCTCCACGACGAAACGCATACGACGACGGTTATCGTCACGCACGACCAGGAAGAGGCGATGGACGTCGCCGACCGCGTCGTCGTGATGAACGCAGGCCGGATCGAGCAGACGGCGCCGCCACGCGAGCTCTACGACCATCCCGCGAACGAGTTCGTGATGTCTTTCGTCGGGCCGGTCAACCGGCTCGGCGACACATTCATCAGGCCCCACGACGTCGAGCTTCTGCTCGAGCCCAACGGCTCGACACAGGAGGCGATGGTGCAGCGTCTGGTACATCTGGGCTTCGAGGTGCGCGTCGAGCTCGTGCGCGACGACGGCGAGACGATGTCGGCGCAACTCACCCGCGAGCAGGTGGAGGCCCTGGAGCTTCAGCACGGTCAGATCGTGTACGTCCGCCCGACGCGGCAGACGGTCTTCACCGATTAATGCGGTTGCCAGGCGTCGGGATTCGACGCCAGATCCTCGACCGAGAGCGGCAGCTCCCCGCTGGCGAGATCCGCGATCGTCACCTGCTCCAGCACGGCGCGCAGGTTCGCACGCACGGCAATCCAGACGTCACGTAGTCGCTCCGCGGAGCCGGCGTACTCGACCTGCTCGGGGCCGATGCCGCGAACGTTGGCGATGGGACCCTCGACGCCGCGGATCACCTCCGCCACGGTGATCTCGCCGGCCGGCCGGGCGAGCCAGTAGCCGCCGTCGACGCCGCGCTGGCTCCGCACGAGGCCTGCGTGTCGCAGGTCGCCGAGAATGTTCTCCAGGAACTTCAACGGGATCTCCTGCGCCTGCGCGATGCGCTCGCCCTTCACGGGTACGTCGCCGCCGATGACGGCGAGTTCGATCACGGCCCGAAGCGCGTAGTCCGCCTTGGCCGAAACTCGCATCGAGCCATTGTGGCGCAATCGGTGGTCGCAGTCCGCCGCGGGACCGCGACCACCGGTAGACCGGTCGTTAGCCGATGACCGCCACGTAGAACGCGTGATCAGTCGGGAAACCGTCGTTGTTGCGCGTCTGGACGAAGATGGTGCTCGTGTTGTCGGAGGTGGGGCATGTCCTGCCTTCCGTGGTGCTGGCGCAGGGACCGGCGGTGGTCTCGCCCCGCTGATCGCCCGCATCGGCCGCGTAGCCGCCCGATGCGAGGATGGGCTTGCCGGTCACAGCGCTGCCGAAGCTCAGAATGTAGGTCCCCGCGCTCGGCTTTGCGGCGAGTGTGATGCCACCGGACTGAGCGGCGATGCCGCCGTCGGGGCGCACGAGGGCCCACTTGACCGTCGAACTGCCCGCGCCGCCGGCGGGACCTGCCGGCCCGGCGGGGCCTGCCGGTCCAGCGGGACCTGCGGGCCCGGCCGCTCCGCGCGGGATCTGACCCCGCTTGAAATCGCGAGAGAGCAGGCTGAAGTCCTTCACCTGCACGGTCGTGACGCTGTTCCGCGGCAGCTTGATCGCCGCGTAACCCGTTCCGCCGAGCGCCAGCAACAGCGCCAGGCACGCAATGACCATCGCAGGCGACGGCCTGAACCTCTTGAGCAGACTCATGTAGTTCCCCCTCAGGGTCGTGGTCTGGACGAACTGGGGCTTTACCCTAGGAAACGGCCTTTTAGAGCCGTGTAAAGGTCGCTCAAACCCGGGTCGAAAGCTCGCTCTTTGCGAAGTTCAGGAAGGGCGCGTCTTCCTCGTGACGGCGGGCTGTCCTCGCTCTGCAGCGCGCGCGCGCTGGGGAATCGAGGTGTACCTGGGATCGGCTGCCGATGCCTTGCCAGCGTGGTACACGGCGAAACGCGTGCACCACGAGCCCGCGGCGAGCAGCGCACCTGCAGCGATCGCACCGGCGCGGCTGCGCCCTGCGAGCAGCATCAAGGCGCCCCCTGCGAGCATCGCGCCCTCGGCAACTTTCGCATACCGACCGCCTTCCCCCTTCCGGTAAGGCTCGGCGACGAGGTCCCCCAGACGCTTCTCCATCGCCCTGTGCGCCACGAGCTCAGTGATCGCGCCGAACAGCCCGAGCCGGCGCGCCGGGCGGGCCATCGCGACCGGCGTCAGTGCCGCCGCGATGCCGCCGGCCGCGGCTGCCGAGCTGCCGGCGAAGAGCAGTGGCAGCTCATGCCGTGCCTCGTGCCAGGCGGGAACGACGGAGTCCGCGACGAGAGCGCCGGTGTACGTGGCCATCGCCGGCCCCAGCAGCCCTGAGAACGCCTGCGCCGTGGCCCGCACACGCGGAAGGACGTCGAAGAGCTCACAGGCGGCGGCGATTCCGGTCGAGGTTCCCTCCCCTGCGACGATCCACGTGCCGACGCTCATGGGCGAGGTGACCTTGAAGACGCGCATCATGTTGTAGAACCGCAGCGGGCGGCCGAGATCCTTGATCAGGAAGTACGGACTGACTGTCACGCCCGTGGCGGCGACGTAGAGCGCGCGCCGGGCGAGCGCGTCGTTCCCGGCCGCGCGTGCGGCCGCCGACAACGTTGCGGACGCCCCGGCGAGCCCGCCGGCGAAGAAGTAACGCGGGATCTCGGACTTCCAGACGGGCTCCTTGACGATCGGCTTGCCGTAGTAGGAAAGCGCAGGCTCGGTTGTCATTCGCCGCCTCCGGCGAATGCGAAGGCAACCCCCACTGCAAGCAAGCCGGCTGCCGCGGCCGCGGCGCCCCAGATCGTCCGGAGGTTGCGCGTCGGATCGACGGGATCGGGTGGCAGGCCGTAGACCTCCGGTTCGTCGAGAAGCAGAAAGACAGAGCCCATTCCCCCGACGCCGTCGTTCTCGTTCGCGCCGTAGAGGCGAGCGTCCGCCACCCCTGCTTCGTGGAGGTCGTCGAGCCGCCCGTTGGCGCGCTCGAGCAGCTCGTCGAGCGGCCCGAACTGGATCGACTTCGTCGGGCACGCCTTGGCGCACGCCGGCTCGAGGCCGTCCTCGAGGCGGTCGTAACAGAGCGTGCACTTGTGCATGCCGCCGTCACCGCCGATCTCCCGCTTCGAGATCACCCCGAAGGGACAGGCCGTCACGCAGTAGCCGCAGCCGTTGCAGACGTCGTCCTGGATCACGACCGTACCGAACTCCGTCCGGGTGATTGCGCCGGTCGGACACACGTCGAGGCAGCCCGCGTGCGTGCAGTGCTTGCACACGTCGCTCGACATCAGCCAGCGAAATCCGTCGTCACGCTCCTGCTCGATGAACGCGACGTGACGCCACGTGTTCGCGCTCAGCTCGCCCGTGTTGTCGTACGAGTTGCCGGTCCAGACCAGCCCGTCCTCCGGTACGAGATTCCACTCCTTGCAGGCGACCTCGCACGCTTTGCAGCCGATGCAGACGCTCGTGTCCGTGAAGAAGCCGACCCGCGGCTGGATCTGCAGGCCGTAGGTCGTCTGCCCGTCACCCGGAAGCATCGCTCGACTCCTCCTCGTACCCCGGATACGACGCAACCAGCTCGAGTAGCTCCGGGCCTCGCGGCCTCCGCCCCGGCCGAATGTCGCAGGTTGCGGCCTTGACCTCCTGGATGTGCACGTTCGGATCTAGTGCGATCGAGTAGAGGTCGTTCCCGGCGTCCCCCGTCGTCAGGCCTTTCGATCCCCAGTGGTAGGGAACGCCCACCTGGTGCAGCTTGCGGCCTTGCACCTCGAGCGGCGCCAAACGCTCGGTGACCATGACCCGGCCCTCGATCGCCGTGCGGGCTGTGATAACCGTCGCCCAGTCACCGTGCGCGAGGTTGCGTTCGGCGGCGAGCTCCGGTGATACCTCGACGAAGAACTCGGGCTGCAGCTCGGAGAGATAGCCGAGCGTGCGCGACATCCCCCCTGCGGTGTGATGCTCGGTCAGACGGTAGGTCGTGACGACATACGGAAACGCATCGTCCTTCGCCGGGTTGTAACGGTTGAGATCGTGGGCGTGCAGCTGTGCGCAAGGGTTCGAGCGCTGCCCGTACAGCAGATTGTCGAAAGGCGACTCGTGCGGTTCGTAGTGTGTCGGCAGCGGCCCGTCCATCAGCCCGACAGCGGCGTACAGCCAGCCGCGGCCGTCTGACTGCAGAACGAAAGGATGGTCGCCCCTGATGGCGTCGTCGCCTTTCGCGTTTTCGGGCGGCCGGTAGTCGGGCGGCTTGTCAGGCGTGAAGTCGGGGAAGTCGAGGCCCGTCCACTGCTTCTTCTCGCCATCCCACCAGACGTACTTCTTCCGCTCGGACCACGGCTTGCCCTGCGGGTCGGCGGATGCACGGTTGTAGAGGATGCGCTCGTTCGACGGCCAAGCCCAGCCCCATTCCGACGGCACAGGCCCTTGCTCCCAGTGTGGCGTCTTGCGGGCGGCCTGGTTCTGCTCGCCCGCGAACGCGCCGCAGTAGATCCAGCACCCGCAAGAGGTGGAGCCGTCGTCCCGCAGCTCCTGGTACTTCGACAGCGCCTTTCCTTCCGGACCGATGCCGTTCACCTCACGCAGGACCTGGCTCGCGCTCGGCTCCTCATGCTCGCCTGATGTGGCATACGCCCAGTCGAGCGCCAGGATGCCTCGGTCGATCGCATCCGTCGAGTCCTTCAGCTTCTCGCGGATCTTGCGGCCAAGGTGATAGACGAACCAGAGCTCGGAGCGGCAATCCTCGGGCGGTTCGACCGCACGCCAGTGCCATTGCAGGAGCCGCTGCGTGTTCGTGAAGGAACCGTCCTTCTCGACATGCGTTGCAGCCGGCATCAGGAAGACCTCGGTCGCGATCTGATCCGTCCTCAGCTCGCCGGTCTCGTGCTCTGGCGCGTCGTACCAGAACGAGGCGCTCTCGATCTCGACGAAATCTCGGACGACGAGCCACTCGAGGCTCGCGAGGGCGAGCCGCTGCAGCTTCGAGTTCGCGGAGCCGACTGCCGGATTCTCACCGAGCAGGAAGAAGCCCTTGACCTTTCCTTCCAGCATGTCGAGCGCCGACTGGTACGTCCCGTGGTCGCCGTTGATCCTCGGCAGGAGGTCGAAGCAGAAGTCGTTCTCCTTTGTTGCACCTGCGCCGTAGAACGCTTTCAGCTGGCTGATGGAAAATGTCGGGAACGCGGCCCAACGGCCGGTCGGCGCCCCGTGGTTCTCGAGATACTCCTCGAGCGAGCCCACGCTTTCCGCGTGCGGCATCGGCAGGTAGCCGGGAAGGATGTTGTAGAGCGTGGCCATGTCCGTCGAGCCCTGGATCGACGCGTGCCCGCGGAGCGCCATGATCCCGCCGCCCGGGCGTCCGATGTTGCCGAGCAGGAGCTGGATGATCGCTGCGGTGCGGATGTATTGCACGCCGACCGTGTGCTGCGTCCAACCGACGGAGTAGACGATCGCGGCGGTGCGCTCGCGTCCCGAGTTCTCGCACAGCGCCTCGGCAACCTCTAGGAGCTGTTCCTCGGAGCAGCCGCAGATCTCGGCGACCGTTTCCGGCGTGTAACGGCTGAAGTGTCGCTTCAGGATCTGGAAGACGCACCGCGGATGCTGCAGGGTCAGGTCCTCTTCCGGCGGCTCACCGCCTGTGAGGCCGCCCGCCTGCGCACCGTGGCCGGACTGCTCGCCTTTCGTGCCGCCTTTGGAGCGCTCGCCTGCGGTCTCCTGCTCGGGCATCCCGGCGTAGTGCCACGAGCTCGTGTCGTAGACCCGCTTCTCCGAATCGAAGCCGGAGAAGAGCCCGTCGAGATCCTCGGTGTCCTGGAAACGCGCGTCGAGGATCACGGGCGCGTTCGTGAAGGCCTTGACGTACTCGTCGAACCAGCGCTCGTTCTCGAGGATGTAATGGACGATCCCCCCGAGGAACGCGATGTCCGTGCCCGCCCGGATCGGTACGTAGAGGTTGGACATCGCGCTCGTCCGCGTGAAGCGTGGATCGACGTGCATCACCTTGGCGTTGCGCAGCCTGGCCTCCATCACCCACTGAAACCCGACGGGGTGATTCTCAGCCATGTTCGAGCCCATGATCAGGATCGAGTCGGCGTTACGGAGGTCTTCCTGGTAGGTGGTTGCGCCGCCTCGTCCAAACGAGGTCCCCAGACTGGGGACCGTGGAGCTGTGTCATATACGAGCCTGGTTCTCGACCTGCACGACGCCGAGACCCACGCAGAGCTTCTTGATCAGATAATTCTCTTCGTTGTCGAGAGTCGCGCCGCCCAGGCTGGCGATGCCCATCGTCCGGTTGAGCTTGTTCCCTTTATCGTCGCTGTCCTGCCACGTCTGCCTACGCGTTTCGATCACGCGGTCGGCGATCATGTCCATGGCCTCGTCGAGGCCCAACTGCTGCCACTCGGTGCCGTACGGTGCTCGGTACTTCACCTTGAGCTCCCGTCCCGGGTTCGTGACGAGCGACTTCGTCGCAGAGCCCTTTGGACAGAGCCGCCCGCGCGAGATCGGGCTGGCCGGATCGCCTTCGATCTGGGTGACACGGCCGTCTTCGACATAGACGAGTTGGCCGCAGCCGACGGCGCAGTACGGGCAGACCGACTTGACCACCCGTTCGGCGGCAGCCGTCCGCGGCTCGAGCTTCTGCGTCCGCGGCGACTGGACCGCCCTGCCGAGCCCCAGTCGGTCGCCCTCGCGGAGCTGCCGCAGCAAGGGCCAGCGGCCGATGAGCTCGCTCAGGTCCATTCCAACACCACCTTGCCCCGGTCGCCCGGTTTAAACCGCGCGTCGCGCCGGCGAGTCACGGCGTCAGAACAGGATGTCCCAGCCGTTGGTGGGGCCGAGAATGACGCCGAACGTGAGGTACATGAGCCAGCAGCCGGTGGCGAGCTGCCAGAAGCCGATGAGCCTTTCGCCGTTCGGGAGGAGCTTGAACCGCGTGGGGATCTCGGTCAGGTAGACGAGCGACAAACCCACGAAGAGGCCGAACGTCGGGCGGTCGCCGGCATGCCAGAAGACGAGGGCGCCCAGAATCGAAAGAGCTGCAAAGGCGAGAGCCATGAACGCATCCGGATCGGTGCTCGCGTGCACGTAACGCCGGTAGCCGATCGCGAACCAGTGGACTCCGTAGGCGGTGAAGGCCAGTGCGGCCATCATCAGCGGCTTCGCGTCGAAGACCTTGAACCAGGTGAGCCCGACGGCGAGATACACGCCCGTCAGGAACTGCATGAACCCCGACATCCAGATTGCCCACAGTCCGAGGGAGCGGTTGATCGCGAGCTCGCTCTCATCCGGCACGGCGGGATTCACTCTCGGCCACCCAAGGAACGCGGAACCGCCCCAGGTGAGGTAGCCCACGCCGAGCCCGAAGAAGCCGATCGCAAGCGGGACGAAATCGGAGGTCTCGAAGGTAAAGGTTGTCGCGAGCAGGTTCATCGCAGCCTCCCTCTCGAACGTCAACGTGCTTTACCCGACTTCCGGGCCAGTGAATCCTTAATGCGCCCTTAACAGTCCACAACCGTGCGTTAAGCCGGCCCTCGATAGAACCGAGGCTTGCATCACTTCCTCCACCTCCGGAGCCGCGCTGCCGTGCTCTTCGCCGTTGCCCTATTGGGCGGCGGCGTCGCGCTTGGCGGCGCGGCTGCGCTGGGGAAGCTCGGTGAGCAGACGACCGTCATCCGCCAGGAAGTTGTCCCGAGCTCCTCTGCACCCGTCGTCTTTGCACAGGGCAGGAGGATGTCGATCAACCAGATCTATCGCGCGTCGGCGCCGGCGGTCGTGCACGTCGAGACGACGTCGCGCCTGCAGCAGCCCTCCGACTTCTTCGGGAATCCGTTCGGAGGAAGTCAGACTCAGCGGGCGCTCGGCTCGGGCTTCGTCATCGACAAGGCCGGCCACATCGTCACGAACTACCACGTCGTCCGGGGTGCGAACACGATCCAGGTGAGCTTCTCCGACAACGAGCGGTTCAAGGCCAAGGTCGTGGGCGTCGACCCGTCGACTGACATCGCGGTGCTTCAGGTTCGGGTCAAGTCGCGTGCCCTCAAGTCGTTGCTGCTCGGCAATTCCGACGCGGTGCGCGTTGGTGACCAGGTGATCGCGATCGGTAACCCGTTCGGCCTCGATCGCTCCGTCACGGCTGGGATCGTCAGCGCGGTGCAGCGGCGGATCAGCGCGCCCAACCAGCTCTCGATCTCGCACGTCATCCAGACCGACGCGGCGCTCAACCACGGCAACTCCGGCGGCCCGCTGCTGAACGCCCAGGGTGCGGTGATCGGCGTCAACGCGCAGATCGAGACCGGCGGACAGAGCCAGGGCAACGTCGGCATCGGCTTTGCGATCCCGATCAACACGGTCAAGGACGTCGTTGCGGAGCTGATCAAACACGGTAAGGCCGAGCATGCGTTCCTCGGCATCGAAGGCAAGACGCTTCAACCGAACATCGGAAGGCTGTTTCACCTCCCGGTCACGAGCGGCGTCCTCGTCGCCTCGGTACGGCCCGGCACCGGCGCGGCCAAGGCCGGGTTGAAGCCGGCGACGAACCAGGTCACCGTCGAGGGGGAGAGCTGGCCTGCCGGCGGCGACGTGATCGTGAAGGCGGACGGCCGGCCGATTCCGTCGATCGAGCGCCTCGTCGATCTCATCGCGACGAAGAGGCCGGGCGACAAGATCGAGCTTCAGGTTGTTCGCGGAACGAACCGGATCCACCTCACCGTCAAGCTTGGGCGGCAAACATGACTCGAGGCCGCCCCGACTGGCCCCGTACCCCTGGGGGCCTGCTTCCGCCGGAGCCGTAGGCCAGCACGGCGCGCGGAAGCTCACGAGCCTGAGGCCGGAACGCCTGCCCCGGCCTCAGGCTCACTACCGCGGAAAGTGCTGCGCACTTTCCGCGGGTATTAGTTAGGACTTCGCTTCGCTCGTCGAAGGTTCTAAGGCCTTCTCCGCTGCGGCTTTCAGGCCTTCGCTGTAGCTCGGATAGATGTGGTGCATGAACGCCAGGTCGTCGACCGTCACGCCGAGCTTCAGGGCCGGCGTGATGCTGCCGACGATGTCGCTTGCCGCGCGCGACACGACGTGCACGCCGAGCACTCGGCGCGTCTCGCGATCGAAGACGATCTTGTAGAGACCATGCTTTGCGCCCGTGTACTGGGCGCGCGTGACGAACGGCAACGGGTGCGTGACGACACCGACGTCGTGACCCAGTTCCACGGCCTCCGCCTCCGTCAGACCTACGTCGCCCAGCTCGGGATCCGTGAAGATCGCGGTCGGAAGCACCGAGTAGTCGGCGCGTCGAGCGCCGTCGCCGAACATGTCCTCGACGGCGATGCGAGCTTGGTACTGCGCGATTGGCGTGAGCATGGGACCGGCGGCGACGTCCCCTGCGGCCCAGACGCCTTCGACGTTCGTGCGCTGACGATCGTCGACCGCGATGCCGCCGCGACCAACCTCGAGGCCGATTCGTTCGGGGTCGAGTTCCTCGACGTTCGGCAGGCGGCCCGAAGCGAGTAGGACGTGTGACACCTGGACGTTTCGGTCGCCGATGGTCGCCTCGATGCCGCTCTCGTTGCGCGCAAACGAGTCGACGCCCCTGTTCAGCACCACCTCGATCCCTTCTTCTTCGAGCGCGGCCTGCAGCTCGCGCGCCGCCTCCTCGTCTGCGCGCGCCGCGATCTGCGGGCCGGTGTTCACGATCGTGACGCGCGCGCCGAAGCGGGCGAAGATCTGCGCGAACTCGAGGCCGACCGGTCCTGCACCGACGATGAGCAGCGCCTCGGGTACCTCGTCGAGCTCGAGTGCGCTGACATGGTCGATCCACTCGATGTCCTCCATGCCGGGAATGGGCGGGACAGCCGTCCTGCTGCCCGTGGCGACAAGGATCCTCTCCGCGCTCAATTCCTGGTCGCCGACCCGGACGGTCCGAGCATCGACAAACGACGCAGTTCCGGGCACCACGCGGTAACCGGCGTCTTTCAGGGTCTGCACCCAGCTCTCCTGGTCGCGCCGGATCGAATCCTTCCACTTCCGCGTTTGCGCAAGTCGGACAGTCGGCTCGGGGAGATCGATGCCACGCTCCGCCGCGTGATGTCGCACGTCATGCATCAGTTCGGCCGCGACGACATAGGCCTTCGTGGGGCGGCAGGCCACGTTGGGACAGGATCCGCCCCAGAGCCAGTGCTCGATCAACGCGACGCGGGCGCCGTGTTCTCGCGCCGCCTTTCCTGCGCCTTCTCGTGCCGCTGAGCCGGAGCCCAGGACGACCAGGTCGTAGTGCTCGCCGTTCATCGCACCTCCTCTGTTCACCGGCGTAACAGTCGTGGGGCCTTGCTGGTCTGTTACAAGAGCATGATGAAGCTTGTCGCGCTTCGGCACCTGTGCTGCTGAGCCGAAACCGAAGGGAGAAGCCATGCCGATCATCTCGCGAGGGTTCAAGGGTCGAAGGCGTGACGACGCGCCGCGTGACCGCGTTCCCCCCGGCCAGTACGTCACGGACGACTTCCCGGTGCTCTCGGCCGGCCCGACACCGCACACGCCGCTCGACCAGTGGGACTTCACGATCGGCGGCCAGGTGGATGAGCCGCACCGCTGGACCTGGGACGAGTTTCGCGCGCTGCCGAGCGAGACGATCACGGTCGACATCAGCTGCGTGACGAAGTGGACGAAGCTCGACACGGTGTGGGAGGGCGTCCCGGTGGATGCGCTGCTCGATGGAGTCGACACCTCGGCCGAGTACCTGACCGCTTTCTGCGACGGCGGCTACACGACCAACCTGCCCCTGGCCGATGTGACCGACGGCAAGGCGTGGATCGCCTTTGCTTACGACGATGAGCCGCTCGAACCGGAGCACGGCGGCCCGGCCCGGCTGCTGGTGCCGCATCTGTACTTCTGGAAGAGCGCCAAGTGGGTCCGGGGGCTTCGCCTCACCGCGACCGACGAGCCCGGCTTCTGGGAGTCGAACGGCTACCACATCTACGGAGACCCTTGGAAGGAACAGCGGTACTGGGGCGACTGAACTGGCACGTCGCCGAGGTTGCGGACGCGTGGCCCGAGACCGATCGGGTCAAGACCCTCGCGCTCGACGTCCAGGACTGGCCCGGTCACCGGGCCGGTCAGCATGTCGACGTCCGCTTGACTGCTGACGACGGCTATCAGGCGCAGCGAAGCTATTCGATCGCATCTCCGGCAGGTGGCCCTCGAGTCGAGTTGACTGTCGAGCGGATCGACGACGGCGAGCTCTCGCCGTATCTGACCCGGGAGGCGCGGGCCGGAGACCGGTTCGAGTTGCGCGGGCCTGTCGGCGGCTACTTCGTCTGGGATCCGGATCCGGGCGGTCCCGTGCTCCTCGTCGGCGGCGGCTCCGGCATCGTCCCCCTCATGGCCATGGCGCGACAGCGCGCTATGAACCACGACCCGGTGCCGACTCGGCTGCTCTACTCGGCGAGATCATGGGAGGACGTCATCTATCGCGCTGAGCTCGAGCGGTATGGCAAACGAGGAGACGGCTTGGAGATCGTGTTCACGCTCACGCGCGACCAGCCGCCGGATTGGACCGGGTACAGCCGCCGAGTCGACCGGGAGCTGCTCTCGGAGGTCGCTCCTGCTGATCTTGCACTGACGTTCGTGTGCGGCCCGACCCCGTTCGTCGAGGCGGTCGCCGAGGCGCTCGTGGGGCTTGGCCACGAGCCGTCGCGAATCAAGACTGAGCGCTTCGGCCCAACAGGAGGATGAGATGGAACCACTGAGGCTCGACGGGAATGCAGCGGCAGGGCTCCTGAGCGAGGTGTTCGCGGGGGAGGTGACGACGGCCGTCGGCACCTGCGACAGCTGCGGCTCAGCCGAGCCGGTCGGAGCGATCCACGTCTACCTGGCGGCGGGAACCGTTTTGCGCTGCCCGCACTGCGAGGACGTCGTGATGAAGGTCGTCACGGACGGCGAGCGCCTCTGGGTCGACGTGCGCGGCCTGCGCACGCTCGAGCTCGGCCCGACTTAGATCCGCGCGGGCGGCGTTAAAGTCAATCGATGCAGCAGCTCCTCTCGTCGCAGGATGCGAAGCTCGTGGAACTGCTGCGGGCGGGCGACGAGGAGGCCTTCATGGAGTTGATCCGCACTCTGAACCCGTCGCTCCTGCGAGTCGCGCGAATGTTCGTGCCCACCCTCGCCCTGGCGGAAGACGTGGTCCAGGAAACATGGCTGGCGGTCTTGAGCGGGATCGACCGCTTCGAAGGACGATCCTCGTTGAAGACGTGGATCTTCCGCATCCTCACGAACACGGCGAAGACCCGAGGCGAGCGAGAGCGGCGGTCGGTTCCGTTCTCGGCTCTCGACACGGAGGAAGGCGGCTTCGAGCCGGCCGTCGATCGGTCGCGCTTCACCGGCACGGGCCACTGGGCAGTGCTGCCGCGCGCGTGGCCCGAAGATCGGCTCCTGGCGAAGGAGACGCTGTCCGTGGTCGAGCGGGCGATCGAACGGCTCCCTGTGAGCCAGCAGCTGGTGATCACTCTGCGCGATGTCGAGGGGTGGACCGCCGACGAGGTCCGTAACGCTCTCGAGCTCTCGGAGACCAATCAACGCGTCTTGCTTCACCGCGGCCGCGCCAAGGTGAGGCGTGCGCTCGAGCAGTACCTGTCGGAGGAACAATGAGCATCGGTCTGGCCCATCTCAATTGTCGTGAGCTCGTGGAGCTCGTCACGGCGTACCTCGAGGGCGATCTCACATCCGGCGAGCGTAAGCGCTTCGACGCGCATCTCTCAGGCTGCGACGGCTGCACGATGTACGTCGAGCAGATGCGGCGCACGATCGAGTTGACCGGCACGTTGCGGGTAGACGACGTCTCGCGGGAGGCCGAGGACGCGCTGCGACTCGCGTTTCGGGACTGGAAGGCCCAATAGCGGGCCCGGGTGGGCGCGCAACGAGGCGCGCCCGGCGCCCGGCCAGACTGCGGCTGCTGGCCAGACTGCCCGGACCCGGTCCTAGAGTGCCTGAGGACGGGACCCGACGGGTAGCCTGTTCGCGGTGGAGGAGGGGCGGATCGAGCCGGGCCGGGGCTTGCTCGCGGACGCGGAGCTCGTCTGGGAGGAAGAGCTCTGGAAGGACGACGAAACCGGCGACCGTAGCGGCTGGTTCTGCGTGCGCACGAATCCCTTTCCGTGTCCTGCGGCCGGGTGTACCTTCGTCGCCGGCTTCATGACCGCAGCGCATCTGATCCTCGTGTGGGAGCGGCGCGACGACCCGAATCTGCTGCATCACGCACAACGCGCCAAGGAGGTCGGTCGCAACCCACGCATCCAGGCGTACGAAACTTCCTACGGCCCGAGCGCGTCGTACTACGCGTGGGAAGCGGCGGGCGGCCCGGTCCACGGCGTCAGGGCGAGGTGATCGAGCAGCAGTTCGGGCGTTCCTTGACGGTCGGAGTCGAGGAGGAGCTCTGGATCGTCGACGCGGAGACGCTGCAGCTCGTGCCGGGGGTCGAGGCGCTCGTCGCGGGCGCCGAGGGACGCAAGCTTCCGGGCACTCTGAAGACCGAGCTACACGCGTCGGTCGTCGAGCTGACGACCGACGTCAGCGACACCGCGGAGCAGGCGCACGAGCGACTGATCGAGTTACGGCGCGCGGCGCGCAAGATCGCCGCGCAGAACGGGTATGTCGTCGCCGCGGGTGGCTCGTATCCCACCAGCATCCCCTCGGAGCAGAAGATCGCGCCCCTCAATCGCTACCGCGACTTCGTCGAGTACGCGGGCCCGTCGGCGCGACGTCAGGGCGTCAGCGGCCTGCACATCCATATCGGCATGCCCGACGCCGATACGTGTTTTCGCGTCATGGAGACGATCCTGCCCTGGCTGCCGTTCGTGCTCGCTCTCTCTGCGAACTCTCCGTACTTCGAGGGGCGCGACACCGGGATGCTTTCGATTCGCGCGGAGGTGCTCGGCTTGCTGCCGCGGCACGGTGCGCCGCCTGCCTTCCGGGATTACGCGGACTGGGAGCGTTTCATCGAGCGGATGGCCGCGACAGGGCTGGCGAGCGACTACACGAGCTTCTGGTGGGACGTCCGCCCACATCCCCACTTCGGAACGCTCGAGATTCGCGTGCCGGACCAGGCGACCTCGATCGAGCACACCGGTGCCCTGGTCGGTCTGGTGCATGCGCTTTGCGCATGGGCGATCGAGGCGCCGGCCCGGTCGTTCGAGCCCGCCGAGCGCGGCGTCTACCAGCAGAACCGCTGGGCTGCCTCGCGCTTCGGACCGCACGGGAAACTCGTTCATCCCGACCGCGACGAGGCGATCACCGTCACCGCACTGTCGCGCGAGCTGCCCGTTCCCTTGCACGGCCTCGACCCGGGGACGTGCGAGGCGGACCACCAGCTCGAGATCGGCCGGGCCGACGGCCTGCATGCTGTCTGCGCAGATCTCGTCGAGCGGTCGGTAGCGTAAGAGCATGGCTGTCGTAACGGAGACCATCCAGGTCAGCGGGATCCGTTGTGAGCGCTGCGTCATGCGGCTCGCGAAGGTGCTCGAAGGCCACGAAGGCCTCGAGGAAGCCAACGCCAACCTGATGGGCCAGGTCACGCTTGCCTGGGATGACGAGCGCACGAAGCGCGACTCACTGCTCGAGGCAATGGGCCGCGGCGGCTTCCGCGAAGTGCCCTGATCACCCGTTCGGAATGTGTGTGGACAACCATACGTTTACGCCGTGAAGGCCTTGGTAGGGTGGCCCGGCATGAGCGAGACCGCACGGGAACCCGACGCAAGGCAACTGGCAACTGAAGCGCGAGACCGCGTGCGCTTCGAGGAGGAGGCGCTTGCACTGTCGGATCAGGTGTATCGGGTGGCCCGCCATCTCGTCGGCTCTCGCGAGGAGGCCGAGGATCTGATGCAGGAGACATATGCGCGTGCGTTTCGCAGCTGGCGGTCGTTCACGCCCGGCACGAACCTGCGCGCCTGGCTGCTGCGGATCCTGACGAACCTGAACATCGACCGCGGACGCAAGCAACAGCGCACGCCGGACACACAACCGCTCGAGGAAGGCGACTACTTCCTCTACAACAAGCTCGAGGCGACGGGCGACGGGCCGAGCGACGCGGACCGTGTCGTCGAGCGGCTGTCGCAGAACGATGTCGTGGGCGCTCTCTCGGAGGTGCCGCATGACTTTCGCGACGTGGTCGTCCTCGTGGACATCGGCGACTTCACGTATGCGGACGCCGCGCAGATCCTCGACATTCCGATCGGCACCGTGATGTCGCGCCTGCACCGCGGACGGCGTATCCTGAAACAGGCCATGGCCGAGTCTGCGGTGGGAGGCGAGGAAGCATGACTGCGTATGATCCCTGCGCGCACTGCGAGGAGATGATGCAGCCGTACATGGACCGCACGATCACCGACGCGGAGCGCGCGGAAGCCGAGTTGCATCTCGACGGGTGCTCGTACTGTCGCAAGCGTTACCGGTTCGAGGCGAAGCTGCGCCAGTTCGTTCGCCAGGCAGTGCAGGAGCCGATGCCGGTCGAGCTGAAGACGAAGCTCGCTGGCCTTCGCACGCCGCTTCAGTAGGCCGCCGCCCTCGGCGAGCGCAGCGAACTGGATCTCGGGGTTACTCGCCCGGTCCGCGTGCCGGGCCGACAATGACGTAGAGCTGGCATGCGCCGGTCCCGCCCGGGAGTGATTTCGTCGGCACGCCCAGTTGCTTCGCCAGCCTGAACGCCACGCCCTCGCACTTCGGTGGGAAGTACACAGCCGTTTGCGGATATGTGAAGTTGTCCGCGCGGCCGACCTTCTTGATCGTGTAGCCGAA
>JBBWZE010000102.1:0-16271 GCA_039648845.1 Actinomycetota bacterium | reverse complement strand
AAACCGACCCCCGAGCACCAGTCGATCGTGCGCGGCGCGGAGCACGCTCAGCCGATCCGCGTCCGTATGCATATGGAGCACCGAGCGGAAAGGACAGATCACGAGCGGGACGCGCTCCTCGACCGGCGGCTCCCGCAGGTCGCCCACCCGCAGGTCGAGCTCGACTCCGGCGAGCGCAGCGCGGCGTGCGCACACGTCGAGCATCGCCCTCGAGGAGTCGACCCCGATCACGCGGATCCCGTCGGCCGCGATCGGGACCGCGATCCGTCCGGTTCCGACACCGAGCTCGAGCACGGGCCCGCCGGACCGGCGTGCTTCCTCCAGGTAGAACGCCACGTCCTCGACGACGCTCGCGCTCCAGGGGTCGTACAGCTCCGCTATCGCGTCGTAACTGCTCAAAAGCTCTGTGCCCCTTCCGGCAATACGCGCCGTGCTTCTGACCCGCCATCACGCGGCGCCGGAGTCCACCATCGCCTTTGCCCAGGCAGACAAGCTTGGACGCAGGCGAGTGCGGCCTCCGGCTTGGTGCTGGCGACCCAGAAGCGCGGCAGTATCACCGGAAGGGGCACTATTCGGCCTGTGGACTGGGACGCGTATGCAGACAACGCCTTGAAGAGTTTCGCGGAAGCGACCACCTCCAGCGAGCTGGCTGAGCAACACACTGCTTGGCTGGGCCGGAAGAGCGAGCTCAAAGTCGGTCTCCGCAACGTCCGTGACCGTGAGACCGGTATCGCGCTCAACGCCGTTCGCGAGCGCCTCGAGGAGGCGTTCGCGGCTCGCGAGGCTGAGCTCGAGCGGGCCGCGCTGGCCGAGCTCGACGAGCAGCTCGACGTCACTCTGCCCGGCACGCCACTGCGGCGAGGGCGGCTGCATCCCCTGACGCAGATCAGGCGCGAGGTCGAGGACATCTTCCTCGGGCTCGGCTACGAGATCGTCGACAGTCGCGAGGTCGAGACCGTCTGGCACAACTTCGACGCGCTCAACCAGCCACTGACGCACCCCTCACGGTCGCACCGGGACACGTTCTATGTCGACGATGAGACGCTGCTACGCACCCACACGTCGACCGGCCAGATCCGTGTGATGGAAGAGCGTCAGCCTCCGATCTACATCGCGACCCTCGGGCGTGTCTACCGGCGGGACACCCCGAGCCCGCGCTCCACCCCGAACTTTCACCAGGTCGAAGCCCTCGCGGTCGATCGTGGGATCACGCTGGCCGACTTGAAGGGGACGCTCCTGCACTTCTTCCACGCGATGTTTGGGGACGATCGCGACGTGCGCATGCGCACGGGCTTCTTCCCCTTCACGGAGCCCTCGGTCGAATTCGATGTCACGTGCTTTCTCTGCGGAGGGAAAGGCTGCGCGTTCTGCAACTACACGGGCTGGTTCGAGATGGGCGGCGCGGGAGTTGTCGACCCCGCAGTGTTCGAAAACGTCGGCATCGACCCGGAGGAGTGGTCCGGATTCGCCTGGGGGCTCGGACTCGACCGCATCGCGGCTCAGCGTCACGGCATCCCGGATATCAGGATGTTCTGGGAGAACGACCTGCGTGTGCTGAGGCAGTTTTGAAGGTACCCGTCAGCTGGCTGAAGGAGTACGTCCCGATCGACAGGCCGATCGAGGAAGTCGCGGGCCGACTCGTCATCTCGACCTGCGAAGTCGACGGGATCGAGCGGGTCGGCGTCGCTGACGTCGACGGCAACCTCGGGCTCTTCCGTGTCGGTCTCGTGCTCGACGCCGTCAAGCATCCGAATGCCGACCGCCTGCAGCTCTGTCAGGTCGACATCGGCGAGGGCGATCCGCGTCAGATCGTCTGCGGCGCCTGGAACTTCGGCGCCGGCGCCACCATCGGAGTCGCCCTACCCGGGGCGATCCTGCCGAACGGGCTGCAACTCGAGCGCCGCGAAGTGCGCGGTGAAGTGAGCGACGGGATGATCCTTGCGGAAGACGAGGTCGCCCTCGGAACGGATCACACCGGGATCATGGTTCTCCAGAACGGGATCGAGCCGGGCACGCCGCTCGGCGACGTGCTGCCGCTGACCGACACGGTGCTCGAGCTCGGCCCGGAGCACAACCGTCCCGATCTGCTCGCCGTCTACGGCATCGCACGCGAGGTGGCGGCACTGTTCGATGTCGAGCTTGCGCCGCCCCCCGGCAAGGATCCGGAGCCGGACGGGACCGAGGCGCTCGACATCACCATCGAGGACTTCGCCGCGTGCCCGCGCTACGTCGGACGCCTGTTCCGGAACGCGACGATCGGTCCCTCGCCGGTCTGGCTGAAGGCACGGCTGCTGGCGGCGGGGATGCGACCGATCTCCAACGTCGTCGACATCACGAACTACGTGATGGTCGCGCTCGGTAATCCGTTGCACGCATTCGACTACGCGAAACTCGCAGGGCGCAGCATCATCGTCCGCCGGGCCAACGCGGGCGAGCGTCTCCGCACGCTGGACGGTGTGGAACGCGAGCTTGAGTCGCACGACCTGATGATCGCCGACACCGAGCGCTCGGTCGCGCTCGCCGGGATCATAGGCGGCGAGGAAACCGAGATCGGGGACGACACGACGGAGGTCTTGCTCGAGGCGGCGAACTTCGACCCGTACACGATCTTCCGCACCTCCGAGCGTCTGCGTCTGCGGACGGAAGGCTCGAACCGCTGGGAGAAAGGTGTCGACCCGTACCTCGCCGAGCAGGCGGCGACGCTCGCGACGGAGCTGATCGTCGAGCTCACCGGCGCGAAGTGGGTGGGACATGCGGACGTCCATTCCGGCTTGCCCGCTCCGCCTGTCGTGCGCTTCCGTCCCGAGCGGACCGATGCCGTCGTAGGCGTCGCGACGCAGCCGGACGAGCAGCACGCGACTCTGCGACGGTTGGGCTTCGCCGTCGACGGTGAGCAGATCACCGTCCCGACCTGGCGGGCGCGCGACGTGACCCGCGAGATCGACGTGGTGGAGGAGGTAGCGCGATTCAAGCTCGAGGAGGTGCCCGGGCGACTGCCGACGCGTCAGGCGATGTTCGGCCGGCTGTCGAAGCACCAGCGGATCCGACGGCGGATCGAGGACGTGCTCGTCGGATTCGGGTACTCGGAGGCCTACACGTGGAGCCTGTTGCCGTTCGAGTCGGCGGCGGCCGCGATCCCATTGCAGGAACCGCTCTCGAGCGAACAGGCCGTTCTCCGGACGTCGCTGGTCGAGGGTTTGCTCGCCTCCGCGCGGCGCAACCTCGACGCCGGTAACGAGGACATCGCCTTGTTCGAGCAGGCCCACGTCTATCTCCCCACGGACGAACGGCTTCCGGAGGAGCACTGGCGTGTAGGGGGCATCGCGGCAGGCGGTTTCCCGTTCGCGAAAGGAACCGTCGAAGGCCTCTACGGTGCCCTCGGCATCGAGTCGTCTTTTCGTCCCGCGGACGATCTCCCCGCGCCGGGTCGTGGTGCGCGCACGGACGAGGGTTGGGTCGCGGCTCTGCGCGATCCCGACCTGCCCGGTGAGTGGGGCGCCTTCGAGTTGGACGTCGATGCCCTCGCCGAGCGCGTTCCGGATCTGATCGTCTTCGACGATGTCATCAGCTATCCGCCCGTCCGCCAGGACCTCGCTTTCACGGTCGAGGATGCGGTGACCGCCGGCCAGCTGGTCGAGGCTGCGAGGGAAGCCGCGGGCCCGGAGCTCAGAGAGATGCGCGCCTTCGACGTCTATCGAGGCGAGCAAGTGGGCCCCGGCAGGAAGTCGATCGCGTTCTCCGTCACCTTCCAGTCACCCGAGCGCACGCTCACCGACGACGACGCGGCAGAGCTCCGGAACCGGATCGTCGCGGCCCTTGCACGCGAATTCGGCGCCGAGCTCCGCGCATAGTTCCAGGTAAATACCCTTTCAAACCCGTATCCATATGGGTTGCTGCCACGTTCCCTCCGCGTAACACCCCTCTGAAATATGACGCGAAAACGAGGAGAGAACGAGATGACGAAGCGAATCGCGGGCGCGACGAGCACGATTCTGTTCGCCCTGGGCGTCGCCGCGTTCACGGGCTCTGCCCTCGCGGACAACGGCAACGGGAACGGGAACTCGGTCGCGGCCCCAGGCAACTCGGCAAACGCGCCGGGCCAGGAGAAGGACTCGGCCGCGTCCCCGACCCAGTTGTCTGTCTCGACGCGGGCCTCCGGCGGCGGCAGCGCCGGCCAGAACGCCGGCGCTGAGGCGGGCGTCAAGCCGACGAGTGCAACCGCGAAGGGCAACAAGCCCACGTCGTGCACGACGGGCGGCGGCGCCGGTTCGAGCGCGACCTGCGCCTCGAGCGGGGCTACTGCCGCAACCGCCCAGACGGCGGCGAAGCCCGACTCGTCGAAGCGGTACGGCAGCGGCGCCACCGCCGCGCAGATCGCAAACTCGCATGGCGCGCCTGCCGGCACCGAGGTCTACGGCCCGGGAAACAGCCAGCCGCACAAGGTCCTGGATTGCAAGAGGAACCACTGGGTCGACGTCCATGCGGTGAAGAGCTACTCGACGGCCGCCTGTTCGCAGGGTGCGGCCACGAGTGGCACGACCGTCAGCACGACGGTTGGGGCGAGCGTGTCTGCCAACGCGTCAGTCACAAGCACACCCTCGTCGAATGTGGGCACGACCGCACGCGGGAACTCGACGGCCGGCGGCGTTCTCGGCGTGACGTCTTCCGGCGGCAAGGGTGTGCCCGCGGGCGGCGTCCTCGGCGCGATCGCCTCGGTGGGCTCGGGCGTACTGCCCTTCACTGGCTCCTCGCTCTGGATCGTCGGTCTCGCCGCTGCGGCGATGATTGCCTTCGGCCTGGCGCTCCGTCGGGCAGCCAGGGCGATCGTGTAACCGCATTACCACCGGCTCAACGCGAAAGGGCGGCCGCGAGGCCGCCCTTTCTGGTTTGCAAATCAGTGGACAAGTCGCCTCCCATTCCTAAGGTGCGATCGGGGAGAGGAATCAATATGAGGGGGAGAAATGAAACTGCGGCTCACGGGCACACTCGTGCTCGTTCTAGGCGTTGCCGCCCTGGCGTCAGCTTCGGCTTACGCCGGTAACGGCAACGGCTCCGGCAACGGAAACGGCAAGAACGAACCGGCGACTGCTGCTCCTGCGGCGGCCGATGCTCCGGGGCAACTGAAGAAGGACGACATTCCCGCCGCCCCGGCGCCGGCAGCGTTGGAGAACGTCGCCGCGCAGGACGCCGGGGCAGCCCAGACAGGCGTGAAGCCGTCGAACGACACGGCCCACGACACGCGCGCCGCGGCCTCGTCAGACGAGACGAAGGAGTACGGCAACGGCAAGACCGCGGGGCAGATCGCGATCGGAAACGGGGCAGCGCCGAGCACGGTCCTCCACGGGCCGGGCAACAGCCAGCCTCACAAGGCGTCGCCTTGCTCGGGTGGCCACGAGGTGGATGTGCACGCGCTCAAGGGAAAGCGGGGAAGGACCTGCGGCACGCAGCCCCCGTCGCCGCCCGCGCCACGGCCGAACCCGACTCCGGATCCCGGTAAGCCGGGCGATCCAGGGCATGGCCCCAACGGGAGCAACAACCCGCCTGCGGCGACTTCGAGCCCGGCGGATCCGAGCACGCCCGGGATGGCCAAGCCGGTCGTGAGCTCACGCAGGGGACGCGTCGAATCGGCGTCAGGTGTGCTCAGTGCGACGGGAGCGATCGGCGGCGGCACGCTGCCTTTCACCGGGTTCCCGCTCGGGATCGTCGTGATGATCGCAGTCGCGCTCATTGCGGTTGGCATGACCATGAGACGACGGGGCCGCACTCCGGCGGCGTAAATCCGAAAGGCGCGCGGCGCAGTAGAGACCGGGCATGGCCACGCGAATCGTGCTCGCCGCTCTACTCGCCGCGCTCTTTCTTCCGTCGGCCCTCGCCCGGGCCGACAACCCGAGGCTGGTCGCGAGGGTGGGCCAGAACGACTCGTTCACGATCTCGCTGCGCGACACGTCCGGAAGTCCGGTCACGCACCTCGACCCCGGAACCTACGACGTCGAAGTGAGCGACTTTTCGGCGGAGCACAACTTCCGCCTGCACGGACCGGGCGTGGACAAGACGACCGGAGTCGGCGAGGTGGAGGACGACCTGTGGACGGTCACGCTGACCGACGGCAAGTACGCCTTCGAGTGCGCTGCTCACCCGAGCACGATGAACGGCTGGTTTACGGTGGGCCAGGTTGGGCCGACGAACGTCGCCGCCGGCGTCGGGCCCAAGCGGACCATCTCGTTGAAACCGAAGACTGCAGAGGTTGGGCCCGCGACGATCTCGGTGAGCGACCGCAGCCGCAGTGACAACTTCCACCTCGTCGGCCCCGGCGTGAACCGGAAGACGGGCGTCGTCTTCCGCGGGCGCGCGAGTTGGAGCGTCACGCTGCTGCCGGGGGTTTATTCGTACCGCTCGGACAAGCACAAGACCCTGCGCGGATCGCTCGTCGTCACGCTCCCCTCCTAGCGACCTTCACCAGCCCGGCACGCTCGCCGCCGGCCGCGCGGATATCGGCCTGCCGATCGAGCTCCGCATTGAGCTCCGCACCGAAGAGAAGCGCGAATGCCGAATAGTTGAGCCACAGCAGCAGGATCACGCCGCTCGCGATCGTCCCGTATGTCTTGGTGTAGTTCCCGGCGTAGGTGACGTAGAGGGCGAAGAGGCCCGAGAGAAACAGCCAGAGCAGGCCGCCGAGGAGTGAGCCCGGCGTGATCCACTTCCAGCTTCGCTGCTCCTTGTTCGGCGCGAGGTAGTAAACGAGCCCGAAGAAAAGCAGGATCGCGCAGAACGCCACGGGCCAGCGTGCGATCCCCCACACCCACTGGAAGGCGCCGCCCAGTCCTGCCTTCTTTGCGATCGCATCCCCGAGCGCGCCGCCGACGACGATGAGCAGGAAGATGCCGGCCGTCGTGATCCCGCTCGTGACGACGAGGAGGATTGCGATTCCGCGCACCTTCCAGACGGGACGTGTCTCCTGCCGGTCGTAGGCCCTGTTCACCGCCTTGATCACCGAGGTCATTGCTCCGCTCGCCGCCCAGACTGCGCCGAAGAAGCCGATCAGGAATGCCGCTGCGGACGTTCCTCCCTGCGTGTCCCTCTGCAGGCTCGTGACGAACTTGATCACGCCGTTCGGGGCGATCGGATCGAGCAGTGTCTTGACGTCGTCGAAGAGGTGAAAGAGACCCAGCGCCCCGACGAGGAAGGCCGTCGCCGGGAAGAAGGCAAGGAGCGAGCTGTAGGCGATCTGCTGGGACAGTCCCATGCAGTCGTCTTTCATGAAAGCGGCGAAGCTGCGCCTGAACGCGGCCAGCCACTCGGCCGGGCTTAGCTTCTCGGGCGAGCTCGGGACCTGCCCGGCGGTCGCGTCGCGATCAGTTGCGGTCGACAATGCGGAAGCGGCCGAGCTTCGCTTTCGTCTCGCCCTCCCGCCCGCGCCGGAAGATCAGCCGTGCTGTGGCTCCGACTCCGCCCGCCAGCAGGAAGCCCACTCCGAGCGCACCGATCGCTACCGCCGGCAGGTTGGCGCGCAGCTTGGCGCCGATGTCGGTCGCCTCGCCGATCTCCTCGCGCAGAGTGTCGGCGGCTCCGGCAAGTTGCTCGCGCTCTGACTCGATGTCGCGGCGGACCTCCTCGAGTGTGCGGCTGTTGCTACCGGCCATCGCTCTTCAGCGCTTCCGTCGTCAGCCTCGCCTCGCGAATGGCCTGCTCGGGAACCGGGGGCGACCCCTGCCTGATCTTCAAAACGCCCAGCACGCCCAGCACGAGCGCGAAGAGGAGAAGGATCCCGGTCGTGATCAGCAGGGCGAGCCAGGTGGACACCGCTGTCGCGAGTGCCGCCGCGATCGTTGCGAACGCGAAGCCGACGACGAAGAGGAGCATGATCGCGGCCGCGAGGGCGAGAGCGATCCCGAGCCCGAGGGAGAGGACCTTCCGCCTGAGCTCCATGGCCGCGAGCTCGAGCTCGAGCCGCACGATCGCGCTCGCGCGCTCTGCGACCTCTTTGACGGCGGCGCCGAGACCGTGTGCCGCGCGGCCGTCAGTCCCTTGGGTGGGCATGGCCCCTCCAGTCGATCCACTTCGCCAGGACGATCCCGACGGCGAGTGCGGCTCCGACGATGATCCATGGGCTCGGACCTCCGCTCTGCTTCTTCGCCTTGGGGCGGGAACCAAGCTGAGGGCTCGACGGCGCGACGGTTCCCTGCCCGGGCTTCTGATTCGTCGGCGCCTCGCCTTTGACGCGCGCCTTGATCAGGCCCGGCTTCATCTTGCGAATGAGGTCCGCGTCCTCGGCGAGTGGCTGGGCGAGCTTCGACTTCAAGCCGCCTTCGCCCGCGAGCTGGTTCGCCAGCTCCTGGAGCTTGTTGGCCGCACGCTCGACTTTTTGATCGGCTGTCATTTCTTGGTCGGCGGTTCCTCGCCCGTGAGCGTACGCCAGATCCGCGAGGCGGCGCGGCGCGAGACGATCGTGGCGAGTGCGGCGAAGGCGCCGTAGAGCGCGCTCCAGAGGAGCTTCCGAAGCATGACGTTGAGTTCTACCAAGCCCCGTCTCCGCCAAACCTGCATACGTATGCTGGACTTATGCAGCTAGGGAAGAAGGAGCGTCAGCGGCTGATCGAGAGCCTCGTCTCACGAAAGAGGGTGGGCACGCAGTTCGAGCTGCTCGACGCGCTCGCGGATGCCGGTTGCGTCGTCACGCAAGCGACGGTGTCGCGCGACATTCGTCAGCTCGGGCTCGAGAAGACGCACGACCACTTCGGCCGGCCTCGGTATGTGCTGCCTCACGTTGTCCGCCGCACCGATCCGGCCGAGGTCCTCGATTCGATCCTGGGTCAGTTCGGCCGCAAGGTGACGCCGGCAGGAAATGTCGTCGTACTGCAGTCCGAGCTCGGCTCCGCGCCGGCGATCGCGCGCGCACTCGACCAGCTCGAGCACGAACGCATCGTCGGAACGCTCGCCGGCGACGACACCGTCCTCATCGTGGCGCCGTCGGAACGGGAAGCGAAGACCCTGGCGCGGGAACTCGCGGTCGTACTCCGCTAGCGGCGAAACACGCGCCGCAGGGCATGCGTGACGCGCGTCAGGAAGGTGAGTCGCTCACGGTGCGGATGAAGCGGTGCCTCGACTGCGGCCTCGGCCCGGCGCACCGCGCCCGCTCCGTCCGGGAGGATCTCGGCGGTCGTCGGCGGCTCTTCGAACTCGCCGAGGTGCCCGATCTGTTCCTTGGTGAGCTTCAGCTGCACGCGACCCTGGGTGATTGTTCCGACCTGCTCCGATGGGACGTAGCGAGGCCTGCCGAGGAGGCTCGGCGAGACGGAAAGACCGTTGAAGATGTCGTCGCTCGAATCCCCGACCACCTCGTCGACGGAGCCGACCTCCTCACCCTGCGAGTCAACGACCTTCCAGCCCGGCTCGATCACGAACCAGGAGAGCGGGTCGCCGCTCGTCGTCATACGGTGCGACCGCCCAGAAGCCAGACGGGGCCCTGTGTGGCTTCGGGGTGCGTATCGGATAGCACGTAGAGGATCTCGACCTCGCCGGTGATCCCCTCCTCGTCGCAACGCGCAAAGCATCGTGCCGCCATGCCGGGGGAGACGCCGTAGCCGAAATGGTGGGCGCTCCGGAAGCGCAAGACCGCGGGGGCGCCGAAGCGCGCCGGATTGATCGGGGCGAGTAGCAGAGCACCGCGCTCGAGATAGTCGGTGGAGTCCAGCCGCACCTGGGCATAGATGTCGCTCCAATCGGACGGGACCCCGGTGAGACGGCGCTCCCACTGGGCGCGCAGCGTCTCCTTCCTACGCGGCTCTTCGGGAGGTGCCTTCCGGAGGCTCTGCAGCTCGAGCGTCCCAGCGATGCCCTCGTCGTCGAGGCGCTTGAGCAGCCGCCGAACCGCCTCGGGCCCGATGCCCGGCCCCCGGCGGTCGATCGCAAAACGGATGATCCTGCCGTGCCGGCCAGGGTTCGCCGGAGCGAGCAGCGCCGCCGCCCGCTCGGCGCGTGCCTCCTCGTCCACGGTGAGCTGGAGTCGGAGCTCGACCCATACGTCGACCAGGTCGCGCTCGAGCTCGTTGAACTGTCCGACTAGTCGCAAGAGCCTGAGCATAAACTGAGGCTCATGGCGAAGGTGGAGCAGAAAGGAACGCTCTCGAAGTCGGATCTGCGCGAGTTCTTTCGCGAGATGCTGCTGATCCGGCGGTTCGAAGAGAAGGTCGAGGAGCGATTCAGGGCCGGGGAACTGCCCGGTTTCCTGCACGTGGCGATCGGTCAGGAGGCCGTCGCGGTCGGTGTCTGCCGCGCCCTGGAGGAGGGCGACATCATCGCCTCGACGCACCGAGCTCACGGACACACGCTCGCGAAGGGTACGACGCCCAACGAGCTGATGGCTGAGCTGTACGGAAAGCTCGAAGGCTGTTCGCACGGCTACGGCGGCTCGATGCACCTGTACGACGTCGAGCGCGGCAACATGGGCGCAAATGCAGTTGTCGGAGGCGGACTTCCGGCTATCACCGGTGCCTCGCTGGCCTTCAAGTTGCGCGGTGAGCCCCGTGTCGGGGTCGCCTTCTTCGGCGACGGAGCGACGAACATCGGCACCTTCCACGAGTCGCTCAACCTGGCGCAGCTCTGGCAGGTTCCTGCGGTGTTCGTCTGCGA
The DNA here is from genome assembly GCA_039648845.1 of Actinomycetota bacterium. Lineage (GTDB taxonomy): Bacteria > Actinomycetota > Thermoleophilia > Gaiellales > Gaiellaceae > 3-1-20CM-4-69-9. The sequence continues at coordinate 5,642 of JBBWZE010000102.1, read as the reverse complement.
GAACAATCACTGGGCCGAGTCGACACCGAGCTGGCAGCACATGCCGATCGAGGACATCTCTCAGCGTGCGGTCGCCTACGGGATGAAGGCGGTCAAGGTCGACGGACAGGATGTCGAGGCCGTCTACAAGGCGACGCGCCGCGCGCTCGAGCACGCCCGGGGAGGCAAGGGGCCCGTGTTTCTCGCCGTCAACACGTACCGCCTCGTCGGGCACTACATCGGCGACCCGCAGGTCTACCGCTCGAAGGAAGAGCTCGAAGAGACACGGGCGACACAGGATCCGATCGAGCACCTGCGGGCGAAGCTCGAGCTGTCGGGCGACGAGGTCGAGGAGATCGACCGCGAAGTGCAGGAGATCGTCGAGGCGTCGGTCGAGTTCGCCAAGAACGGCACCGACCCGAAGCCCGAGGATGCCTTAAAGAACATTTATGCCTGATCTCCGCAAAAAATGCTGCGCATTTTTCGCGGGGAGGGTTAGTCCCGTCGCTTCGCTCGGGAGACTCGCAAATGCCTGAATTGAGTTACAGAGAGGCAGTCAGAGACGCGCTGTCGCGGGCGATGCGCGACGACGAGGACGTCTTCATCATGGGCGAGGACATTGCGGAGATGGGCGGCTCCATGGGGGTCACGCAAGGGCTCGTCGACGAGTTCGGCCCGGACCGGGTTCGCAACACGCCGATCTCCGAGATGGCGCTCGCGGGAGCGGCGATCGGCGCCGCGATGCAGGGGATGCGCCCGGTAGCGGAGATCATGTACGAGGACTTCCTCACGCTCGCGACCGAGCAGATCGTCAACCAGGCCGCGAAGCACCGCTACATGTCCGGCGGCCAGTTGACCGTGCCGGTGACGTTTCGGACCCAGGGAGGCGCAGGCTGGTCACCGGGCGCGCAGCACGCGCAGCAGCTGGAGTCGTGGTTCGTGCACATCCCCGGGCTCAAGGTCGTCTTCGCATCGACGCCCACGGACGTGCGCGGGCTGCTCTGGTCGGCGATCTACGACGACAACCCGGTCGTCTTCTTCGAGCACCGGACGCTGTATGGGATCAAGGAGGACGTGCCGGACGAGCTAGAGCCGATCCCGCTTGGTCAGGCACGAACGCATCGTCAGGGCGAAGACGTGACTGTGATCGCAACCGGGCGCCTCGTGCACGAGGCGCTCGCGGCGGCCAAAGAGGCGGAGCAGGAGGGCATCTCGGTCGAGGTCGTCGATCCGCGGACACTCCTCCCGCTCGACGAGGAGGCGCTGATCTCCTCCGTGAAGAAGACGAACCGCTGCGTCGTCGCGCACGAAGCCGTCGTGCGCGGCGGCTTCGGCGCAGAGGTCGCCGCGGTCATCCAGTACGGCGCGTTCGACTGGCTCGACGCACCGATCGAACGCGTCGGCGCGAAGTTCGCGCCGCTGCCGTTCGCGCCGGTGATGGAGGAGTTCGTCGTCCCGCACGCTGATGACGTGCTCGAGGCGATTCGCCGAACTGTGGGGCGTGTGTGACACTCCCCGCGGCATCCTCCGGGCTGCTGGCCCGCGAGAACGCGGCGCCATGCCGCGTCCTCAGTCGCGCTCGGGCGGTCCAGCCCGAGCACTCCCTGCGTCCTTGCCCGGCTTGGTTCTCGCGACCCAGCAGCGCGGTAATGCCACGAGGAGCGTCACATGGCAACTGAGGTCAAGCTGCCACGCCTCGGCCAGGGCATGGAGTCCGGGACAATCGTGAAGTGGCTGAAGTCCGAGGGCGACAAGGTCGAGAAAGGCGACCCGCTCTACGAACTGGATACGGACAAGGTGACGCAGGAGGTGGAGGCGGAGGCGTCCGGCGTCCTGCTGAAGATCGCGATCTCCTCCGGCGAGGTCGAGGTCGGCAGGACGATCGCCGTGATCGGCGAGCAGGGCGAGCAGGTCGAGGTCGAGGAGACGGAGCGTGCCGGGAACGGCTCGGCCGCCCAAGAGCCTTCCGACGACGCGCAGGAGGAAGGATCTCCCGCGCGCGCGCGTCAACAGGAGAGAGAGCGTGGGCGTCGCGCCTCCGCAGGGGACATGGGCGAGCAGGTGGCCGAGATCAGACGGCCGGCCGGCGACAACGGCGGTCGCATCAAGGCGTCCCCGCTTGCGCGCCGCATCGCTCGCGAGCGCGGCATCGACCTGAGCGCGGTGGCCGGCACGGGGCCCGATGGCCGCGTCGTCGCAGAGGACGTCGAACGAACGGCGGCCTCAGGTGGGCCGGTCGCGCTTCCGGCAGCCGTGTCGGAGCTGGAAGGCGTCGAAGTGCAGCAGCTGACCTCGATGCGGAAGACGATCGCGCGCCGCTTGACCGAGGCCTGGGAGGCGCCGGTCTTCCAACTCGGGATCACGGTCGACATGAGTCGCGCGCTCCCACTCCGCGAACGTCTCGTGGAGCTGCACGGTGACGGGGTGAAGCCGACCATCTCCGATCTCCTCACCAAGATCTGCGCCGCGGCCCTGATGCGTCACCGGGCGGTGAACGCGCTCTACAAAGGTGACGCGGTCGAGCTGTACCCGACCGCGAACATCGGGATCGCCGTTGCAGTCCCGAACGGCCTCGTTGTGCCCGTGATCCCTGGCTGCGAGCGAAAGTCCATCGCAGAGATCGCAGCTGCCCGCGCGACGATCGTCGGGCGGGCGCGTGAAGGGAAGCTCCAGCAGGCGGACCTCGACGGTGGGACGTTCACGATCTCGAACCTGGGCATGTACGGGATCGAGCGGTTCATCGCCGTGCTCAACCCGCCGCAGGCCGCGATCCTCGCGGTCGGCTCGATCGAGGACAGGGTCGTCGCCGTCGGCGGCCAGCCCGCCGTGCGCCCGCGGATGGAGCTCACGCTTACGTGCGATCATCGCGCGGTCGACGGAGCCACGGCGGCCGAGTTCCTGCGTGACGTAAAGACCTTCCTGGAAGAACCCGGTCTGGCTCTGTAGTGACCCCGGTCTGGTACCAGGTCCGCGACCTCGAGGCAGGACGTGCGTTCTACAAGGACAAGCTCGGCTTCGAGGAGACGTACGTGGACGGCGACGGCACCTGGGTGAAGCTCGAGCGCAACGGAATGGAGATCGGCCTGGCCGAGGGCGAGCCGCAGGAAGACGCGGGTGTCGCACACGTCGACGTCGAGGACGTCAAGCTCGTCGCGGACGAGCTGAGAAACGACGGCGTCGAGGTGGGGGTCGTCTTCGAGCTACACGGGGAGATGCGTCTGCTCGACGTGTTCGACCCGGACGGCAACCGCATTCAGTTTGCCGAAGAGCTTTCCGGCGGCTGAAGTCGAGCTCGTGCTCGGGACGGCGCCCGTTCGGTGGACGCCGGTTGAGAGCGGCGGCTACGGGCGTGTGAACGCCCACTGGCGGGTCGAGCTCCACGATGGGCGTTCGGCGTTCGTGAAGCACGCGGACGGAGTCGACGCGGAGGAGTGGTTACGCAACGAGCGGCGAATCTACGAGTCCGTAAGCGGCTCGTTCATGCCGACCTACCTCGGCGCTCACGAGGACAGCGGCTGCGTGTTGCTGGTGCTCGAGGACTTGAGCGCTGCGGAATGGCCTCCGCCGTGGTCGTCGGAGAGAATCGACGCGGTCCTCACGATGCTCGAACGAGTGCGCCTGACCAGGCCACCAGCGAGACTTCGTGTGTTCGAGGACATACGCGAGGACCTCATTGGCTGGGGGACGGTGCACGCTGACACGAAGCCCCTCGTTTCGACGGGGGTATGCGGAGCCGAATGGCTAGGCGAGGCTCTTCCCGCGCTCGAACGTGCGGTAGAGGAGGCGGAGCTAGCCGGCGACGAGCTCCTGCATCTGGACGTCAGGAGCGACAACCTTTGCTTCGTAGGAGGCCGGACGGTTTTGGTCGACTGGAATCTCGCCTGTGTTGGCAACGGCTTGTTCGACGTCGCGTTTTGGCTGCCGAGCTTGCGCCTGGAGGGCGGCCCGCAGCCCTGGGAAATCCTCCCGCATGCCGGGCCGCTCGCCGCGGCGGTCGCCGGGTTCTTCGCGTCGCGCGCCGGGCTGCCACCGCCGATCGGCGCGCCCACGGTCCGCGAGTTCCAGCGGCGTCAGCTGGAGGTAGCGCTGCCGTGGGCAGCTCGGGAGCTCGGTTTGCCCGAGCTAGCGGCCTGACTGCAAGCTCGAACGTGACGAAATGCGCCCCTGATGTCGTTTGCCGGGCGCTCTGCGGGCGCCGAGGCTATACGGGCTGGCTAGATGGCGGAAGGCCGCTGAACAAGCGGCGCAGGCAGGCGTACGCGGCCGGGACCCAGTCGCAACGCACGGCGCCTGAGCAGGCGGGCCCGCAGCCCCGTCCCGAACTCGGTCCGCCGATCATCGTCACGTTTCATAACCTTGAAGATGCCGCAGTTAAGACCTTCTTGCCTGGTTTTGAAGAGAACCACTCGTTCGAGTGACCGCGGCTTAAACTCAAGACCGTGATCCGCCAGGCCGGGCCGCAAGACGTCCGTTTCCTCCGCGACATGCTGAAGCACGCCTACCACTGGCGCCTGAATGAGGATCCCGATCTCCCCGTGGCCAGGTACGTCAACAACTGGGGCCGGCCGGGCGATGCCGGGCTCGTTGCGTGGGAGGCCGGCCCGGTCGGAGCGGCCTGGTACCGCCTCTTCCCCGCAAGCGCGCCGGGCTTTGGCTTCGTCGACGAGGAGACCCCGGAGCTCACCATCGCCGTCGTCCCGAGCCGTCGCGGGGGTGGTCTGGGCGGTGAGCTGATGTCGGCTTTGCTCGATCGCGCGCGCCAGCAGGGTCACACGGCGATCAGCCTCAGCGCCGAGCGGGGCATGACGAAGCTCTACGAGCGCTACGGCTTCGTCGCCGTGGAGGAGAAGGACGGAACGGTCACGATGAAGGCAGACATCCAGGCGGATCCTGGCTAGTGCCCGGTCGATACGATCGAGCTTGATGGAAGTCGACGTCGCCGTTCTCGGAGGGGGGCCGGGTGGTTACACGGCCGCGATCCGCGCTGCGCAGCTCGGGGCGAAAGTCGCCTGCATCGAGCGTGAGCCCGAGCTCGGCGGCACCTGCCTGCGCATCGGGTGCATCCCGACGAAGGCCTGGGTGCAGACGGCCTTTGCGCTGAAAGAGGCCGAGCACACGTTCGACAAGCTGGGCGTGAAGCTCGGCGGCTTCCAGCTCGAGTTCGGCACGGCGAACGAATGGAAGGCCGGTGTCGTCAAGCAGATGACACAGGGCGTTGCCTCGCTCTTCAAGGCAAACGGCGTCGAGTGGGTCAAGGGAACCGGGACGTTCAAGGACGCGCATGCGCTCGCCGTCGAGGGTGGGGAGGACGTCACCTTCAAGCAAGCGATCATCGCGACAGGTTCGTTCCCTCTTCGACCCCCGATCGAAGGCCTCGATTCCAATCGCTGCGTCGACTCCGAGGGATTGCTCGCGCAGACGGAAGTACCGAGGCGCCTCGTCGTGCTCGGCGGCGGCATCATCGGCTGCGAGTTCGCGTCGATCTTCCAGCGCTTCGGCAGTGAGGTGACGATCATCGAGATGCTGCCGGCGCTGATTCCGCAGGAGGATGCGGACGCGTCGAAGGAGCTCGCGAAGCAGTTCGGCAAGCGCGGAATCACGCTCCACCTCGAGAAGCAGTGCAGGAAGGTAGAGGACACGGGAGGCGCGTTGACGGTGCACTT
>JBBWZE010000086.1:0-4764 GCA_039648845.1 Actinomycetota bacterium | reverse complement strand
TTCCCGGCGCCGTTCGGTCCGAGGAGGCCGAAGACCTCGCCCTCCTTGATCTCGAAGCTGATCCCGCGGAGAGCCTCATATGTCCCGTAGGACTTCCGCAGGTCGCGGACGGAGATCGCACTCACGGCCGCCGAGTCACGCGGTCATGGTAGAGGATCGACCTGTGCCTACCCTGCGCTACGTCGTCGCGGACGTCTTCACCGACGTGCCGCTGGCCGGCAACCAGCTTGCCGTCTTCACCGACGGGCGTGGTGTAGACGAAGAGACGATGCGGAAGCTCGCGCGTGAGATGAACTTCTCCGAGTCGGTCTTCGTCCTGCCTCCGGAAGCCGGGGGTCACGCGCGCATTCGCATCTTCACGCCCGTGAGCGAGTTGTCTTTCGCGGGGCATCCCGTCCTCGGCTCGGCGTTCGTCCTCGGGATGCCGCTGCAGCTCGGCGAGATCCGCCTCGAGACAGGAGCGGGGATCATTACGGTGACGCTCGAGCGCGAAGGAGCGAGCATCGTGTTCGGGCGGATGCAGCAGCCGATCCCGAACTGGAAGCCGTTCGAGCAGGCCGAAGAGCTCCAGGCACTTCTCGGCGTGCGTTCGCAGCTTCCGGTCGAGACCTACGACCTCGGCCCGCATCACGTTTTTCTCGAGCTCGGCAGCGAAGCGGAGGTTGCTGGGCTCGAGCCCGACTTCGGTGCGTTGGCTCGGCTGACGCACAGCGGCGTGAACTGCTTCGCCGGATCGGGGACGCACTGGAAGACCCGGATGTTCGCGCCCGCGAGCGGCGTAGCCGAAGATCCCGCAACCGGCTCGGCCTGCGGACCGCTCGGTGTGCACCTCGTCCGTCACGGCCGCATTGGCTTCGGCGATGAGGTCGAGGTCTCGCAAGGAGCCGAGGTCGGGCGGCCGTCGACGCTCTACGTCCGCGTGGACGGCTCGGAGGAGAGGATCGACCGAGTCGAGGTCGGCGGCTCGGCTGTCATCGTGGCGCGCGGCGAGTTCCGCCTCTAGAAGAGACTTGTCCGCTACAGCAACGTCTTGGTGTCAGACACCATGCCGTTCGCGTCACCAAAGAGTCGCGCACGCGCTGGATCGTTGGAGCGGAGCCGCTGTTCCCGTCGTCACTTATCGCCACGGCCCGGGGTCAGACACAGGCACGAGAGTGTGACGAACGTTCCACAGGGATCGACTTAGAGAAACGTCACCGCCTGGATCTCCGGGAGCTCCGGGACGAGGGCCCGCCAGAAGATGCCGCCGTTCTCGGAGAGATAGAGGCGGTTCCGTCCTGCATAGAGCATCACGTCCGGATTGTCCTCGTCGATCGCGACCGCGAAGCCGGCGGGCAGGCCGCCCCCTGCTTCGCGCCAGGTGCGGCCGGCGTCGCTGGAGATCACGAGGGGCGGACGCCGGTCGACCACCGCGACAATGGTCGCGCCCGCGGCCGCTGCCGCGACGACGCGCGGAAGCTCGAGGGTGATTCGCGGCGGCTCGAAGTCGTCGCCCTCGCCGATCACCTCCTCGGCCTCCACGTCGACGACGTACGTCCCGGACGCAGTCCGCACGGCCGCGGTCAAGTGACTCTTCCGGTCAGGAGCGCGCCGACGACGCCTGTGGCCTGCCGAGCCGCCGACACCGGCGCCAGGCCCTGGGACCTGCCGGCGAGGTAGGCAGCGGAGAAAGCGTCGCCCGAGCCCGTCGGGTCGACCGCTACCGGCCACGCCCCGACGTCGACGGCACGGCCGTCGTAGTACACGCACGAGCCACGCTCGCCGAACGTGACCAGCACCTCGGGAACGCCGAGCGCGTCGATCGCGCCGACCACCTCCGCCTCCTCCTCCGCCAGCTTGAGGATCTGGACGTGGTCGAGCATTGCCGGATCAAAGTCGGCGTTGAGTCGCAAAGGCCCAGTCTCGGCGGCGCGCACGAGGCCCTGGCCGTCGAACGAAAGGTGGCGTCCCCGCGCGAGGGCGGCGAGTGTCTCGGCGGGGAAGTCCGAGCGCAGCAACGGCGCAACGTGGACCCAACCTCCTGCCGGCACGATTCGTGCATCCTCGGGCGTCCACATGTCGCCCGGTTGCACGACGGTCATGATCCGCGTGTCGCCTTCATAGTGGAAGGAGAACGATGTGGTCGCCGTCCCTTCGAGTGAGACAACCGGCAGGCCGAGTGCGGTCAGACGACGTACGTAGGCGCGACGGTCTTCGGGTCCGCTGCGCGTGAAGATCGTTCCGCGCGCGCCAAGCACACGCCAGGCGCGTGCGGCGTAGTACGGCGCGCCGCCGATTCTCGGTGGGCCGCCGTCAACGACGTCCCGGGAGAGGTTCCCGACGAGCGCGAGCGGCGGCACGCGACGAGCCTAGCGTCACAGCCGCGGCGGTCAGCGCGAAGGCGACCGCGAAGCTCGGGACGGAGGCGCCGATCTGGTACGACGGCGCAGGCAGCTCACCGATCCACCGGCTCCAGAAACCGAGATCGGTGGGTTGATACAGCCACTCGTACGCGACGAAGCCCGCGAGCCACGCAACGATGTTGGCCGGCCGGAAGGCGGGCCCGTCGAAGACGTGACGCGGTGTGTATTGGCCGCCGGCGAGTAGCCAGTCTGCGACGAGCACGCCGTGAAGGGGGACGAACACGGCTCCGAGCAGCAAGAGGAAGCGCTGGTAGCTGCGCATGTCGATCGCGAGCGCGCCGCCCGTCGCGAGCACGGAAGCTCCGAGGATCAGCATCCGCTGCGAGATCCGGGGGAAGAGGTTCTGCGTCGAGACCGCTGCGGAATAGACGTTGGCGAACGCTTCGTCCGTCTCGTCGACTGTCAGTGCGAGCAGCGCGAGTGCAGCCGCGAGCCCGCCGCCGGCGATCGCGATCAGGATCAGCTCGGGATGGTTGGGATCGACGCCGCGCGACAGGACGAGGATCGAGCCGAACCCGAACTGGAAGAGCGTCGGCAGGAGATACCCGATGCCGACGCCGAAGAACGCGCTCCGTCGATCGCGCGAGAAGCGGGTGTAGTCGGCCACCAGCGGCGCCCACGAGACGGTGACCGCGACGACCGTGTCGACTGCCAGCCAGAACGATCCCTTGTGTCCGCCTTCCGACCAGATGCGATGCAGGTTGGCGCCGTCGACGATCCACCAGGCCAGATAGACGACGGACGCGAGCACGGCCCAGATGGCGAACTTGCGCACGAAGCGCCGCACGAATCCAATGGGACCGAGCAGCGCGAGCACGGCGGCCACCGCGCCGAAGACCAGCTTCCAGATCCAGACACCCTCGAAGCCGAAGAGCTTGTCGCACAGGAGGCCCGCCGCCGTCGCGATCACGATCAGCTCGAAGATCGCCCAGCCGAGGCACTGGAGCACATTGAGTGCCGTCGGCAGATACGAACCGCGGCGTCCGAGCGGCGCGCGCTGGAGCACCATCGTGGGCACGCGTGCGTCGGCACCGATCAGCGCGGCGACGGCGAGCATCAGGTTGCCGATCAGGCCTCCGACGAGCGTCGCCGCGAGCGCGTCGCGTAGCGACAGATCGAAGTAGGCCGGCAGGACGAGCACGAGCAGCGAGACGCCGAGGTTCGTCCAGAGCAGCGTCGTGTCGAACAAACCGAGTACGCGCAGCCGCTCCGGCACCGGCTCGATTCCCCACTGTGGCGTGTCCTGCATTCGTTCGCTCCCTTCGCTGGTGCTAACCAGATCAGGTTCCACGGGTGTGATCTCAGCGCCGCTTCGTTGCAGCGCACCCCGGCGGCGCTAGGTTAGCGGGGCGATAGCCGACCAAGCTTGCCTAGGTAATGCATATGCAGTAGGGTGGCGCCTCGTGGCACGCTCCTACACCGCGGGTGAGGCCGCCCGCGCGCTCGGGATCAGCGTCGACACGCTCCGTCGCTGGGACCGGCAGGGACGGATCCGTGTTCAGCGGGACTCCGCGAACCGGCGCGTCGTGTCGGCCCGCGAGGTCGAGCGGTTGCGTGGCAAGGAGGGCAGGACGCTCAGCGCCCGGAACCGCCTGGAAGGCGTCGTCGGGGACGTGAAGATCGAGGGCCTGCTCGCGGAGGTCGAGCTCGACGTGACGAAGGGCGGTCGGCTCGTCGCGGTGATCACACGCGAGTCGGCGGAGAGTCTCGGCCTCACGCGCGGGATGCCCGCGGCGGCGGTCGTGAAGGCGACCTCGGTCATGGTCGAACGATGAAGCGTCTGCTCGCGGTGCTGGTCGCCGCGCTTGCGCTGCCCACATCCCTCTCGGCCGGGACGCCGATCACCATCTTCGCCGCCGCCTCGCTGACCGAGGTGCTGCCGCGCATCGACAAGTCGCCCCGCTACAGCTTCGCCGGTTCGGATCAGCTCGCGATCCAGATTCAGCAGGGAGCGCCCGCGGACGTCTTTGCGGCCGCGAGCCCGAAGCAGCCGGAGCTCCTGTTTCGCGGCGGCCTCCTGCGCAAACCCGTCGTCTTCGCAACCAACAGGCTCATCGTGCTCGTGCCCCGCTCCAATCCGGCCCACATCCGATCCGTGTACGACCTCCGGCGTACGGGAGTGAAGATCGTGATCGGGGACGGCACCGTTCCGATCGGGGCGTACACGCGGCAGATTCTCGACACACTCGGCATCACCGTTGAGGTGACCGCGAACGTCGTCAGCGAGGAGACCGACGTGAAAGGGATCGTCACGAAGGTCGCGCTCGGCGAGGCGGATGCAGGCTTCGTCTATCGAACGGACGCGAAGCCTGTTGCGTCGCGCACACACTCGGTTGCGCTGCCCGCCTGGGCGCAGCCCGCG
>JBBWZE010000078.1:0-2541 GCA_039648845.1 Actinomycetota bacterium | reverse complement strand
ATCCCGGCGCTCCCGACGTTCGCGAAGAAGGAGTGCCCTTCGCCGCCGGCCCAGAGCCGGTAGGTCGCGCGGCCCAGGTCGATCGTGCGCGTCTTGCCGGAAAGGGCGACGTCGATGGCGCGGTCGGTGTTGCGCGGCAGGCCGAGCGACCGGGCGAAGTCCCAGCCGGTCCCGCGCGCGATCACCGCGATCTCGACCCCGCCGAGTTCGGCGATCCCGTTCGCCACCTCGTGCACCGATCCGTCGCCTCCGACGACGACCAGTAGCTCGGCGCCTTCGCCGGCAGCGCGGGCCGCCAGCTCCGCCAGCTCGCCGGCCGACTGCGAGAAGAGCGCATCTCCGGTCAGTCCTGCCGCCGCCGCACGCCGGGCGATCTCCGGCCAGCGCCGACCGGTCGAGCCGTTCGCCGACGCCGGGTTGACAAGGAAAACCGTCTTGGTCAGTGCTTCTCGTCGGCCGTGACCGTCGCGAGCGCCACGAGCGTCATCCGGTCGACAGCTGCGCGCAGCTCCTCGTCGGTAATGCGCTTGAACTCACCCTCGACGACGATGTCGCTCACGGTGAGGAGACACCCCGACTGGACGCCGCGGAGCGCACCGACCGTGAAGAGCGCCGAGGCCTCCATCTCGACCGCCAGCACGCCGCGCTTCGACCATCGTTCGTACTGGTTCTCGTCGGGGTTGTAGAAGACGTCGCTCGAGACGATGGGGCCGACGTGCATCGACTGGCCCATCTGCTTGGCGGCATGCACGGCTCCGTGGATGAGCTCCCAGCTCGCAGTCGGACAGTGGGGCTCGTGCCCGACGAGATGATCGGCGGTGCGATCGTCGGCAACGGCCGACAAGGCCACGATCAGGTCACCGAGCTCGTGGTGGGCCTGGAGTCCTCCGCATGTCCCGACGCGGAGCAGCTTCTTTACGCCGAGCTGGATCAGCTCCTCGAAGACGATCGTCGCGCCCGGGCAGCCCATGCCCGTGCCCTGCACCGAGACAGACTTGCCCTCGTAGGTGCCGGTGTACCCGAGCAGCCCGCGCTCGGAGTTCCGTTCGACCGGATTGTCGAAGTAGGTCTCCGCGATGTACTTCGCCCGCAGCGGATCGCCGGGGAGGAGGCAGGCGTCGGTGTACTCGCCGGGCTCCGCTCGAATGTGGATCGGCATGAGGGCGCAACCCTAACCCGTGCGACTATTGGGGCAGTGAAAGGTGCGATCGAGCCCAGGCTCGAGCAGATCCTCGAGTTCTGCGCCGAGGACCCCGTGGAGCGCGTTTTCCTCGAGGACGTCGCCCGGCGGCGGCTGGGCCGGTTCAGCGCCTTCGCCGACAACGGCCGCCTGACCGCTCTCTGCCACGTCGGTGCGAACGTCGTTCCCTCCGGCTCGGAGTGTGGCCGCTTCGCAAAGGCCGCCTCTCGGGGACGCGCGCGCATGATCATCGGCGACGAGCGCGCCGTCGACGAGCTCTGGGACGATCTCGCCGGCCTGATGCCCGCACCGCGAAACGACCGGCCGGGGCAGCCGGTGTACGCACTCTCCGAATCGCCGCCTTCCGGCGACACCGGCCTCCGCCCTGCAACCGACGAGGACTTCCCGCTGCTGCTGCCGGCCTGCGCGGCCGCGCACGAGGAGGAGATCGGAATCGATCCGATGGCCCGCGATCCGGAAGGCTTCCGCTGGCGCACGCGCTCGCAGATCGTGGAGGGGCGCTCATGGCTCTGGGCCGAGCGCGGGACGATCCTCTTCAAGGCGGAGGCCTCCGCGTGGACGCCGGAAGCGGTGCAGGTCCAACAGGTCTGGGTGGATCCGCCTGCACGGCGCAAGGGTTACGCCCAGCGCGGGATGCGGGATCTCTGCCGGCTGCTGCTCGAGCGCGTGCCGACCGTTTGCCTCTTCGTCCGGCCGGAGAATGCACCGGCGATCCGCGTCTACGAAGCGATCGGAATGCAGCGTCACGGCTCCTACAGGTCGCTGATCTTTTGATCCGCCTGCTGCGACTCGCCTTCGTCGCGTGGGTCCTCCGCTGGGCCCTGCGGGAGTTTGCGTCCTATGTCACAAGGCGCCGGGCGACGCACCCAAACGGGTGATGAAGCCTCACCGGCTTCAGCGCCGAAAATAAGCAGCGTGAAGCCCCGCATCACTGCGGCCGCGGGACTTGCTGTGGCGATCTTCGCCGTGGCCTCTCTGGTCGTCTTCAACGCCGGCACCGGCAAGGCCGCCGCTGTCAGCCATACGTGCTCCGCGACCGACCGGCAGTTCCTCGGCGCTGCGCAGCTGAACATGGCTGCGCTCGGCACGCTCTCCCAGGACTACCTGCAGGGGGAGGCCAAGGCCGACGAGGTCATCTTGCAGGCGGACTCCGCGGTCACGAGCCTGCTCAACACGAATCCCAGCGATCCGTCACTCTCGAAGACGCAGAAGATCCTGCGCGCGATGTTCCTGGAGTACAGCCGGGCCATCCGCGCCGACAAGCGCCACCACGATCCGGGCAAGTACATCTACCGCGCCTATGGCCTGGCGAACTTCGCGCACGACATCCTGTCCCAGGC
>JBBWZE010000076.1:0-6853 GCA_039648845.1 Actinomycetota bacterium | reverse complement strand
TCGGGCGGGTTCCGGACATCGCCGTTGCAGCTTCGGACTGCGTGGAGGTGGCGTTCTGCTCGATGACCTGGGTCCCCGGGCCGGTCTGTTGGGCGCGCTGAGCTGCCTGGTTCGAGTTCTCCTGGGCTGCGACTGCTCTCGAGCTGCCCGAGGCGACTGCCTGCTCGGAGGTGGCCTGCGCGCTCGCGGTCTGGGTGGTCGGCGCGCTCTGCACGATCGTCTGCGACTGACCGGCTCCCCCCAGCTGACTCCCCCCATCTGAGCCCCCGCTTTGCAGCTGAGTGGCCGACTGGGTGACCGCGTTCGTATTCTCGGCGGAGGCGGTGGCGGAGGAGGTGTTCTCCGGCTTTGTCGCCTGCTGCTCACCGAGGGGGATCCAGATCTGGATCAACGTGCCAAGAGATCCGGAGCCCGCGGGATCCGAGGCAGCGCCGTCGATCAGGATGGAGATGTTCCCGTTCGTAGGCGCGCTCTGCGTCGAGACGGCGGTGGCATTTGCGTCCTGCGCCGTCGGGGCGCTCTGACTCACCGACTGCGACTGACCGCCGGTGGAGCCGTCCCCGGCCAGCGTCTGAGTCTGTGTCGCAGACTGGTTCACGGCGTTGCCGTTGGCGGCCTGCGCCGTCGCCTGCGAGCTGTTGCTCTGAGTCACCGCGCCGGCGTCACCAGGGCTCTTGTTGCGGATGACGATGTTCGCGTTGAGCGGCGCGACCTGCGTCGAGATCGCGCTCGTGTTCGCGCTCTGGTTCGTCGGAGCACTCTGATCGGCCGACTGCGACTGTCCGCTGGAGCCGCCACCACCCGTCTGGTTCTGCGCCGCGTCCTGGGTGGTGGCGTTCGAGTTGTCGCCGACGGCGGTGGCCAGCGATGTGTTGCTCTGGGTTACAGGGCCGTCGTTGCCAGGGCTGTCGATCCGGATCACGACGTTGACGTTCGTCGGCGCCACCTGCTTGGACGTCGCCTTTACATTTTCCTTCTGACTCACCGGCGCGTTCTGACTCGAGGTCTGCGTCTGTCCGGGGGCCGGATCTGGGGGCGGGGCGTCGCCGGAACCCTGCCGCTGGGCGCTGCTCTGATCGGTGTGGTTGGCGTTGTTCGAAGACGCGACTGCCGCCGAAGCGTTGTGTTGGCTCGCGCCGCCGCCGGCAGAGACGTTCGATGCCGTCTGGCTCGACGTCGCCGAGGCCGTCGCGCTCTGTTGGGTCGGGGCGTCCTGGACGATCGTCTGCGCCTGTCCTCCGCCGCCGGCGCCCCCGGTCTGCGTCGCCGTCGCGCTCTGGGTGGTGCTGTTGTCGTTTTCCGCCGACGAGGAAGCGCTGGAGGAGCTCGTCTGCTCCGCGCTGCTACCGGGATCGGTCGAATCGGCGGCTGCAGTGCCCGGAGCGAAGCCCGTGAAGATGGCCAACAAAGCGGTGCATGCCAGCAGTGCGACGCAGCGCGTCGGCCCCTCCCCCATGAGCCCAACGATCGCCGACCTGCTCCCGTGTGAAAAGACCCCGCCTTACGGGTTCGACTCCCCCCGACCGGGTGGAGGAAAGAGCATCCAGCTCGCCGGCTCTGCCGACCTAGGCGAAAAGACCACTAGCATGGCGGTGAGGTGCCGACGCGCGTACTGGTCGTCGAGAATCACCGGCTCCTGCGACAGGGAATCCGGTCCGAGTTGTCGGGCCACGAAGGGTTCGTCGTCACCGAGGCATCCACCGGGCTGGACGCGATCGCGGCCGCCTCCGAGCAGCGGCCCGACGTGGTCGTGCTGGGCTTCGAGCTTCCCGATCGCTCAGGCTCAGAAGTCTGTGCTGCCATCCTCGACCGGCATCCCTCCGCTGCCGTCGTCGTCCTCTCGGAGCACGACGACGGGGCCTCGGTCCGCGCAGCACTCGATGCCGGCGCCCGGGCGTATCTCCTGCGCGACGGAGACGATCTCGATCTTCGGCATGCGATCGAGAGGGCGCTTGCAGGCGAGAGCGTGATCGATCCGCGCGCAGCCGCCGCTCTGCTCTCGTCCCGTGGCGGTGGACAGCAATCGACGCTCAGCAGTCAGGAGCTCAAGGTCCTCCGATTGGTCGCGGAAGGCCTGACGAATCCGGAGATCGGGACCCGCCTGTACCTGAGCCGGCATACCGTGAAGGAGTACGTCAGCCACGCCATGCACAAGCTCGAGGCGGCGAATCGCATCGAGGCGGTGCGAAAGGCAACGGCTCTCGGTCTGATCGAAGGGGTCGGACCGGCTTCCGGCGACACGACTCGGCCGCGGCGAGAGACGCTCGTCTACAACGAGTCGAGCAGGCCCGGGCGCAATACGGATCTCAAAGTCGCCCCGCTCAAGATCGACAAGCTCGCCGGCACCACCGAACCGGCCGAGTAGCAGTTAGTCGCGGTACCGAATTCCGGACCTGCGCGTCCCGCGGCGACGGCCGGAGAGGCCATGGCTCCCCGCTCGCGCTCGAAGCGAACGGCCGGCGATCGTGGCCGCCGGGACGAGCAGACCCAGGACGAAGAGGAACGACAAGGGAAGGACGAGGAGGAGCCAGTCTCCGAAGAGAGTCCCGTGTGACGAGGCAGGCATTACGCGCTCCGGCGCCAAAACCTCGACCTTGCTCCGTGGAGCAGAGGTCTTCGGCTTCGTGCTCGGTGCAGGCACCGGCCGAGGTCGCGCGGGAAGGCTCGTCGATACCAATCGGGCCCGCGCCGGGATCACTCGCTCGGTCTGGGCCTGCGTTCTGGAGCTGCCCAAGCGAGAGCGACCAGGCCTCGCGCTGGGGCCGCTCGCCGCGACCTTCGACGTCGTGGGCAGCGAACTCCGGGGAGCGGGAACGACGTCCGCGCCGGGCTGGCCGGGCTCGGTGCTCGGCACGACAGAAGCATCGACGGGCGCCGTCGTCGGCGAGACGCCGTCCGTGGGCGCTGGAGTATCCGAACTCACGGGAGTGCTCGCGACGGGAGCCTCCGGCTCCGAGATCGGAACGACGGTGTCGGCCGACACGTCACAGGTGATCGGCGCCGGATCCTGATACTGCGTCTCGTCGGGCTGATACTGCCCTTGCGCTACCGCGCAACCGGCGGACTCCGGAAGGTCGTCGCTGGTGGTTTCGTCGGATGGCTCGGCCACTTCCTCCGAGGGTGGATCGGGCGCGCACTCCACGGCTTCGAGCTCGTCCTCAGCCAGGTGCGGAAACCAGTTCTCGTGGGGACTAACGCCACAGTTCTCCGAGTCGTTCCGCGACCGATTCGGCGACCAGATTGACGAGGATGAACGCTTAATTCTCGCCGGTTCTCCGGACGAAAATGACGCGATCGCCAATACCGGTGCGCGCGGCTCGCTCCTCGCCTTCGAGAGCCGGTGATACTGCACATGCCGAGGGTGATACTGCCGCCCGTACGACCGTGTTACGAGCGTCCAGCGCTGTGGTTCTCTCACCGACGCGCGTTCTGGCGACTTCGGCGCGTGCGGCGGTGATATCACCTGAACCCAACCCTGACGGACACGATCCAACTGCGCAGTCGCCGGCGCAGGAGGAGCCGTATTTCCAGGGTTTTCAGGATCCGAAGCAGAAAGCTCGGCGTCGTCCGCGGAAGCCAGTCCGAGTTCGAGAGCGTCCGGCTCCGCAGCCGTGATGGTCGACGCAGCGGCAGGCGGCGCGGGCGGCGGGAGATCGTCTGTCGCGTGTGCAGCCGTTGCGAACGCGAGTGCGGCAAGCCCGACCCCGTGAACCACGCCGAGTCTGGCGAGCCTCATTCGTTTGAACGCCATCGCGTGAACCCCACTCCCCTTCGCCTTGATAGAGGTCCTAAACAAGAACTACCCCAAACCGGCGCCGGCTACCCAGAACTTTGTAAATCCGAACGGAAATCTCTAGAGTAAATTCAACGATGAGGACGAACCGCGCGAGTCTGCGAGACGCTGAAGCGCGAGAGCGATTGATCGAACAACAGCTGCCGCTCGTCCAATCGCTCGCGCGGCGATACGCGCACCGCGGCGAGCAACTGGAGGACCTCGTTCAGGTCGGGACCATCGGCCTGATCAATGCCGTCGACCGGTACGAGCCGACGCGCGGCGTCGAGCTCACCGCGTTCGCCGTACCGAGCATCCACGGTGAGATCAAGCGTCACCTACGCGATCGTTGCGGCGCCATCCGGGTACCGCGCCGCTACCAGGAGACGAGCGCGCGAATGCGAGGAACGCGACGGCGGCTGGAGGCACACCTCCAACGCAATCCCACAGCTGCGGAGCTTGCCGCCGCCGCGAGCCTCGACGAGAGCGAGCTCGCCGAGGCCATTCGTGCGGAGCAGGCCCGCACGCCACTGTCGCTGGCGGACGCGGGGCCGGCTGTGAGTGCCGGCGAGATTTTCGAGGCGACTGAGAACCGCCTGCTCATCTCCCGGGGCCTGCGTTCCTTGCGCCGGCAGGAACGATTGGCGTTGCGTTACCGGTACTTCGAGGACCTGAGCCAGGAAGAGATCGCAGCTCGACTGGGCATCTCGCAAACGCAGACATCGCGGCTGATCGCTTCCGGTCTGGCCAAGCTTCGTGACGATCTTGAAGGGAAAACGCGTTGTGCAGGCCGCCAGAAGGCCCTAAACTCGAGGCATGGCGACTCCGAGGGCCGTCGAGGAAGCGCCGCCGCAGGAGACCGCGGCAAAGCCGCGCTCGCGCGCAGCCAGGTATAGCGGCCGGCTGCTGCTCCGGATGCCGGCGGGCCTGCATGAGGAGCTCGCGCGCGCCTCCGATCGCAACGGCGTGAGTCTCAATCAGTTCATCACGACCGTCCTCGCCGGCGCGGTCGGATGGGGGCGTGACGACGGCACAACGACCGTAACGGCGAAGGTCCGCTCGAGGTGGCTCACCATCTTGCTCACGGCGAATCTCCTGCTGGTGGCTGCCGCTGCCGTCGCGGCGATCGTGTTTCTGGTCGCCGCCTGGCTGAACTAGAGCTTCAGCCCCGCCGGCGCCAGCGCCCCGACCGCGATTCGCCGGCGGCGGCGTCCTCGCCGAGCGCCCGCGCGGCAGCACGGAGATCGTCCCCGTGCAGCAACATCAACTCCGAGCGCTCGAGATCGGCCAGCTCCGCTCCCTGCACGCTTGCCAGCCGCAGCGCCTGTGCATTCAGCGCCTGCTCGAAGAGCGTGCGCGCGAACCTCGCATTTCCGAAGCCCTCGCCGCGTGCAGCACCGGCAAGGATCTGCCGGAGCACACTCACCGCCTCCTCGTCCAGCGAGTACTCGTAGTCGGCCGCGAGCTTCCGCGTGATCGCCACCAGATCGTCCGTCGCATAGTCGGGAAAGGCGATCTCGCGCGAGAAGCGCGAGCGCAGTCCAGGATTCGACTGCAGGAAATGGTGCATCAGGCGCGGATAGCCGGCGACGATCACGACGAGCCGGTGGCGGTAGTCCTCCATCCGCTTCAGGAGCGTCTCGATCGCCTCGGGTCCGAAGTCCAGTCGCTCGTCGCCCGGGGCGAGGGCATAAGCCTCGTCGATGAAGAGCACTCCGTCGAGCGCGCGCCGGATTGCCCGGTCGGTCTTGATCGCAGTCATGCCGACGAACTGGCCGACGAGACCGGCTCGGTCGACCTCGACGAGGTGTCCGCGCTTGAGCAGCCCCATCGCGCGGTACATCTCGGCGAGGAGCCGCGCAACCGTCGTCTTGCCGGTGCCCGGATTGCCGAGGAAGACGAGGTGCTGCGACGTGGCGACCTCCGGGAGGCCGTGCCGCTGCCGCTCGGCCTGCACCTGCAGGAAGGCCACGAGTGCCCGAACCTGTTCCTTGACCGTCTCGAGCCCGATCAGGGAGTCGAGCTCCGCCTGAAGCTCGGGCAGCGTGCGCGCAGGCTCGGGCCGCCGGAACTGATCCGAGATCCAGTCGCTGGGATCAGGCGCTCCGGTCGTCTGCGACAGGCGCTCGCCGAGAACCCGCAGGCCGCGGGCCACATCCTCGAGTGGATTCCGTGCCACGGCTGAATACTGCCCCTAGGGCGAGGGATTACGCTCAAGCCGACGACGGGCGCGGCCGATTAGTTAACCTGGTTAACGAATGCCGATTGCCGTCGCTGCCGATCCCACCCTCCTCGCCAACCGGCTTCGGCCGGTGCTCCTCCAGCTCAACAGACAGCTCCGGCGTGAGATCCACTCGCTGGGTGTGACCGGCGGGCAGGTCTCCCTCCTCGTCCAGATCAAGTACCACCCCGGAATCGGGATCCGGGAGTTGGCCGCACTCGAGCGGATATCGGTGCCCGGCATGTCCAAGTTCATTTCCCGCCTCGAAGAGGCCGGCCTCGTCCAGCGGGCCCCGGTCGCGGGCGATCAGCGGCGCGTCGGCCTGACGCTGACGGCTGCGGGGCAGAAGGTCCTCCGCTCGGTCAAGTCGAGGCGCACGGCCTGGCTCGCCGCGCGTCTGCGCGACCTCGACCCGCATGAGCTCGACGCGATCGATGCCGCAATCGAGCCGCTCGCACATCTGCTCGGAGAGGACGAGTCGTGACGGCGGCGATCCTTCGCGCCGGGGCACAAACCTTCCTGAGCGTCCGCAAGCATCGCAACTATCGCCTCTTCTTCACGGGCCAGGTCATCTCGAACATCGGAACGTGGATGCAACGCGTCGCGCAGGCCTGGCTCGTGCTCTCGCTGACTCACTCGCCCTTCGCGGTCGGAATCCTCGCGCTCTGCCAGTTCCTGCCGTTCACGCTCTTCAGCCTCATCGCCGGCGTCGTCGTGGACCGGCTCGACGCCTGGCGGACGGTCATAGGAACCCAGCTGACGCAGATGGTGCTGGCCTCGACGATCGCGGTGATCGCCCTCGCGGGAGTCGCCCGCCCGTGGCACGTCTACGTGATCGCCGCGCTGATGGGGCTCGTACA
>JBBWZE010000064.1:0-38214 GCA_039648845.1 Actinomycetota bacterium | reverse complement strand
TGATCCTGTCGAAGAAGCGCGCCCGGTTCGAGCTCGCCTGGAAGGCGATCGAAGGTGCCGCCGAATCCGGTGAGCCGGTGAACGGCCGCGTGATCGAGGTCGTCAAGGGCGGGCTGATCCTCGATCTGGGCGTGCGCGGATTCCTCCCGGCTTCGCTGGTCGACATTCGCAGAGTGCAGGATCTCGACGAGTTCATGGGCCAGGAGCTCCGCACCAAGGTGATCGAGCTCAACCGCTCGCGCAACAACGTCGTGCTCTCCCGTCGCGCCGTCCTCGAGGACGAGCGCAAGGAGATGCGCCAGGCGATCCTCGATCGCCTCAACCCGGGCGACGTCGTCGAGGGCCAGATTTCCAACATCGTCGACTTCGGCGCCTTCGTCGACCTCGACGGGATGGACGGTCTCATCCACATCTCCGAACTGTCGTGGTCGCATGTGAACCATCCATCGGAAGTCCTCGAGATCGGCCAGACGGTGAAGGTGAAGGTGCTCGACATCGATCGCGAGCGCCAGCGCATCTCACTGGGCCTCAAGCAGACCCAGTCCGATCCGTGGCAGCAGGTGCTCGAGCAGCACAAGGAAGGCGACGTCGTCGAGGGGAAGGTGACGAAGGTGGTCACGTTCGGCGCCTTCGTCGAGATCCTCCCGGGCGTCGAGGGCCTCGTACACATCTCCGAGCTCGCACAGCATCACGTCGAGAATCCGCGCGAGGTCGTTTCACAGGGTGACACGGTGCCGGTGCTGATCCTCGAGGTCGATGCGGAACGCCGCCGGTTGTCACTCTCGCTCAAGCGCGTCGACGCCGACCGGCGGGCAGAGTCGGAAGGCCCGATCGAGGGAACGCCGCACCTCGACCTATCCGAGGACGTCTTCAGCGATTCTGCTTCTGCACCGCTCGCGCCGGAGCTCGACGCACCGCCGGCCTCGGACGAGGCGCTAGAGCGCGAGGCGGTGGACGCAGGCGACGAGGTCGATCCGGCCGCCGCCGACGAAGCACCCGCTCCCGCCGAGCCCGTTTCCGACGAGCACTAACGCTAAGCGGCCCCTCGCTGTCGCGATCACCGGTGGAATCGGCGCCGGCAAGAGCACGGCCCTCGAGGCGTTCGCGCGCTACGGCGCAGCGACCAGGTCGAGTGACGAGATCGTGCACCGTCTGCTCCGGAGCGATCCGAACGTGCGGCGCGAGCTGGTCGAGCGTTTCGGCCCTGAGGTGATCGTCGGCGAGGGTGCGGACCGGGCCGCCGTTGCCCGCATCGTCTTCAACGATCCCGAGCAGCTCGACTGGCTCGAGGAGCTGCTGCACCCGAGAGTCGTGCAGGATCACTCCGCCTGGCGTCAGGAACTCGCCGAGGGTCCCGATCCGCCCGCGGTCACCGTGACCGAGGTGCCGCTCCTCTACGAGACCGGCGGCGACAAGCGTTTCGATGTGGTCGTTGTCGTCACCGCGCCACCCGAGGTGCGGAGGAAGCGGAAGCTGATCGCCGACGAACGGGAGCGGCGGTTGCTCCCCGACGACGAGAAGATCCGGCTCGCGGACTATGCGTACGTCAACGACGGGACGCTCGAGGAGCTGGATGCGTTCGTCGCCGGGGTGATGGCAGACCTCGCGCCGTGAAGCGGATCCTGGGCATGCTCGTGCTCGCCGGCGCGCTGCTTGCCACCTTCGTCACTCTGCAGTCGTCCAAGCCGGGCTGGTGGGAGCGGCTCTGGTATCCGCTCTCCTACCAGCAGATCGTGCTTGGCCATGCGCGAAACTACCACCTCAACCCGGCGCTCCTCGCCGCGGTCATCTACCAGGAGTCGAAGTTCAAAGCCAACGCGCGCTCGACGTCCGGCGCGATCGGGTTGATGCAGCTCCTTCCGGATACGGCCAAGGGAATCGCCGTCCATACCGGCGGCTCGCAATTCCGGGTCGAGGATCTCTTCAACCCCGAGCTCAACGTCCGCTACGGCTCCTGGTACCTCCGGCACCTCTTGGACAAGTACGGCGACGAGCAGGACGCCCTGGCCGCCTACAACGCGGGCCAGAACAATGTCGACCGTTGGCGTCGTGCGGGCGAGGGCATCCAGTTCGCCGAGACGCGGGCCTATGTCAAGCGGGTCGAGGAGCTGAAGCGGATCTACCGCCGCGCTTACGGCGCCGAGCTCGGAACCTGAGGCGAACAGCCCGTCTCGCTGCCGGCGCGGTTCTCGATCTTGAACTGGAGTGCCGCCTCGGAACTGTTCCCGCGCATGTCGGCGACCCTCACTGCGATCTCGTACAGCCCGTTCGGATACGAGCGCGTGTCGACGAAGCTGGCGAGGTTGTAGAGGAATCGCCCGGGCATGAAGTACTGTCGATTCGAGAATCTGGGCGCGTTCTGGTAGCTGCCGCGCGCGTACACGCTCCAGAAATACCTCGAGGTCGGGATCGTCGTGCGGAAATCCACCGCTCGGACGTCGTCTACGTACGTGATCCCGCCGACTCTCGCGAGCGACCACGTGATCAGCGCGGGGGAGAGCGGGAAGCCCGCGAACACGCCAGGGACCGCCATCGGCGCGGCGTCATCGGCGGCGGCCACGAGCGAAACGGTGCCGCAGACGGTCGAGGAGTCGAATGGCAGCAGCGAGCCGGCGGGGCGGACGTTGATGGCGCGCACCTGCGGAACTGTGCGGTCGCGGTACGGAGCGATGCCGTTGCGTGCAAGTGGATTCCAGACGCGACCGCCGCGAATCTCGGACAGATGGACGTGGCCGTAGGCCCGCAGCACCGTCCCGAGCACGGTCTTGCCCGCGCTGACGTTTTGCCCGTTGCGGACCTTCACGAGCAGATGGAAATACTGAAAGACACCGCGGCCCTTGGTCTTGACGGAGATGGCCGAGTCATCGAGGTAGCGCACCTTGCCCGAAATGACGGGATACACGGGCGTTCCCTCGGGCGCGGCGATGTCGATGCCGTTGTGAAAGAGGAAGGTGCCCGGGCCCTGCAGGCCGTCGGTGAGCATGGTGTTTAGGAACCGCGTGCGCGGGTCCCCGAAGTTCGCTCGGATCGGATGCTGCTGATTGAAGGGCTTGAGCGGCCACGGGTAGGCGGACGCAGCCGCGGCCGCGACGAGCGCGGCGAGACAGCAGCCGAGGAGGAGGGGAAGTCGGAAGCGCACGCTCGTAAGACGGATTCGGACGGGACAAGGTTAGCCCTCTCGCCGGACAAAGGGGAAGCGCCCCGTAGAGGCGCTTCCGCGAGGTAGAGGTTGTGTCCTAGTGGTCGAGCCAGGTCTTGCGGTTGTGGACGTTGATGATCTGCGACGTGGAGCTGTGGTTGCCCGCGGTGTCCCAGGCGGTCGCCGTGAGCCTGTAGACGCCGTCCTTCAACTGGTGGGTGTCGAACTTCGCAGAGAGCTTGAACAGATACGCGCCCGGCTGGTACCAGTAGCGGTGCACGCCCATCTGGACCATGTTCATGTGCGTGCCGCGCGCATATGTGTGCCACATGTCGCTCGTGGCCGGCAGATTGTGGCTGACGTCCATCGCGGTCGTTTCCGGCACGATCATTTGCCCGCTCGGGAACGCTTCGACGTGATAGGTCAGCTTCGACGGGGTGACCGGCAGCCCGTTCCACTTGCCCGGGACGGGGACGGCCGGCGTGTCAGCGGCTGCCGCGACGATCTCGACGCTGCCGTGGAGATATTCCGGGAGGAGGTCCGATCCGGCGTCGCGCAGCCGGAAGGTGATCGCATTCACCCGGGGCGTGGTGGTGTCGGCGTACGGCCCGATGTGGCCGGGTGCGAGCGGGTTCGTGGGCTTGCCGTTCTGCAACTCGGTCAGATGGACGTGCTCGGACGCGTGGAGGATCTGGCCGAGGATCGTCTGACGCGCCTGCACATGGTCGCCGACCTTGACGGCCGAGCGGATGTGCCAGTACTGGAAGGAGCTGCTTCCGTCCGAATCGACCTCGACCCAGTCAGGCGTCACGATCCGGACGACGCCCGAGCGGACTGGATAGACATCCGTGCCGTCGGGAGCGGCGATGTCGATTCCCTGGTGGTACGAGCATGCGCATCGGCTCGTCATCAGGCCGCGGAGCGTCGGGTTGCCGCGGAAGATGGAGCGGGGATCCGCGAAGCTGCCGCGGACGGGGTGCTGGCGGTCGAACGGCTTGACGGGCCAGCTGTAGGAGCCCGAAGGCGCCTCGGAGGAGGCCAGTGGCGTAGCTGCGGCGGTGGAAGTCTGTGCGGGGAGGGCCGTCCGTCCTGCCAGGGCGCCACCGCTGATCGCCGTCGCGAGAAGGAACATCGTGGCCATGCGGCGCTGGGCGCCGCGCTGGAGATGAGAGTTGGTAGCCATGCGGCCACGGTCGAAGGGGGTCGCAATGGCTCCCTCAGCGCCGACTAACGGGCGGCTAACGGCTTCGGTTAGAGGCTGGTTAGGCGGCGCCGCAAAGCTCCGACGAGCCGCTGGGCCCCCGCCGGCGCGCCGCTATTCAAAAAGGAAAGAAACCGTGTTACAAAGATCACATGCCTGACTTTCGGATCCTCGGGCCTCTCGAGGTCTCCGACGAGACCGGTCCCCTGCTGCTCGGTGGTCTGAAGCAGCGCGCGGTGCTTGCGCTGCTACTGCTCGAGGCCGGGCGAGTCGTTTCCGTCGACCGGCTGGTGGATTCGCTCTGGGGGGAGCAGCCGCCCCGGACGGCGGTCACCTCCTTGCAGAACTTCGTCTCCCAGCTGCGGAAGACGCTCGGCCCCGAGATCCTGGAGACGAAGCCTCCGGGATACCGCCTCAACGTCGCGCCGGGCGAGCTCGACCTCGATCGCTTCCGTTCGCGCGTGGAGGAGGTCCGTCTTGCCGAGCCGGGCGAAAGGGCGGAAACGCTCCGCCAGGCCCTCACGCTCTGGCGCGGTCCGCCGCTCGCGGACTTTTCCTTCGAGGCGTTCGCCCAGCCGCACATCACGCATCTCGAGGAGCTTCGGCTCGCCACGCTCGAGGAGCGGGTGCAGGCCGATCTCGATGCCGCGCGCCATGGCGAGCTCGTCGGCGAGCTCGAAGCTCTGGTCGAGGAGCACCCGGTGCGCGAGCGGCTTCGGGGTCAGTACATGTTGGCGCTCTATCGGTCAGGCAGGCAGGCGGAGGCGCTGCAGGCGTACCAGGACGGCCGAGCGCTTTTGGTCGAGCAGCTCGGCATTGAGCCGAGCCGCGAGCTCCAGCAACTGCACGGCTCGATTCTGAGACAGGACGCGGGACTGCAGGCGCCCGATGCGGCGCCGCCCTCGGAGGACCACTTCGAGCAGGTCCTGCTCGCGCTGTTCGGCGGCCGGCTCGTCGCGGTGCTAGGTGCAGAGGTGGCAGAGATCGCGACGCGCCTTGCGCAGCGGTTCGACTACTCGGAACACGGCTCGAGCCTGCCACGCGTTGCCCAATACGTCGCCGTCATGAAGGGCTCGGGTCCGCTCTACGACGAGCTGCACTCGCTGCTGGATGCCGACGCGATGCCTACGCCGATTCACCGGTTCTTCGCGTCGCTGCCGCCGGTTCTGCGGGAGCGCGGTGTGCCGCATCAGCTGCTGGTGACGACGAGCTACGACCTTGCCCTGGAGGCCGCGTTTCTCGAGGCGGGAGAGGCGTTCGACGTCGTCTCGTACATCGCGGCCGGACCGAACCGAGGCAAGTTCTGCCACATCAGCCCGAACGGCACCGGCCGGTTGATCGACCTCCCGAATACCTACGCGACGGAGCTGTCGCTCGAGGAGCGCACCGTGATCCTGAAGCTGCACGGTCAGGTCGATCGCGGCCCGGAACGCGAGTGGGAGAGCTTCGTCGTGACCGAGGACGACTACATCGATTACCTCTCGCGGAGCGACGTCGCGGGCGCGGTCCCCGTCGCACTCGCAGCCAAGCTCAGGCGCAGCCACTTCCTCTTTCTCGGGTACACGATGGGCGACTGGAATTTGCGGGTGATCCTCAACCGCCTTTGGAGCGACCAGCCGCTCAGCTATCGCTCCTGGGCGGTGCAGCCGAAGGCACAACCGCTGGAGCGGGAGTTCTGGCGGCGCCGCGACGTCGATGTCCACGACCTGCCACTCGAGCGATACATCGAGACGCTTGCCGGCTACGCAGGACTCGCTCCAGCAGAGGCAGTCGCGTGAGCGTCTTCGTCACTGCGCCGCCTTCCCCGTACAAGGGTCTCGCTCCATTCGAGGACTCCGATCTCGACGCGTTGCTGTTCTTCGGGCGCGAACGAGAGTCCGAGGTGATCGCGGCCAATCTCATGGCGGCTCGCATCACAGTCCTGTACGGGCCGAGCGGTGTCGGCAAGAGTTCCGTCCTGCGAGCGGGGGTCGCGCACCGTCTCAGGCAGGAGGAGGGCGTGGAGGTCGTCGTCTTCTCGACCTGGACGGGCGACCCGGTCGCCGCGCTGACCGAGGCGGCCGGAGCCAGCGGCGGCTCGCTCGCGGATGCGCTGGAAGGCGCGGCGGCGAATGCCGGCGGGGATCTCTATCTGATCCTGGACCAGTTCGAGGAACTGTTTCTCTACCACCCGCGCGGAGGTCGCTTTGCGGACCAACTCGCGGAGGTCCTCCGGGCTCCCGGTTTGCGCGTCAACGTGCTGATCGGAATTCGCGAGGACGCGCTCGCACGTCTCGATGCTTTGAAGGCCGCGATTCCGAACCTGCTCGCAAACCGACTCCGGCTCGACCGGCTCGACCGAACGGCAGGAGAGGCGGCGATCGTCGGCCCGATTCGCCGTTACAACGAACTCGCTCACGTCAATCAAACCTTCGAGGTCGAGCCTGCACTTGTGAAGGACGTGCTCGACGAGGTCACGGCCGGCCGGGTCGAGCTGAGCGTGGCCGGTCGTGGCGTAGCCGCCGGCGGCACCGATGAAGGTCGGATCGAAGCACCGTACCTCCAGCTGGTCCTCGCACGCCTCTGGGATGTTGAGAGTGAGCGCGGCTCGCGAACTCTGAGGCAGAAGACCCTGGGCGAACTCGGTGGTGCGGAACGTATCGTCGAGAACCATCTCGAGCGTGCGATGGGAGCGCTGTCGCCGCGCGAGAAGGCCGCGGCCGCCGCCATGTACAACTTTCTCGTTACCCCGTCGGGGACAAAAATCGCTCACGGGGTGCCCGACCTAGCTGGCTACGCGTCGGTCGACGAAGGCGAGGCACAGGAAGTACTGCACCGGCTGGCGGCGGAGAGAATCGTCCGCGCCAACTCCGAGAACGGCCCGAGCGCCACCCGTTACGAGATCTTCCATGACGTTCTCGCGGATGCCGTACTCGCCTGGCGCAACCGCTACAGCGCGGAGCGCGGCGTACACGAAGCTGAGAGACGCCGCCGGCGTGCTCGCCGTGTAGCTGCCGCCGCACTCGTCGGCATGTTGCTCGTGACGGCGATCGCCATCTTTGCGATCGTCGAGCGTAGTCACTCCCAGGCGGGCGCGCGCCGGGCCCGCGCGGGCGAGCTCGCTGCTGATGCGACGATCCAGCTGCGGGTCGATCCGCGGAAGAGTCTGCGCCTGGCCCGGGCGGCCGCGCAACTCGATCCCGGGCCGCAACAGCAGACTGTGTTGAGAGCGGCGTTGATAGCGTCGCGGCTGCGCGGCATCCTTCCGGCGGGAGCACCTGTTGAGGTCGCGCTCTTCGAGCCCGATGGAAAGCGGTTGATCTCTGGGGCGAGGGACGGCAGGGTACGGGTTTACTCCGTCCGCACGCGGCGACTTGAGCGTGTGCTCGACCAGCACGGTGCCGTGACGGCGGCGGCATTCAGCGCAGATGGGAAGTTACTTCTGACGGGGGGCCTGGACGGCTGGGCTCGACTCTGGCGGACCAGTAACGGCATGCTGTTGCGCCGCTTTTCCGGCGGGGGCCCGGTGCGCACCGCTCTTCTCAACGCGAGAGGAACCAGGCTCGTCACCGTGTCCAGGAACGGTCTGATCCGCGCGTGGAGACGTGACGGTCGGCTACTGCGGGCGTTCCGTGTCCGTGGCGCTGCGATTCCGAAGACCGCAGCACTGGATCCGCAAGCCCAGCTGCTCGTGACGGGTGCGGATGATCGTTTCGCACGCGTTTACCGGCTCAAGTCTGGAGACCTGCTCCGGCGTCTGGCACAGAACGGCTTCGTCAGGAGCGTGGCGTTTAGTCCGGACGGTCGAATCATCCTCACCTCGGGATACGAGGGCAGAGCGCGGCTTTGGAAGGCAGGAAGCGGCCGGATGCTGCGTGAATTGCGCGGCCCAGACGGGAGTGCTCTGGCTGAAGCCGTGTTCAGCCGGGACGGCAAGTACGTCGCTGCGGCCGGTAACGATGGCACCGCCAGGGTATGGGAAACGGCGACCGGCGATGCGATCGGCATCGCAGTCGGGCACGCGTATCAAGTGACGCACGTGGCCTTCGCACCGGGCGACGCGGGCATCGTCAGTGCCAGCTCGGACGGGACGGTGAAGGTGTGGTCGATCCAAGGGCGGCTCCTCTCTTTGCTCTCAGGCCACACCGGCGCGGTCACCTCGGTCTCATTCAGCCCGAATGGTCGCGCTGTCCTCACTGCGAGTGAGGATGGGACAGCGCGTCTGTGGGATCCGTGGTCCGAGCCCGAAATGCCCGTTGTGGCTCGCGTGAAAGGGGCGACGTCGCTTGCGGTCACCCGTGGTGGGAAGGACGTCGTCGTCGGCGACGGCTCCCCTTCCATACGGGTCTTTCACACCACCCCGAGCGGGTTGGGCTCCGCAGTCGAGCTTCTTGGATCGGTTCCGCCGGCGACGGCGGCGCTTTCGCCCGACAAGGACGTCAAGGCAGTGGGCGGCGCCGACGGGACCGTCCGTCTCGTCGACGCCCACACGAACAAGCTGCTTCGAACCCTGGTTGCCCATACCGCGGAGATCACCTCGGTCGCGTTCTCGCCAGACGGGGGGCGTGTATTGACCGCGAGCCTCGACAAGGATGTAAGGCTCTGGTCGGTGCAGAGCGGCAAGATGCTACGCCTCCTGCGTTGGCACTTCGGACCCGTTGCCTCGGCGGCATTCAGCCCCGACGGACGCTGGGTGGTGACCGCGGGGCCGTCTAGCGCCGGTCTGGGACTAGCATCGACGGGCGAGCGGGTCGTCTTCCTACGTGGCGGCAGCAAGCCGTTGGTCGGTGCCGTCTTCGCCGGAGTCGACGGCCGATTGATCGTCATCGCGCGGAAAGACGGCACGATTCGAGCGTGGCGCTGTGGCTTGTGCGGCAACGCCGACGATTTAATCGAACTCGCAGCGCAGCGGCTCAATTCGCGCTAGCGCTCGAGCTCGTTGGCTTTTCTGGTCAGCGCGACGAAGCCCGCCTGCAGGAAGTCGTTGAACGCGGCTCCCGCGAGCGTCCAGGTGAGCAGGCGCCCGAAACGCGGTGCCAGTACCTGTGTGGTCGCAAGACCTGCGGCGGCCCTGGTGCCGACGCAGCGGCTGCAGAGGACGAGCTCCCCGAGCGCCTGCTCGAGCCCACCCGTCTGGACAGGATGCTCGTGCTCGTGGTCTCGTGGGTCGCCCTCGACGAAAGGCTCGCGGATGAAACTCGTCACGTCGTCGCGGACGATGGTTCGGGCCGTCTTGAACGTTGCGGCCGAAAGGGTGGCCAGGTCGAGCCAGGTCTGTTCCCGCGGATCCCGCCCGAGCATCCGTGCGGCGGCGCCGGCAAGAGCCAGACCGCCCGCGTAGACGCCCATGATCGCGGCATACGCGCGGTAGGGCGGACCTGTCCGAGATCGCTCGGTCACGACATCCATCGAGGCTACGCTTGGCCTATATGGCCGAGTTCAAAACAACCGCCTCGTATCGCCCGACCGGCGATCAGCCGACGGCCGTCGCGACTCTGGCCGAGGGCCTGGAGTCCGGCGAGCGGTTCCAGACGTTGCTGGGCGCGACCGCCACCGGCAAGACGGCCACGATGGCCTGGACGATCGAGAAGGTCGGT
Organism: Actinomycetota bacterium; assembly: GCA_039648845.1. Lineage (GTDB taxonomy): Bacteria > Actinomycetota > Thermoleophilia > Gaiellales > Gaiellaceae > 3-1-20CM-4-69-9. Next base: position 28,298 of record JBBWZE010000064.1, on the reverse strand, counting down.
CGTCCTGCTCTGGTGATCGCGCACAACAAGACACTTGCAGCGCAGCTCTGCAACGAGTTCCGGGAGTTCTTCCCAGGAAACGCGGTGGAGTACTTCGTCTCCTACTACGACTACTACCAGCCCGAGGCGTACGTCCCGCAGGCCGATCTCTACATCGAGAAGGACTCCTCTCAGAACGACGACATCGCGCGGCTCAGGCTCGCCGCGACGTCGGCGCTCTTTACGAGACGTGACGTGGTCGTGGTCGCGTCCGTCTCCTGCATCTACGGGCTCGGCTCGCCGGAGGAGTGGCGTGAGCGCGTGATCATCCTCGAGGTCGGAGAGGAGCACGACCGCGATCTGATGCTGCGGAAGCTCATCGACTCGCAATACGTCCGCAACGACGCCGTGCTCGGCCGCGGGCGCTTCCGCGTGAAGGGCGACGTCGTCGAGGTGCAGCCGGCGAACCAGGAGACTGCGTACAGAATTTCCTTCTTCGGCGACGAGGTCGAGCAAATCAGCCACTTCGATCCGCTCACGGGCGAGATCTACGCAAAGCTCGACAACATCGCGATCTGGCCGGCGACCGAGTACGTGACGTCTCGGCCCACGATCGAGCGAGCCGTCTCCGAGATCAGGCACGAGCTGGAGGAGAGCGTCAAGCAGCTCGAGATCGAGGGAAAGATGCTCGAGGCGCACCGGCTGCGGCAGCGCACCGAGTACGACCTGGAGATGATGCAGGAGCTCGGCTTCTGCAACGGGATCGAGAACTACTCACGCATCCTCGAAGGCCGCGCTCCCGGAACGCACCCGTTCACGCTGCTCGACTACTTCCCGAAGGACTTCGTCGTCTTCGTCGACGAGTCGCATCAGACCATCCCGCAGATCGGCGGCATGCACGAAGGCGACCGCTCGCGCAAGCAAACGCTGGTCGACTACGGGTTCCGGCTCCCGTCGGCCCTCGACAACCGGCCGCTCCGGTTCGACGAGTTTCTCGAGAAAGTTCCGCAGCTGGTGTTCGTGTCCGCAACACCGGGGCCGTACGAGGCGCGCCATGCGACTCGTGTGGCCGAGCAGCTGATCAGGCCGACCGGCGTCGTCGATCCCGAGGTGGAGCTGCGAGCAACGCACAACCAGATCGACGATCTGCTCAACGAGATCCGGCGTCGCGAGGAGGTCGGAGAGCGCGTGCTCGTCACGACGCTGACGAAGAAGATGGCCGAAGACCTGACCGACTATCTGCTCGAATCCGGCGTCAAGGCGCGCTACCTCCACTCGGAGATCGACACCCTCGAGCGGATTCAGATCATCCGGGAGCTACGGCTGGGCGACTACGACGTGCTCGTGGGCGTGAACCTCCTGCGCGAAGGGCTCGACCTCCCGGAGGTCTCGCTCGTGGCGATCCTCGACGCCGACAAGGAAGGCTTTTTGCGCGGCAAGACGGCTCTGATCCAGACGATCGGCCGCGCTGCGCGCCACGTCAACGGCAAGGTGCTGATGTACGCCGACAAACGCACCGAAGCGATCGAGGGCGCGCTGGGTGAGACGAATCGCCGGCGCGCCGTGCAGCTCGCATACAACGAGGAGCACGGGATCACGCCGGAATCGATCGTGAAGGGGGTCTCCGACATCGCCGAGTTTTTGACGCTCGACTCGCCGACCGTTCCCAGCTCGAAGCGCCGCCGGGGCCGCAAGGACCTCGAAGGCCTGACGCCGACCGACCTCGAAAAGCTCGTCATCGAACTCGAGGAAGAGATGTTCACCGCGGCGGAGGAGCTCAGGTTCGAGTACGCGGCGAAGCTGCGCGACGAGATCAAGGAGCTGCGGCGCGAGCTCATCGCGACCGCGCAAGCTCCCGCGTCCGCGACCGCTTAGGATCTGCCCGTGCTGGGCTCGATCATCCTCGTCATGTTCTTCGGCTTCATCACAGGCGGCTTGGCGCGGCTCGCTGTGCCGGGGCCCGATCCGATGCCGGTCTGGCTCACAGTGGCGATCGGCCTCGTCGGCTCGGCGGTCGGCGGCGCGATTGCGATCGCGATCTGGGGGAGGGGTACCCAGGCGATCGGGCTTCTCTCGTTCCTGGGTGCGGTTCTGCTGGTGGTCGCGTACCGGCGCTTCGTCCAGAAGCGCCCCCTGACGGGCCCCGACGCGCTCAAGTTCCCCGAACGCGGCATCGGCATCGACAAGTTCCACGAGCGGCGGGACAAGATGGAGGATCTGGTGCGGCAGGCGCAGGGCGCGCATGACGAGAGCACGGCCGACTCGAACCTCCGCAAGCTCACCGATCTCCATGACGCCGGGATCCTCACCGACGAGGAATACGAGCTGAAGAAGAGCCAGCTGACCGGCGGTTAGGGGAGTTTGCGCGCCGGCTGGGTGGGAAGACCGCGGCTCATGTGGATAATCGGACTCATCATCGCAGGCCTGATCGTCGGGGCTCTAGGGCGGCTCTTCCATCCGGGTCATGACCCGATGGGGTTGCTCATGACGATCGGAGTCGGAATCGCAGCCGTGCTCATCGCCGGCTTGCTCATCGGTAACCACGGCTTCTGGACGTTCCTGATCGCCATCGTGATCGGCGTCGTGCTCGTCGCCCTCGTCGGCCGCGTGCTGGCGAACCGCGGAACGGCAAGAACCGTCTAGACGGGTTCGGACTCGAGGGTCTCACGGCCGCGCGGAAATCGGCGCTCGGCCGTGAGGCCCCAATCCGTGTCCTGCCAGACGTACGTCCGAACGCTGAGAGAGCTCTCGTCGATCTCGTAGAGATGGAGCCCGCGCGCCTCGCCTTGGCGCTTTGGACGAGGCTGGCCCAGTCCGGGCGCGACGGACACGACCACCGAACGTTCGCCGCCGCGCACGATCTCGAACTCGTGCCGCTCGCTCACCGCGGCCTGATGGATGTGGCCGGCGAGGATCAGATCGGCACCTGCTCCCACCAGTGAGCCGAGGACGTGGTTGCGGCGGGCAACCGGTTTCTTGCGGGAGCGCCACGGCGCGCCGATCAGGTGGTGGTGCAGCACGACGATGCGGAAGGCGCCAGGGGCTCCTTGCCCGAGCCGTTCCTCGGCGCGAGTGAGCTGTGCGCCCCGGATGCCGCCCGACTGGTGCCGCCAGGGGCGAACCGAGTTGAGCCCGATCACGTGGAGCGCCGGTGACGAATAGCTCGGCTCCGTCGTCTCCCACTGGCGCTCGAAGGCACGGAATGAGCGCGTGAAACGCGCCGGAAAGGAGTGGGGGATGTCGTGATTGCCCGGAATCGCCAGCACGGGCCGGCCGAGGCTGCGGAGGAATCGACCGGAGTCGCCGAGCTGGCTTGTGCGGCCGCGGTGACTGAGATCTCCGCTCGCGATCACCAACTCGGGCTGGAACCGGTCGATCAGGACCGGCGCTCCCCGTTCGATCGCTGCATCGTCACCCGCTCCGAAATGGAGGTCGGACAGGTGTAAAACACGTGTAAGCACGGCCGGTGGAGGCTATAGTCTGACCCGCGTGACCGAAGAGTCTGCCGAGATCTTCGACGACCTCTATCTCGGTCTCCGGGCGGGCGGCGCGATCCGGAAGCAGCGACGAGGGGAGCCGTTGACGACCGAGGAGCGCGAAGCACTCGGCCGTTGGCAGCGACTCTCGACCTGGCGCAAGTCCCTCGCGATCGGCGGCTTCGCCCTCGGAACCTTCGGCTTAGGCTTCACCCTAGGCGGTCTCATATTCGGCCGCTGGCGCAAAGTCTGACTTCCCGCGCGTCTACCAGAGCGACCAAGGCCGGAGGCTAAGACCAGGCGGAGCCGGGCTTGGCCGGAGGTGGACTGAGCTTTTGCGCGGAGTCGGTTCCTACCGAATTCATTCCTTGGTAGGCCCCCTCTCCATTCCGGGGGAACCGATGGTGAGCGTGTCAACCAAACCGAAAGGACTGACACGCTCAATGCTCAAGAACCTCCCACTGTCGAAGATCCTCCTCAGCTTGGCGGCCGTTTCTGTCGTTGCCGTCGCGGCGGTGGGGGGGACCTTCGCAAACTTCACGGCGACCCCGACGGCGATCGCGTCCAACGCCTTCGCATCGGGCACGCTCTCGATGACCCGCTCGGGGTCCGGTGCCATCTTCAACGCCTCGGCGATGAAGATCGGCGACTCGGCCACCGGCACGGTCACGATCACGAATACCGGAACTCTCGCCGGCGTTTACTCGCTGTCCGGCTCGACGACCGGTAGTGCGCCTCTCGCAAGTCAGCTCAATCTGAAGGTGTACAAGGACGTCGACGGCGGCACAGCTCTTTACGACGGCTCGCTGGGTGCAGTCAGCTCAGCCGCTCTCGGGACGTTCGCTGCCGCGGAAAGCCACACCTTCTACTTCCACGTCACGTTCCCGACTACCGGTACGGATGCGGGCGACAACGTCCTCCAGGGCCTGTCCTCCAGCACGACGTTCACCTGGTCAGCGACTCAGGCGTAGGACGAACGGTGCTGCGTTTCATCAAGACGGCGAGCAAGGTGACGGTGGTTCTCGTTTCGGGGGCTGCCGTCGCCTTCGCCGCCGCCTATGTTGCGCTCACGGTCGCCGGTTACAAGCCGGTCGCCGTGTACTCCGGCTCGATGGAGCCGAAGCTCACCGTCGGCGCTCTCGCGCTCGACCGCGCAATTCCTTCACAGGACGTACGAGTCGGCGACGTGATCACCTTCTCCGATCCGTACGTCAAGGGGCGTCTCGTCACGCATCGCGTGATCGACGTGCTCGAGACCCCTCGCGGGCTCGCCTATCGCACGAAGGGCGATGCGAATCCCTCACGCGACCCCTGGACAATTCGGCTTGCAGGTCAAGTCGGACGGGTCTCGTTCAGCGTGCCCTTCGCCGGTTACATCCTGTTCTACGCCCACACCCGCGAGGTGCGCGGCCTTCTCATCTGCCTGGCTGGTCTCTCGTTGCTGGTCGGCATGCTCCGGTGGATCTGGCGGAAGGAGGCGACCGCGCCTGTCGGCGCGTAACGCAATGCGCAAGCTCCTCGTCATCGCCTGTCTCTCACTCGCCGCTGCAGGACTCTTCACGCAGCTCAGCTCGGCAGCGTTCACAGGTTCCTTGGCTGCGCCGTCGAACGGCATCACCTCCGACGCGCTGCGGAACTACTTCTCGGTCTCGCCCGGCACCGACGTACAGCCGGGCACGTCGACCGCGGTTGCCTCGGGGAACGTGGACGGGCTCTCGATCGATCTCGGGACCGTGCCGTCGGCCCGAACCTTCTCCAACGTGTTCCGGATCACGAACGTCAGCAGCGCGACACACACCGCGACGCTGAACCTTTCGTCGGTCCCGCAGGTCGCAGCCGCCGTCTTCGCCTCCAGCGGGAGCATTTCGGTCACGCTGGCGGCGGGCGCCTCCACGACTTTGAGCGTCACCACCTCGTCGACCGTGGCGGGGCGAGGAACGGGCACCTTCCGCCTCGGCCTCTCCGGATCGAACTGGCTCTACCGTGACTATTCGTTTCACGTCGACGAGGCGCCGGAGGCACCCGGCGCTCCGACGGGGACGCAGAAGCCGGCCGGCCGAATCGACCTCTCCTGGGCCGCGACGACCACGACGACGAATCTCGCCGGCTACGACGTCTATCGCTCGAGCGGCGCCGTCGGCACCTACACCAAGCTCACGGCGGCTCCTCAACCCGCGCTGACGTACAGCGACACCGCAACAGTGGACGGAACGGCGTACACGTACAAGATCAACGCCGTCTCGAGCGGGACGCCAGTACTCAACAGCCTCGACAGCACGACTGTCGGAGTCACGGCGGACGCGACGGCTCCGGGCCAGGCGACCTCGATCACGTTGACGAACGGCGGCGGTAACGGTGGGGTCTACGTCAACTCCGCGAACTCTTCGGGCATCTCCGTCGCAGTCGCGCTTCCGGGAGGCTCGCTGACGACCGACGTCGTCCAGTTGACGGCCACGGTCGGCGGCACCGTGACTGCGACGCACGCAGGCTCGGCCGGCGCGGGCACCGTCAACTTCACCGGCATCAACGTCTCGGGCCTCGGCGACGGGACGTTGACCCTCTCGGTCATCTCCACGGATCTTGCCGGCAACATCTCGTCGGTTCGAACCGTCACCGTGACCAAGGACACCGTGGCTCCCGGGGTGCCGACCGCCGCTTACACGGACAACAACAATACTGGGGACGTGGTCTCGGGCACAGCGGAGGCCAACGCCTCGATCAGCGTCACGAAGACGGCGCCTGCACCGACGACGGGGTACCCGACGAGCGCCAACGGCGCCGGCGCGTACAGCGCCACGGTCGCGATCGTCAACGGCAAGGCGAACACGCCGATCAGCGTGACCTACACGGTCACTGCGACGGACGCAGCCGGCAACACCAGCTCCGCGACGACGCTGAGCTTCAGTGACATCCGCTAAGCGTCGGCAGCTTTGTTGCCGATAGGCATTGCAGAGAGACGTGACCGCCGCCAGCCTTCGCACGACGCCGCTCGCGCGGGTGTATCTCGTTGCGGGCCTCGCAGCCATCGGGCTCTACTTCCTGCTGCCCTGGGACAGCGCGCAGTGGCTGCTCTACGACCTCATTGGAGCCGGCTCCGCCGCCGCCGTCCTGCTGGGCACGCGCCGTCATCGGCCGGTGCTCTCGGCTGCTTGGTACCTCTTCGCCGCGGGCTTGATGGCGTTCGCGGTCGGCGACGTCCTCTTCAACTTCTACGCCCGGATCTGGCACCGCGATCCGCCGATTCCGTCAGTGGCCGATGTCTTTTACCTCGCCGGCTATCCGTTGTTGGCCGTCGGGCTCGTCCTGCTCGTGCTGCGCACGCTGCCGCAGGGGCGGCGAGAGGGACTGATCGACGCGGCTCTCCTGACGACCGCGTTCGGCAGCTGCCACTGGATCTTCGTGATGCAACCGCTCGTGACCGGCTCGAGCGACTGGGTCGGTCAACTCGTTGCACTGTCGTACCCGGGAATGGACGTCCTGCTCCTCGCAGCTCTCGTGTTTCTCGGCCTGACACCTGCCAGGCGCACGGTCTCCTATCGCTACCTGGCGGCCAGCGTCGTTCTGCTCCTCCTGGCCGACGAGGTCTTCAGCGTCTCACCGGGGGCCTACGCGGGGACCTCGTGGCTCGACGCCGGCTGGCTTCTCTCCTACGTGCTCTGGGGCACTGCAGCCCTCAGCCCCTCCATGCGTGATCTTTCTGAGCCCAAGCGCGCCGTGGGCCCCCGTCTCAGCAGCGTGCGGCTACTGGCGCTCTGGATCGCTGTCGCGACCGTGCCCGTGATCCTGATCGTGGAACGACTGGCCGATCGGCGGATCGACGCAATTGCGCTCGCAATCGCATCGGCCGCGCTGTCGGGTCTCGTTCTCATCAGGCTCGCCGGGCTCGTCCGGTCTTTGGACCGTGTCCGGCGCGACGAACGGGCGGCCCGCGCGGAGGCGGAATCCGTGCAGCGTCAGCTCGTGAGGCAGAACGAGCAGCTCCGCGAGGCCGACCGGCTCAAGGACGAATTCGTTGCGTTGATCTCGCACGATCTCAGGACGCCGCTGACCTCGATCATGGGCTATCTCGAGCTCGTTCTCGACGACTCCAACCTGACCGAGGAACAGCGTGGGTTTCTCAATGTCGCCGATCGCAATGCGGACCGCCTTCTTCGGCTCGTCGACGACCTGCTGTTCGTCGCTCGCGTGGAAGCCGGCCAGCTCGAGCTCCGGCCGGCCGAGCTGGATCTCGCCGCAGTTGTGAGGCAGTCCGTCGAAGAGTCAGCACCACGTGCGGCGGCCGGCGGGGTCGAGCTGATCTGTGAGGCGGAGCACGTCTCGTCGGTTCAGGCTGACAAGGGCCGGATGTTTCAGCTCGTCGAAAACCTCGTTTCCAACGCAATCAAGTTCACGCCTATGGGGGGAGACGTCCGAGTCGCGGTGACGCCGGTGAACGGTGTCGTTCGGCTCGAGGTCGCGGACACGGGAATCGGGATCGCGTCCGAGGAGCAGGAGCGTCTCTTCGAGCGTTTCTTCCGCGCCTCGACGGCCTCCGAACACCAGATTCCCGGAACGGGCCTGGGCCTCTACATCACCCGCGCCATCGTCGAAGCCCACGGCGGCTCGATCGCCGTTCGCAGCGATCCGGGCGAGGGCACGTCCTTCTGCGTCGAGCTGCCGGCGCGACCGCGCTAGTCCGCCGTGTACCGATACCCGAAGCCGCGAACGGTCTCGATCGGGACGCGCGTCGTGTCCTCCGGATCGAGCTTGCGCCGCAGGTAGCCCACGTAGAGCTTGACCTGATCGGGCGAGACGCCGTACGCATCGCCCCAGACGAGCTCCAGGAGCTGATCCCGTGACAGGACCTGGCGTCGATGACGGACGAAGGCTGCGAGGAGCTTGAACTCGAGCGGTGTCAACGAGACGTCCGCGCCGTCGAACGTGACCGTGCGCTGCGCGAAGTCGATCGTCACGCGGTCGTCGGCGTAGCGCGCCTGCGGCTCGACGGACCCCGGCCCCGCGCGCCGCAGCAGTGCAAGCACGCGCGCCACGAGCTCTTGCCGGCCGAACGGCTTGATGACGTAATCGTCGGCGCCCGCCTTCAGGCCGCGCACGCGCTCGAGCTCGTCGCCCCGCGCGGTCAGCATCAACACGGGCACCTCGCTGAGATCCCGGATCCGCTCGAGGGTCTCCCAGCCGTCCAGCCCCGGCATCGAAACGTCCAGGACGACGAGGTCGGGAGGCGTCCTGTGGAGGGCTCGCAGGCCCGAGCGCCCGTCCTCCGCCTGCTCCACGGAGAGTCCGGCGCGCCCGAGCAGATCGGCGACGAGCCGCCGGATGTCGCCGTCGTCGTCGATCACGAGCACGCGGGCTGCAGTCATACCGTTCTCATACTGAACCTGCGGCGGGTTCCCTACCACCCGAGCCGAGACTGTGGGCATGGCCCGGATCCTGATCAGTGAGCCCCATCCCGATCTAAGGGTCCTGGTCGAGGCCGTCGTCAGGAGGACCGGCAACGAGCCGGTCGGTCAAGGCGAGCTGACCAGCGACGACGCGCCCGCGGTGATGATCCTCGAGCCGGCCTCTGCGAACGGCTTGGCTGCGGCAGCCCGGCTACGTAGCCGGCTCGGGGATCTCCCGATCATCTGCACGAGCATCTTCCCACCGAGCGACGAGAGCTCCGCCCTCCTGCCGGTGGCGCACCTGATCAAACCCTTCCGCCTGCGTGAGCTCGAGGCGGCGATCGTCGCCGCGCTCGCACACTGACCAGTCGGCTCTGAGCACTCAGTCCTAGGTCTCGGCGTCCTTGGCCGGGAAGAGCACCGTCGGTACTTCCTCCTCCGACGGGTCGACATCGCGCACGACGACGTCCAGCACCGTGACGATGACGGCAACGAGCGGAACGGCAAGCACGACCGCGAAACCACCGAAGAGGATTCCAACCGCCGTGACGGAGATCAGCACCAGGAGCGGCGACAAGCCGACCGCATCCCCGAGCACGCGTGGCACGATCAGGTAGTCCTCGACGAGCCGAACGGCGAGCACGCAGATCCCGGCGGCCAGCGCGACGTGCCACGAGGCGGTCGCTCCGACGGCGATCGCCAGCACGCCGGCAGAGATCGGGCCGATGACCGGGACGATTTCCACCAGGCCGGCAAACGCTCCGATCAGGATGAAATACGGCTCGCCGATCGCCCAGAACGCAACGGACAACACCGTCCCGACGAGGACGATCAGGAGCGCCTGGCCGCGGACGAAAGCGCCGAGCTTGAGGTCGATCAGGTCCCAGGTATCGCGCACCTTCTTTCGCTTCGGGCGTGGTAAGAGCGATGCGACGAAGTCGACGGCGCGACCGCGCTCGAAGAGCCAGTAGGCAGCTGCGGCGAGGACGAAGAAGATCCCGAGCAGGACCTCGAATACCTTCAGCGTCACCTGGACGGCGGGGTCCAGGATCTCACTGGCCTTGGGCACTTCGCGCAGGCGCTTGTCGATTGCCGTGAGGATTTCGTGCTTGATCCCCTTGGACTGTTGCGCCTCCTGATGGATCTGCGCCTGGGTCGTGCCGCCCAGGGCGTTTTGCACCTGGTCAACGGCCCGTGGCACGACGATCCAGAGGGCAATGCCGATCACGCCGATCAGTGCCGCGTAGTGGATGAGGAGGCCGACCCCCCGGGGGATGCCGGCCCGGGCGAGCCTCTCGATTCCCGGTCGGAGCGCTGCAGCCAGGATGAACGCCAAAAAGACGAGTGCGAGGACGAGCTTCAACTTCCAGAGCGCGAGCGCCGCGGCGACGATCGCGATGACGATCAGAGTCGAGAGAGCGACGCGCTGCGCTGTTTCCTTCATGACCAGGGATCTTTCGCCGTCTGGCGAAAGCTGCAAACGCGATGATCACCTCGGGTCGGGAACGAGTTTGTCTCGATGAGCGACGACACGCGGTCGTGCTCGCCGGACCGTTCGTGCGCGCGCTCGGGCTCGCCGCGGTCGGCATCGGTTGCATGGCGATCGGCTGGCCGGCGTCGATCATGGGTGTCCTGCTGCAGGCCGGCGGGGCGGGAATCGCCCTTCGGGCCGTATGGATGTGGGAGCGAACGCGCGTCGTCTTGACCACCGAGAAGCTCTTCGTCGTGCACGGGACGTTTCACCGCCGCGCGGCCGCAGTGCGCCTCTCGCGACTGGGAGCCGTCGAGATCGAGCAGAACCTCGTGGGTCGGCTGATGGGTTACGGGACGATCGTCGCGGGCGATCTCGAGATCGACTACGTCCCGGAGCCGCGCCGTGTGTACGGCCTCGTCGAGCGGCTCAGCGGCTGACCGATTTCTCCGCTCCCCAAGCGGGTTTCGCGGTCTCTTAACGAACACTTGTTCGATCCGATCCACCAAGCTAAACTGGGCCGGTTATGGCCCAAGAAGAGCTCGTCGTCCACGGCGCCCGGGAGCACAATCTCAAGGACATCGACGTCCGGCTGCCCCGGAACAAGCTGATCTGCATCACCGGGCTGTCGGGCTCCGGCAAGTCGTCCCTGGCCTTCGACACGATCTACGCGGAGGGCCAGCGGCGCTACGTCGAGAGCCTCTCGGCGTACGCGCGGCAGTTCCTCCAGATGATGGAGAAGCCCGACGTCGACTCGATCGAGGGGCTGTCCCCGGCGATCTCGATCGACCAGAAGACGACTTCCCGAAATCCCCGCTCGACGGTGGGAACGGTCACCGAGATCTACGACTACCTGCGCCTGCTTTACGCGCGCGTGGGTCGGCCGCATTGCCCCGTCTGCGGGAAGCCGATCACCGGCCAGAGCCAGGAGTCGATTGTCGACCAGATCCTCCAGCTGCCGGAAGGAACGAGGTTCACCGTCAACGCGCCGGTCGTCCGTGACCGCAAAGGCGAGTACAAGGACGTCTTCGAGGAGTTGCGGAACGAGGGCTTTACGCGGGTCAAGGTCGACGGCGAGCAACATCTGCTCGAGGAAGAGATTCCGCTCGACAAGAAGTACAAGCACACGATCGAGGTGGTCGTCGACCGGCTCACCATGAAGCCCGACCTCCGCACCCGACTCGCGCAGTCGGTGGAGACCGCCGCGCAGCTGGCGGAAGGGCTCGTCGCGATCGACCTGGTCGGCGAGGACCGCTCGCTGCTCTTCAGCGAGAAGTTCGCGTGTCCCGATCACGGCGTCTCGCTTCCCGAGCTCCAGCCACGGATCTTCTCGTTCAACTCGCCGCACGGCGCGTGCCCGCGCTGCACCGGGCTCGGCGCGCAGCAGGAGATCGACCCCGACCTGCTCGTGCCCGATACGAGCCTGTCGATCTCGGAGGGTGCGCTCGTCCCCTGGTCGGTGGGCAACTCCGGGTTCTATGAATCGGTCATCCAGGCGATCGCCGACCGTTACGAGATCCCGCTCGACGAGCCGTGGGAGAACCTGAGCGAGGAGGAAGAGGATCTCTTCCTCTACGGCACCGAAGGCGAGCGCCTGTACGTCAGCTACCGCAACCGCATGGGCCGTCGCCGTTCCTACATGCTTGCTTTCGAAGGCATCATTCCGAGCCTCGAACGGCGCTACCGAGAGACCGACTCCGCCTCGCAGCGCGAGCGCATCGAGGAGTACATGTCGTTCCGGCCGTGCCCGGTCTGCAACGGAGCACGGCTGAAGCCGGAGGTGCTCGCGGTCACGGTGGGCGGCAAGAACATCCACGAGTTCACGCAGATGTCCGTCACGCGCGCGCTCGAGTTCCTCGACCAGCTCGAGCTCACCGAGACCGAGCAGCTCATCGGTGCTCGGATCGTGAAGGAGATTCGCGAGCGCCTGATGTTCCTCGACAACGTCGGAGTCGGCTATCTGCAGCTCGACCGGGCGTCGGCGACGCTCTCCGGCGGGGAGGCGCAGCGCCTACGGCTGGCGACGCAGATCGGCTCGCAGCTCGTCGGCGTGCTCTACATCCTGGACGAGCCGTCGATCGGCCTCCACCAGCGTGACAACGACAAGCTGATCGGAACGCTCGAGCGCCTGCGCGACCTCGGCAACACGGTGCTCGTCGTCGAGCACGACGAGCAGATGATGCGCTCGTCCGACTGGCTCGTCGACATGGGCCCCGGCGCAGGGGAGCACGGCGGGCATGTTGTCGCCGAAGGGACTGCGGCCAAGGTCGAGCGGACCAAGAATTCGGTCACGGGCCAGTTCCTCTCGGGTGCGCGCGTCATTCCGGTCCCCGAGCGCCGTACGGAGGACACCGGCTCCTTCTGGGTGCGCGGCGCCACGCAGCACAACCTGAAGGACATCGACGTCGAGTTCCCGGTCGGGAAGTTCGTCTGCGTGACCGGAGTATCCGGTTCAGGCAAGTCGACCCTCGTGAACGAGATCGTCCACAAGGCTCTGGCCAACAAACTGCACCGACACCGGACGAAACCTGGCGACCATCACTCGGTCGAAGGAATCGAGGTGTTCGACAAGGTGATCGAGGTCGACCAGTCGCCGATCGGCCGCACGCCGCGATCGAACCCGGCCACGTACACCAAGCTCTTCGACCACATCCGCGAGCTCTACTCGATGACGCCGGAGGCGAAGGTGCGCGGCTACAAACCGGGACGGTTCTCGTTCAACGTGCGGGGCGGGCGCTGCGAGACCTGCAAAGGCGATGGCCAGATCAAGATCGAGATGCACTTCCTGCCGGACGTCTACGTCCCGTGCGAGACCTGTAAGGGGGCCCGCTACAACCGGGAGACGCTGGAAGTCCGCTTCAAGGGGAAGTCGATCGCAGACGTGCTCGAGATGTCGGTCGAGGAAGCGCTGCAGTTCTTCGCCAAGATCCCGAAACTCCGGCGGCGGCTGCAGACGCTGCACGACGTCGGGCTCGACTACATCAAGCTGGGACAGCCCGCGACGACGCTCTCCGGCGGTGAGGCACAGCGGGTCAAGCTCTCGTCCGAGCTCTCGAAGATCGCGACCGGGAAGACGCTCTACATTCTCGACGAGCCGACGACCGGGCTCCACTTCGCGGACATCGAGAAACTGCTCGACGTGCTGCAGCGGTTGGTCGATTCCGGGAACACAGTCCTCGTGATCGAGCACAACCTCGACGTGATCAAGCAGGCCGATTGGATCATCGACCTCGGTCCCGAAGGAGGCGAGGCCGGCGGCGAGATCATCGCGACGGGCACGCCGGAGCAGATCGCCGACGTAGACGACTCGGCCACCGGCCAGTTCCTCCGGCACGTCCTGCCGAAGGCTGCGGTGGCCGCTGCCTGAGGCAACCGCACGCGTCGCTGCGCCCGACGGCGAGAAGGCGTGGTTTCTCCGGGCGCTCCTCGTCCTGCAGAGCCCGCGCAGGGTTTTCGCCGCTCTCCGTGACGACTCGGACGACGTCGCCGGGGCACGGCAGGAGACGGTCGGCGCGATCGTCTGGCTGGGGGGCGTCGCGGGCGTCCTCGCCACGTCGGTCGCGAGCACCCTGCTCGACGACGTGCAGATAGACGGATCCCTGCTCGCAGTCTGGGCGTTTCTGGCGGGCGGGCTCTACGGCTTCACGGTCTACTTCGTCGTCGGGAAGGTTCTTCACGTCGCCCTCCGTCGACTGGGAGGCCGAGGCAGCTTCCGGCGAGCCCGGCACGTGCTGGCCTTTGCAGCCGTCCCGGTCGCGCTGGCGCTCTTCGTCTACTGGCCGATCCGGATCGCTGTCTACGGCTGGGACCTGTTTCGAACCGGGGGGGCGGACGGGCACGGTGGCGGGCCCGTGGTCGCCTGGATTTTCTACGCGTTTCTCATCTGGTCGCTCGGGCTGCTGCTCGTCGGAGTCCGAACGGTGCACGGCTGGACGTGGGCGCGGTCGCTGGCAGGCGTCACGTTCGCGACGGCAATAGGCGTGGGGCTAGCCATCGCTCTGACGCTGCTCTACGCGGCGGGCTGAGAACAGTTCGAGCTCTTCCTCCGACATCGCGTAGGTGTGCTCGGGCGCGGGATAGACGCCGTGACGAACTTCCTGGGCGTACGTCGCGAGCGCTCCGCGTATCTCCTCCGCGAGCTGGGCGTAGCGCTTGACGAAGCGCGGCGCGCGCCCCTCGGTGAGGCCGAGCAGGTCGTGGTACACGAGCACCTGGCCGTCGCACTCGGGACCGGCGCCGATCCCGATCGTCGGCACCGTGACCGACTCCGTGATGCGCGCGGCGACGGGAACGGGAACCGCTTCGAGCACGATGGCGAAGCAGCCGGCCGCCTCCAGCGCCAGAGCGTCGGCCAGGAGTTGCTGTGCCTTTGCCGCTGTCCGGCCCTGCGTCTTGAAGCCGCCGAGAATCGTCTCCGATTGCGGCGTGAGGCCGACGTGGCCCATCACCGGGATGCCCGCGGAGACGATCGCGCGCACACGCGACAGTGAGGGCCCGGCGCCTTCGAGCTTGACCACGTCCGCGCCGGCCTCTTTGACGAACCTGATCGCGTTGCGCAGGGCGTCCTCGTCGGAGACGTGGTAACTCCCGAACGGCATGTCGCCGACGACCAGCGGATGCTCGACCGCGCCGGAGACGGACCGCGTCATGAAGAGCATCTCGTCCATCGTCACCGGCACCGTCCCGTCGTGGCCGAGCACGACCATTCCGGCCGTATCGCCGACCAGCAGGATGTCTATGCCCGCCTGTTCGGCCAGCCGTGCGCCCGGCGCGTCGTAGGCGGTGACCATGACGATCTTCTCGCCGTCGCTTTTCATGTCGGCGAGCTTCGTCAGCGTCAGCTTCCCGCGTTTCACGTCAACTCTCCTTCCAAGACGATGTTGTCGATGAGTCGTGTCGAGCCGACGAGGGCGGCAGCGGCGAGCACGGTCACGCCGCCGAGGTCGAGCACCTCCACGTAATCGGGCTCGAGCCCGTTGAACGCGACACGTGCCGCGGTCACGGGGTCAGACCCGAGGGCATGGGCAGACAGGCCCGCCTCGAGCGCTCGTGGGAGCGCAAGCGCCTGCAGCCGCTCCTCGTCGGACAGATAGGCGTTTCGGGAGGAAAGCGCCAAGCCGTCGGGGTCGCGAACTGTCGGCAGCACGCGCAGTTCGAGATCCAGGTCCAGGTCGCGGATCATCCGACGCAATACAGCGGCCTGCCGGGCATCCTTCTGACCGAAGTAGGCGACGTGCGGACGCACGATGTTGAAGAGCTTCAGGCACACGGTGGCGACACCTCGGAAATGGTCCGGGCGCGACCGGCCTTCCGCGCCGGTGCCCTCGACCTCGATCCAAGTTGCATATCCCTCCGGGTAGATCTCCTCGGTGGAAGGCGCGAACAGGATGTCGACTGCTGCTGCCTCTGCCAGGTCGGCGTCGCGCTCTTCGTCCCGTGGGTAACGCGACAGATCCTCGCTCGCGCCGAACTGCGTCGGATTGACGAACAACGATACGACGACGACGTCGCACTCCTCACGCGCCGCGCGGAACAACGCGAGATGTCCTTCATGGAACGCACCCATGGTCGGGGCCAGCCCAACGCGCCCGGTATCGGCAAGCGCCCGACGCAGCTCTCGGATGGTCCGCAACGTCTTCATCTCGCGGTCGCCTCCGCGAGCACCTCGTACAGGGGCTCTAGCTCGGGCCTCGACTCGCGGATCGCACGCCGGTGTGCCGCCACGGTCTCCCAGTCGCCCCGGTCGATAGGCCCGGTCAGCTCGAAGCCGTTGTCCATGGTCCGGCGCATCAGCGGAACGAGTGCTTCTGGAGGCGCACCTGCCGCGCGGAAGAGCTCGGACGCCACCGTATGCAGCGTGACGAGATAGTTCGACGCGATCGCGGCTCCGGCGTGGTAGAGCGGACGCGCGGCGTCGCCGAGCTCGAACGGCTTCAGGCCTAGGGTCTCCGCCAACCAGAAGCCGGCGACCCTGGCCTCTTCGGATTCGGCTGTCACGGCGGCCCAGGCTCCGTCGAGTTGCTCAGGCCCTCGCGCGCGCGTAAACGTCTGCAGCGGGTGCATCGAGAACCGCCGGCGATGCGGCTCGAGTGCCGACAGAGGCGTGGCTCCGGAGACGTGGGCGACCCAAGGCCCTTCGTCGAGTCCGCGTGCGACTTCGGCGATCGAGCCGTCGGGCACGCACAGCAGGACGAGCTGATGGTCCCCCACGGTGAGTTCCCTCTCGCGCAGGCGAGCCAAAACGGCCGAGCCAACGCGGCCGGAACCGATGACCTTGACACTCTCGAACACTCGAAGCTCCAGTTCCGTAGCGGATACCGGGCAAGGGAAGGGTACACGGGCAGTGGTACCCTGGCGTGCCTGGTGGGTCGTCGTCTCCTCCTGGGGCTAGCCGTCGCCCTTGTGCTGGCCGCACCCGGCCAAGCGCGTGCGGCCATCAGCCTCACGCCCTGTCCGCAGACCACGGACGGCGTTCAATGCGGGACGGTGGACGTCCCGCTGGATCGAAGCGGAGCGGTCTCCGGCACGATCCCTCTTCACGTCGAGGTTCTGCCCGCGAGCGGGCTGCCGCGCGGGACGATGTTCCTGATCGCGGGCGGCCCTGGGCAGGGATCGGCCGGCGCCTACGGGCTCGGTTTTGCGACCGCTGCCCAGGACCTGCAGAACATGTTCCCCGGCTACACGCTCGTCGCATTCGACAATCGAGGCACGGGGAAATCCGGCCTCATCAACTGTCCGGGCTTGCAGACCTCGACGATGACGACGATCGAACAGGACGCTGCGCTCGCCCGCGACTGCGCCGCGATCATCGGACCGGCGCGGCAGTTCTATGCGACGCGCGACCACGCAGAAGACATGGAGTCGGTGCGGGTTGCCCTGGGCCTCGGGCGCATCGGGCTCTTCGGCGTCTCGTATGGCACCAAGCTCGCCCTCGCTTACTCGCTGGCTCATCCCGCCGCCGTCGAGCGGATCGTCCTCGACTCCGTCGTCGCGCCGACGTTTCCGGACCCCTTCGAGCGAAATGTCCTGCGAGCGATGCCGGGCACGCTGACCGCCTTCTGTGCGGGCGGCATCTGCAGCGGCGCCACGAAGGATTTTGCGGGCGACGTCGTCAAGCTTGCGAACCGACTAGAGGCGCGTCCCCTCAAAGGAAAGGTCATCGCACCCAACGGAAAGCTTCGAGCTCTGCAGATGAACGGCGAAGACCTGATCTCGATGGTCATCGACGCGGATCTCTCTCCGGGCCTCGCCGCGGAGGCGCCGGCCGCCGTCCACGCCGCCTTGCTCGGGAACGCGCGCCCACTGCTGCGCTTGTACGACATGGATCTGCGGACTAGCAAGCTGTCCGCGGAGGACCTGAGCTTCGGTCTCTATGCCGCCACGAATTGTGCGGACGGCCCTTTCCCGTTCGCCCCGGACACCCCGCCGGCCTCTCGCAAGGCGATCCTCGATGCAACGATCGGGGCGTTTCCACCCGGTAGCTTCGGGCCGTTCGGAAACTGGGCGGCGCGCATCGGGACGGCCTACTTCTGCGAAGACTGGCCGGCGCCGACTGGAAACACGCCACTCGGGCCTGGGCCGCTGCCGAACGTGCCGGTGCTCGCTCTCAATGGTGGCTTCGATCTACGGACGCCTACGGCCAATGCCGTCGCGGTGATCTCCGCATTCCCGCAGGGCCAGTTGATCACCGTCCCAGGCGTCGGACACAGTGTTTCTTCGGCCGACTTCTCTGGTTGTGCGTCCGACGCGATCAGACGCTGGATCCTCGGAACGCTCCAGAGTTTCCGGCAAGCCTCCTGTCCCCGGGTCCCGCCGGTGGGAAAGATCCTCGGCGCCTTTCCCCGCCGGCCGGCAAAGGTGACGGTGAAGGCCACCCTGGCGGCTGCAGCAAAGACGATCCGCGAGGCTGAGGCGACCTGGCTGCAGATCGTGCTCTCCTCGGCGTCTTTTGCTCCACGCGGCGTCTACGGGGGGAAGCTCGTCGCTTCGCAGCAGGCGCTCACCTTCACTTTGAGCCGTTACAGCGCCGTTGCCGGAGTTCAGGTGACCGGGAAAGTCTCGTTCGTCCCAGGAGGATTGCCGCTTGCATACAAGGGAACTGTCCGCGTTTCCGGCGCGGCGGCCGTCGCCGGAACGTTGAGCTTCTCGAGGAATTCGCTCTCCGGCAGGCTCGGGGGCCGGGCGGTCAAGGGCTCGTACTAGTTCCGGTTGCCGCCCATCCGGCAGGGTCCCTAAACTGCTCGAGCGATGCCGATGTACGAGTACGTCTGTATGAAGTGCGAGGAGCATTTCGAGGAGCTCGTCCGGGGAGATCAGGTGGTTGCCTGCCCGGAGTGCGGGGCGACCAACGTCGCTCGTCAGCTCTCGACGTTCTCGATGGTCGGCACCGCCGGGCAGACCGGCGCATTCAGCAGTGGTGGCGGCTGTTGCGGCGGAAGCTGTGGCTGCGGTCACTGAGCTGACTCGCACAGACGAGCTGCGCGCGTTCGGCGAGGTCGTCGCCGGCTGCACCAAGTGCGCGCTCGCCGGTGGCCGCACGCAGGTCGTGTTCGGTTCGGGGGACCCGAATTCAGACCTGATGTTCGTCGGCGAAGCGCCGGGCTTCCACGAGGACAAGCAAGGCATCCCGTTCGTCGGCGCGGCTGGAAAGCTGCTCGAACAGCTGCTCGAGGGCATCGGCCTCTCGCGCGGTGAGGTGTACATCGCGAACGTTCTCAAGTGCCGCCCTCCCGGCAACCGTGACCCACTACCGGAGGAGATCCAAGCCTGCGAATCGCATCTCTGGCGCCAGGTCGAGCTGATCGAACCGCGTGTGGTGGCGACGCTCGGGAACTTCGCGACCAAGCTCCTGTCAGGACGGCCCACCGGCATCACACGCGTGCACGGCCAGGAGCAGGAGGTGACGCTCGGCGGACGCGGTGTGCTGCTCTACCCGATCTATCACCCGGCGGCCGCGCTGTACACGCCGCGCATGCTCGAGGTCCTCAAGTCCGACTTCGCGAGGCTGCCCGAGCTGATGGGCCGCCAGGCGGGTCCGCCGGAGCCTGTCTACGTCGCGCCGCTCGTCGCAGAGCCCGCAGTGCAGCTCGGGCTCTTCTGATCGAGACTCGCTCGCCGGAAGAGACAGAGCAGGTTGCTGCGAGACTCGCCGCAGATCTGCGCCCGGGCGACGTCGTGACGGTCTCGGGAGAGCTCGGCTCGGGCAAGACGACGTTCGTCCGCGGTGCGTGCCGTGCGCTCGGCGTCGAAGGAGCAGTCACGAGCCCGACGTACACCATCGGTCACAGGTACAAGGGCCGCTTCGATGTGTCGCATCTCGACCTCTTTCGCTTCCGCGACGTCTCCGCCGCGGAGTGGGGGGACCTCGAGCCGTACTTCGACGACGCGGTCGTCTTCGTGGAATGGCCGGAAGCGGGAGCCGGAGTCCTGCCAACGCCGCGGGTCGAGGTGAAGCTCGAACACGGCGAAGAAGGACACCGACTTGTCACGATTCAGGGCGATGCTGATTCTGGCCTTCGACACGGCGACTGATGTTGCGACGAGCGCCCTGGTGTCCGACGGCGAGGTCCTGGGAGAGCGGACATCGCGCGCGGTCACGCTCCTCGAGGACGTCGACGCTTTGTTGCGCCAGGCAGGTGCGCATACCCGGGAGCTCGAGGGGATCGCCGTCGGGATCGGGCCGGGCAGCTTCACCGGCGTCCGTATCGGGGTGGCGACCGCGCGCGGGCTCGCGCTCGCCCTCGGCGTCCCACTCGCAGGCGTCTCGACGCTCGACGCGCTCGCCGCCGGGGCTCCTGGTGCCCTGCCCGTGGTGGATGCCAGGCGAGGCGAGGTCTTCGTGCTCCTGGAGGAACCTCGAGTGCTGCCCCCCGATCAGCTGGAGCTCACCTCCGGCATCGTGTATGTGGGCAGCGGCGCCCTCCGCTACCGCTCGGTGCTGGAAGCCGGCGGCGCCCAGATTCCGCCTGATCAGGACGACCGCCATGTCCCGCGGGCCCGCTTCCACGCGGCGCTGGCGCGGGAGTTCGGACCGGCCGAGGCTGTAGAGCCGACGTACCTAAGAGTCCCCGACGCTGATAAAACCACCAAATGAGCGTCGCTTACCTTCGGTTCGCTCCCGTGAGGAACTCACAGGTACGAGCTGGGGGAACCTCCCGGTTCCCCCAGACCTCCACGGGTCCGCTTCGCGGACGAGACGCTGCGCGTCTTCCCTCACGAACTCCCTTCTTTAGGAGTCGCCTCAACGCGCGCACCTTCGCGACCGCCACCGTGCGCATTGAGGAGAAAGAATGGAGAAACCTCCCGGTTTCCCTTAATGCCCCTTCCCCCGCCCATCGGCCAAAGGCCAGCCGATGAGCGCGACCGCGAACAAGGTGGACTTTCGGCGCCTCGAGCTGCGCGACCTCAATGCGATCGAGACGATCGAGCGCGACTCGTACCCGACTCCATGGTCCCGGTCGATGTTCGCCGGCGAGCTGGCCAAGCCGTCTTCGATCTCGCTCGGTGCGTTCGAGCCCGACACACGTGAGCTGCTCGGCTACCTGATCATCTCGCGCTACGTCGACGCGTGGCACGTCATGAACCTCGCCGTCGCGCCGGAGCACCGGCGGAAGCGGGTCGCGACGGGACTGCTCGAGCGGCTAATCGAGCTGACGGGCGGAGAAGGGCGTCGTGGTTACACACTCGAGGTCAGGGTCTCGAACGAGGTGGCGATCAAGCTCTACGAGCAAGCCGGCTTCAAGGCCAGAGGAGTGCGTCGCGGCTACTACACGGACAACCGCGAGGACGCGTTGATCATGTGGCGCGACCCTGTTGCTCGCAGCGATGCTGCGAGCGACTAACTGGCACGGGGACCTGGGCGACGCTGGCACAACTTGGCCAACCGATACATCCAGAGTGCGGAGTCGCGTTGATCCTTTGTCTGAATCAGTCTGATGCCAAGACGCATCGCCGAGAGACACGCTCCGCGCACCGAAGCCGGCGACAGCGGCCCATCATCGATATCTGCTCCTTCGACCAAGAGAAACGGATACCGAGCTCCCTTTCGCAGGCTTCCGAGCTGAACCCAAAGTCGTCCACTCACCAGGCAGCTGTGGAGATCAAGGACGCTCTTCCGTTCGACGACCGTATTCCCTCCGACAAGGTAGTCGCCGAAACGAAGTGGCTCTATGCGAACTGACGCTCCGAGCTCTTCGAGAAAACAGGGGATCGCGGAGCGTCTCTCAAAGATGTCGGCGGTAATTGGAACAGGAGGGAGCACGGTGCCAACATTAGGGCGAACGCTGTGCCGCGTCCGCAACCAGTTGGCGCTTTCGCGCAGCGGAAGCGCATGATACTCGGGTTAGAGACTTCCTGCGACGAGACCGCTGCGGCGGTGATCACGCCAGACGGCAGCATCCTCTCGAACGTCGTTTCCTCGCAGGCTGATCTGCACGCACGCTACGGCGGCGTCGTCCCCGAGGTTGCATCGCGGCGTCACCTGGAGCTCGTCACACCGGTTGTGCAGGAAGCTCTGCGCGACTCGGGCACGACGCTCGACGACGTCGACCTCGTGGGCGTGACGGCGGGCCCCGGGCTGATCGGCGCCCTTCTCGTCGGCGTCGCCGCCGCCAAGGCGATTGCCTGGGCGCGGCGGCTGCCGCTGGCCGCGGTGGACCATCTGCAGGGCCACGTCGCCTCGCTCTACCTCCAGCCGGATCCGCTCGAGCCACCGTTCGTCTGCCTGCTCGCGAGCGGCGGCCACACCATGCTGCTCGACGTTCGGGATCGCATCGGCAAACCGGAGATCCTCGGAACGACGCTCGACGATGCCGCGGGGGAGGCGTTCGACAAGGGAGCGAGGCTCCTCGGCCTTCCTTATCCCGGAGGCGTAGAGATCGACCGCATCGCGCGCGAGGGCGACTCGAGCGCGTACGAGTTCCCCGTTGCACGCGTCCCCGGCCTCGACTTCTCCTTCTCCGGCCTGAAGACCGCGTTGCTGTACGCGGTCAAGGAACTGACGGCGAGAGAGCTCGACCGCCGCCGAGCAGATCTGGCTGCGAGCTATCAGCACGCAATCGTACGCGCGCTTGTCGAACGCACGAGGCAGGCTGCCGAGCAGATCGAGGCGACCGACATCGCGGTGGTCGGCGGAGTGGCCGCCAACTCCGAGCTGAGGGCCGCTCTCCCCGAGGCGAGGGCGGCGCCGCCGGCGCTCTGCACCGACAACGCGGCCATGATCGCCTCGGCCGCGCGGTTCTCCAATCCCATCCCCTATCCCGGATATCTTGGGCTCGATGCCTACGCGTCCACCGCGTGAGCCGTTGAACGCCCTGGTGCTTGCGGCTCTCGCGGTCGTCGTCACGGCGGTCCTCATCGCCGCCGGAGGTGGGAGCAAAAGCGTAATCCAGCAAGGAGAGCCGAGCTGGCAGGGGCTCGCCGGCGCGCAGCGGCCCCGCGTCGCGGTCGGCCAGCGAGTCATCGTCCTGCTCAAAGCGCCCGCGCTGGCGGACCGTGTCGGTCGCGTCGGAGGCCTGGCTACGAGCGAGGAGGAACGTCGTTGGATGGAGACAGCTCTCTCGTCGCAGAAGCTGCTCGTGGCGCGCCTGCGCGTCCAGGGCGTCGTCGTCCAACCGGAGTTCAGTTACACACGGACCGTCAACGGCTTCTCGGCGGCGTTCGACGCGCGCGGGATCGCATTGCTCGAGCGCGCTCCCGAGGTTGCCGGTGTCTATCCCGTTCGCGCTGCCTATCCCGCGTCGCTCAGCTCGCGTCTCCTGACGAGCTCCGAGCTCGGCGAACGCCCCAACATGGGCCTCTCCGACAAGGACGGTCGCGGCGTAACGATCGCTCTACTCGACACGGGCGTCGACCGCGCCCACCCCTTCCTGCGCGGCCGGGTCTCGGGCGGGGTCGACATCGTCGGCGGCGAGGCCGGCGCGTTGGCTGCATCGCGCCCTGACCAGCCCTCGCAGCTCGAACGGCACGGCACGGAGATGGCTGGCCTGCTGGTCGGTTCGGGCGGGCCTGGTGCGCTCGCGGGCGTCGCGCCGGGCGCGACGGTGTTGCCGATCCGTGTCGCCGGGTGGCAGCGAGACGCGTCTGCGAACTGGGCGGTCTACGGACGCACGGATCAGGTCCTCGCCGGCCTGGAGCGAGCGGTCGACCCGAACGGCGACGGCGACGCGCACGATGCGGCCCGCGTCGCATTGGTCGGCGTGGTGGAGCCGTTCGCTGCGTTTGCGGATGGGCCCCTTGCCCGCGCGGCAGACGGTGCGACGCGGCTGGACACCCTGGTCGTCGCCCCCGCCGGGAACGACGGCCCTGCCGGCCCCGGCTACGGCAGTGTCGCGGGCCCAGGAGGGGCGCCGGCGGTCCTGACGGTCGGCGCGGTGGATCTACGTCCCCGGTTCGGACAGGTGCGCGTCGTATTGCGCGCAGGGCTCCGCATCGAGCTCGACGGGATGAGACCACTCGCCGGTGCGGTCACGCCGACCCGTTCGCTCGACGTCGGCATCGGCGCGCCGAGATCGGCAACGACCGGGGCGGCCGGTTATCGCGGCGCCGTCCCGCTGCTTGACTTCTTCGACCGCCGCGGCGCGAGCCTGGTCGCCGGCCGCGCGGCACTCCTCCCTGCCGGAGTCGATCCCAACGGATCCGTCGCGAATGCCGCCCAGGCAGGAGCCGTGGCGGTGCTGTTCTACGGCGCAGATCTTCCAGCCGGCGGCATCGGCCTCGACGAGAGCGCACCGATCCCGGCGGTGTCCGTCCCCGGCGACATCGCTCACACGCTGCTGGACAGGATTCGCAGCGGGATACAGACGACCGTTTCGCTCGGCGCTGTAAGAACCGAGTCGAACGCAGGCGAGGGGAGGGTGATGCGCTTCTCCTCGACCGGTCTGGCGTTCGACGGCCGTGTCAAGCCCGAGGTCGTGGCGCCGGGCGTCGCACTCGAGACGGCCGAACCTGGAGCGAATGCCGACGGCTCGGCACGCTACGGCACCGTCAACGGCACGAGCGCGGCGGCTGCGCTCGTCGCCGGGGCCGCCGCACTTCTTGCCCAGGCGCGCCCCGAGCTCGACGCTGACGCGCTGAAGAGCCTGCTCGTCGGCGCCGCCCGCCCGCTGCCCGACGACCGCATCGCCGCCCAGGGGGCCGGTCTGATCGATCTCGGCGGTACGACCGCGACAGAGGTCGGCGCGACCCCGGCGTCGCTCGCGCTCGGACGCGCCGGTAGCCGTCGCTGGCGCACGGACCAAGAGTTCGTCCTCCGTAATGTCTCCTTCCGCCGCCTGATCCTGTCGCCCGAGGTGCGCGTCACCCGTGAGGGAGCCGCGGCGCTCCGGTTCGATCTCAGGCCGCAGCATCTGTCGCTCGGCCCTGGCCGATCGATTCGAGTCCACGTTCGCGCACGTGTGACGAGCAAGCTCGTGGGAACGGCACCTGCGGAGGGCGTCGTCGTCGTGACGCCCGCAGCCGGCAGGGAAATTCGCGTGCCGTGGACGATCACCTTCGGGCCGCGCCTCGCGGCGGGACTCGACTCCGTTCGGCTCTCGATGCGCGCGTTCTCGCCCTCCGATGCCGCGCCTGCGCTGCTGAGCTTCGTCGCCGGCTCGGTGCGGCGTTCGGCTGGTGAGCCGACCGTGCTGCCGCTGTCCCGCCTCGACCTCGAACTGTGGAGCCCGGACGGCGGTCGCATCGGACTGCTCGCGCGCCTTCGCGATGTGCTGCCGGGTCGTTATTCGTTCGGGGTGACCGGTCGCGACGAGGCAGGGGCCGTCCTGCCCAAAGGCGACTACCAGCTTCGGCTCGTCGCCTTCGCGACCGAGGCGGGGCCGCCGACGATCCGAACGGTCGGTTTCACGATCAAGTAGGCTCACATCGCCCAGAAAGAGCGAAAAAGGCCCCCATTTGCGCGGAAAAAGGAGCTGACGTGACCATCGTCGACGCGCCCGTCTCGCACCTTCGCGAGAACCCCTTCGAGATCGCGAGGTCGCAGCTGAGGAAGGTCGCAGACACGTTCGCGATCGATCCGAACCTCGTCAATGTTCTGCAGGAGTGCAAGAAGGCGCTCTCGGTCTCGATACCCGTCTCGATGGACGACGGAACGACCCGCGTGTTCCAGGGATATCGCGTCACCCACAACGTCGCCCGCGGCCCCTCGAAGGGTGGCATCCGTTACCACCCGGACGTGACGCTCGACGAGGTCAAGGCGCTGGCCATGTGGATGACATGGAAGTGTGCTCTCGCCGGAATCCCGTTCGGCGGCGCCAAGGGTGGCGTCGTCTGCAATCCCAAGACGATGTCCGAGGGCGAGCTGCAGCGCATGACGCGCCGCTTCACCTCGGAGATCATCAACGAGATCGGACCGGAGAAAGACATCCCCGCGCCGGACGTCGGCACCGACGGGCGCGTTATGGCCTGGATCTTCGACACCTACTCGATGAACAAGGGCCATTCGGTCCTCGGAGTCGTCACCGGCAAGCCGCTCACGATCGGCGGCTCGCTCGGCCGCGAGGAGGCGACGGCGCGAGGGGCCCTCTACTGCGTGCGGGAAGCCGTCCGCAAGCAGCAGCTGTCGCTGCAGGGCACGACGGTGGCGGTGCAAGGCTTCGGCAACGTTGGCTCGTATCTCGCGAAATTCCTCGCCGAGGACGGAGCGACGGTGATCGCCGTCTCCGATTCGAGCTCCGGTCTCTACAACCCGAACGGCGTCGACGTTCAGGCGGCGATCGCGCACAAGCGTGAGACCGGCTCGCTCGCCGGTTTTAGAGGCGCCGAGGCGATCTCGAACGACGACCTGCTGCTGCTCGAGTGCGCCGTTCTCGCCCCATGCGCGCTGGAGCAGGTGATCACCGCGGAGAACGCCCACAAGGTCAGGGCGAAGATCATCGTCGAGGGCGCAAACGGTCCGGTGACGCCCGCCGCCGACGAGATCCTCGAGGAGAAAGGCGTGCTCGTCCTCCCCGACATCCTCGCGAACGCCGGCGGTGTGGTCGTCTCCTATTTCGAATGGGTCCAGGGCCTGCAGGAGTACTTCTGGAAGGAGGCCGAGGTCAACGCAAAGCTGAACGACATCGTCACACGCGCGTTCAACGAGACCTGGGCCCTGATGGAGAGCCGCGATGTCTCGATGCGCCTGGCCGCGTATGGCCTCGCCGTCCAGCGCGTCGCGGAAGCGACGGTGACGCGCGGCATCTATCCATAAGGTCGTCCTCTATCACGCGAA
This sequence comes from Actinomycetota bacterium, assembly GCA_039648845.1. Taxonomy (GTDB): domain Bacteria; phylum Actinomycetota; class Thermoleophilia; order Gaiellales; family Gaiellaceae; genus 3-1-20CM-4-69-9. Next base: position 1,784 of record JBBWZE010000064.1, on the reverse strand, counting down.
GGGCTGCCACCTCTGCGAGCGCGCGCGTGGGATCGTCGCCGAGATTCGGGAGGAGATCCCGTTCGAGCTCGAGGAGGTCGAGATCGACGGCGATCCCGCGCTGGAGGCGCGCCATCGGGAGTGGCTCCCTGTTGTGGAGATCAACGGCGCGCGGGCGTTTGTCTATTACGTGGACCCAGATGTCTTTCGCCGCAAAGTGGCCGCACAAAGTTGACCTACGCGCGCCCCCGGCGTCGCGTGATACAACGGCTTCGGGTTGTCACAAACTCTCGAATCCAGGAGCCCGGTGCCTGTGTCTGATCGCTTGACGGTCGGAGTCGCGGCGCGCCTGTCCCGCTACCTTCAAGTGCTCACGCAGGCGAAGAAGATGGGCAAGGAGCGCATCTCCTCCCAGGAGATCTCCGACTACACGAACATCAACGCGACCCAGATCCGCCGCGATCTCTCCGCGTTCGGGAAGTTCGGGAAGCGCGGTGTCGGCTACAACATCGATTCGCTGCTCGGAGAGATCCGCAAGATCCTCCGCACCCAGGGCCAGCACAACATCGCGCTGATCGGAGCGGGGCGCCTCGGTCAGGCGATTGCCAGCTCGCCGATCTTCGCGGAGCACGGGATCAACATCGCCGCCGTTTTCGACACCGATCCAGACAAGGTCGGCCGTCCGGTCGGGAACGTTCCGGTCAGCGACTACACGCGCCTCTCGAACACGATTCGAGAGAAGAACATCATCGTGGGCGTCGTCGCGGTTCCCGCCGACAACGCGCAGCGCGTTGCGGACGACCTGGTCGAGTCGGGCGTCAGGATCATCTTCAACTACTCGGAAGCCCTGCTCGACGTACCGCAGGATGTGGCCGTGCACACGTCGAATCCGGCGGTCGAGTTGCTCTACGCGCTCTACTTCTACTTGACGTAGCTACAAGGGGCCGGGTCACGCGGATCCTGCTCTGGCACGGCTATCTGCTCGGTGGAACGGGGTCGAACGTCTACACGCGTTCCCTTGCGCGTGAATGGAGCCGCGCCGGCCATGACGTCGTCGTGGTCTGTCAAGAACCGCATCCCGAGCGTTACGACCTCGGCGGCGCGAAGGTATTCAGGCCAAATGTCGGGGGGCTGCTCCCCGTCTTCGTGCTCGACCGCTACGAGGGCATCGAGGCGAGGCTGCTGCAGGACTTCACGCGCGCCGAGCGAGAACGCTACGTCGCGCTCAATGCCACAGCTTTGTGTGCGCAGATGCCCGCGGATCTGGTCTTCGCGAACCACGTGCTGCTCGGGGCGGCGGTTGGTTGGGCCAGCGGAATGCCGTTCGCGGTGAAAGCGCACGGGTCAGAGCTCGAGTACTCGATGCGCGGCAACGAGGAGCTCGCCGCCTGGGGTCGCGAGTGCCTCACGCGCGCGCAGGCGGTGTTTGTCGGGTCGGCTCACATCCGGGCCGTGCTGGAGGAGGTCGTCGACCACGTCGACCGTGTGCACGAGGTGCCGCCGGGAGTCGACGTCGACGAGTTCCGCCCCTCCCGCTCGCGCGACGAATCCCTCGCCCGGCTGCTGGAGGAAGCGCGAGCGGATGCGGACAACCCCGGGAACTTCGACGAGCGGCAACCGGACGACGGCAACGCCGTGCGCCTCCAGGAGTTCTTCGGCACCGACGAACCAACGGTCGTCTACTTCGGGAAGCTCCTCTACAACAAGGGCGTCCAAATCCTGTTCGAGGCGCTACGCAGCGTCGACGCACGCGCGCTGATCGTCGGCTTCGGCGACTACCGCCAGGAGCTGGAGTCGATCGCTCC
>JBBWZE010000047.1:0-25343 GCA_039648845.1 Actinomycetota bacterium | reverse complement strand
TTTGCGCCCTCGGCTGCTTCGAACTCGACCTTCGCTCCCTCGGGGAGCGACTTGAAGCCGTCACCAACGATCGAGCTGTGGTGAACAAAAAGGTCCTTACCCTCGTCCGCGGGGGAGATAAAGCCATACCCCTTGGAGTCGTTGAACCACTTCACGGTTCCAGTTGCCATTGAAAAACACCTCCTCTACCAATTCACGAACGGTAGGTGGAGGCGTAATTGCCAACCAGGTACACGCTCTGTAGACGCCCACCGTAGCACGCCAATGGGCAAAACCGGATCTGCCGAGGCTTGGCCGGCAGCCGCCAGGGCACCACGATCTGCGTGGCCTGCTGGCAGTGGCGTATCGCGGCCTCTCGAATCGAACGTCCTGTCGGCGTCAGCCGGCGCGAACGATGAAGAACGCGATCGCCACGTACTGACAGGCGACTCCCACGATGGTGAGTGCGTGGAACAGCTCGTGGTAGCCGAACACCGCCGGGGCCGGGTCCGGACGGCGACGCGCATAGACCACGGCACCTGCTGTGTAGGCAAGCCCCCCGGCGACGAGCAGGATCACGGCGGCAGGGTGCGCCTTCGCGATCAACTGCGGGAGCACGGCCACGGCGACCCAGCCAAGCGCAAGCCCGATTGCCGCGGCGAGCCACTTCGGCGCAGCCACCCAGACGAACTTGAGCACGATCGCGGCGGCGGCGCCGGCCCAGATGATCGTGAGGACAACGGGACGCCAGGCGCCGCGGAGCACGAGCAGCGAAACCGGGGTGTACGTCCCGGCGATGAGAAGGTAGATGCCGGCATGATCGATGCGCCGCATCCACAGCCGCGCGCGCGGCGACCACGTCACGCGATGGTAAAGCGCACTGGCTCCGAAGCACGCCGCGACCGAGCCGGCGAACACCGCGGCTGCCAGTCGCCGCCGCCCGCCGTCGGCACCGACGATCAGCAGAGGCGCGAGGACTACCGCGATCACGAACGCGACTTGATGGAGCACCCCTCGCAACCTCGGCTTGTCGAGCCCTGTTGCGATCTGATCGGTTATCTGCACGGAAACGGTCCCGCACGATAGCGGGTCACGATCGACAAGTAGGAGCCTAAGCCGTCGGTCCGTCGAAGTGGCGGAAGCCCAGGCCGGATCCGCGGAAATGCGGTTTATCCCGGCCGCCGGTCCGGTTGATCATGTTGCTGATGCGTTCCTTCAAGCTGCCGAGCATCTCGGTCTCCTGAGCCTTCGTCAGCCTGCCTGCCGATACTGCATCGTCGAGCTTCTTCGTTGCATCGGCATAGAGCGCGTTGACCAAGCCATCGACGGACTTGCCGTGTGCAGTCGCAACCTGCGCGAGGCTCTTGCCGCCTTCCAACTCGGTGCGGAGTTGCGCTTCCGTTACGCCGATGTAGCCGGCCGCCGATTCGAGCCCGCCGAAGCCGGCGTGGCCGAAACCGTGACGAAGCCCGCCGAAGAGCGGGACACCATTGGCCGTGATGCGTTGCTTGAGCGCATCGCCCTCGGCTTTCGTGATGCGACCCGCGGCGACCGCCGCATCGACGCGGTCGCTGAGAGCCTTCTTCAACGCGTCGCTGAGCTTGCTCGAAGGGATCCCGAGCTGTTTTGCGGCGTCGTCGATGACCGCCTGGCTCTCCTCGTTCGACGATCCGGTCTGCGAAGCCGCCACCGCAACGCCTCCCCCCGCCGCAGCGAGCACTGCTGTGGCACCGACCACGATCTTGGCTCTTCGATTGAGGTTCATGGACACAGACAACCAGCCTGCTCTAAGAGCGCGCTAAGAAGTTCCTAAGAGCTGCCGTTGAGCCGGAGCGTCATCCTCGTGCCGCCGCCGTCGGCACGCTCCGCGACGACCTCGCCGCCGTGCGCCACCGCAACCTGGCGAACGATCGCGAGCCCCAAACCCGAGCCCGGCCGGCCACGCGCGGACGGAGACCGATAGAAGCGATCGAAGACGTGAGGAAGGTCTTTCTCGTCGATCCCCGGGCCATGGTCGCGGACCATGACTTCGCCGTCTCGCACCGCAACCTCGACTTCCCCGCCCGGCGGGCTCCACTTGGCGGCGTTGTCGAGCAGGTTCGCCACTGCTCGCTCGATCGTCGCATGGACTCCCAGCACAGTCGACTCCCTGAGGTCGGTCTTGAACGTGACGGCAGGACGGTCGCGCCTTGCGCGCTCCACCGCCTCAGAAGCAACGAGATCGAGCCGCACCTCCTCCGGGTCCGCCGTCTGCTGCTCGCCCCGGGCGAGGTCGATCAGCTCAGAGATCAAAGTCGTCATCTCGGTCAACTGCTCGACGACGTCGGAAAGAAGACGTTCCCGTTCGCCTGCAGGAAGCGTGCGCTCACTGGCTAGCACCTCGATATTCGTCCGCAGGCTGGTCAACGGCGTGCGCAGCTCGTGCGACGCATCTGCGACCAGCTGTCGCTGCGCGCGCGACGACTCCTGAAGCGCGCCGAGCATCGCATTGAAGCTGCCGGCGAGCCTGCTAAGCTCGTCCCGCCCGCCGACGTCGATGCGTTCGGACAGGTCTCCCGTCTCGGTGACCTTCTCCGCCGCCGTGGTGAGTCGACGAACCGGAGCGAGCGCCGCCCGCGACACCGCCAGACCCAGCGCCGCCGCGATCGCGATTCCACCACCGGCAATGAGAATGAGGATGTTCTCAATGCGGCCGAGTGAATGATCGACCTCGCTCAGCGACCGGACTACCTGCACCGCGCCGCCCTGTCCGAACGGAAAGGTCAGCATTCGCAGATGCGTGTCACGTACCTCAATGTTGCTGAAGAACGCGCCCCGCTCGCCGCGGGCGACAGACTTCACGGCCTCGTTCACGGGCAGCGCAACTGTCGCGCCGGGAGGGAGGAAGATCCTGCCGTTCGCATCGACGCCCTGCGGATAGCCGGTCGCACCACCGAGCTCGCCGGCCGGCGTGCCGAAGTGCTGGAAGTCATGAAACGGGGTTCGTCGAAGTTGCGCGGCCGTCGTCCTCAGGGAGTCGTCGACCGTGCCCAGCAACTGGTCACGCACGACGAAATAGATCACGAACGACGCGGTCAGGACGGCGAGCGCAACCGCGGCAGCAGCGACAAGCGCGAGACGGGCCCGAAAGCTCACGACTCGCGCAGCGCGTACCCGACCCCGCGCACGGTCTGGATCACGCGCGGCCTTCCGCCCAACTCGGTCTTGCGGCGCAGGTAGCCGATGTAGACGTCGAGCGAGTTGGAGGCGAAACCGAAGTCGTAGCCCCAGACCCGTTCGAAGATGATCGACCGGGTCAGCACCTGGCGAGGGTTCGTCATGAACAGCTCGAGCAGCGCGAACTCGGTCCGTGTGAGCTCGATGGGATCGCCCCCGCGCCGAACCTCGCGGGTTCCCGGATCGAGCTCGAGGTCGGCGAAGCGCAGCAACTCGTCGTCGCCGGCAGTGGTCCGCCGCAGCAGCGCCCGTACGCGGGCGACGAGCTCCTCGAGCGCGAACGGCTTCGTGACGTAGTCGTCGGCGCCGGCGTCCAGGCCGGCCACTCGGTTCTCGATCTCGTCCCGCGCCGTGAGCATCAGCACCGGCACGCGGTTGCCGTTGCGGCGAAGCCGACGACAAACCTCGAGCCCGTCGACCGCAGGCATGAGCACGTCGAGGATGACGGCGTCCGGCTGCGGCTCGCTGTTCGCCTCGAGCAGCCGAAGCGCCTCCTGGCCGTCAGCGGCCAGCTCGATGTCGTAACCCTCGAGCTCCAGCGCTCGACGGAGCGATTCCCGTACGGCGCGTTCGTCGTCCACGACCAGAATTTTCACGGCACCATTGTCCTCGCGGAAGGTGAGAGCCGGATAAGAGGCCAGGCTCGCCTTCGCGACGGTCAGGCTAACGACTAGTGCTGTGGCCGGTGACGTTGCCCGGTTCCTGGGTCGCGAGCACCAAGCCAGCGGCGTGATCGCGGGCTAGGGCCCGGCGAACGTTGCCGGTCAGACCATTAGGGCTTCGCGACGGTCAGACTCACGGAGCCGCGTCCGGCCAGCTCGGTCACCCGGAAGCGGTAACTCCGCGTTCCGCAGGCTGTGAAGGTGCGTGCGACGACGCCCGTGGTGACCACGTGTGCGGCGCGCGTCGAGGAAGCGAACACGTCAACGGCGAGCCGCATCCCAGCCGAGTGCTTGAGCGTCATCTTCAAGGTCCCGTCGAGCGGAGTCGCGACGGTGAAGGTCCGGGTCTTCTTCGTCCGGCTCAAGGCCGCGGTCTGGGTCGTCGTCGTCGCGGCCTTCCACGGGGTGGTGACGTCCTGCTCGGCGGCAGTCAGCGCGGCTGCCGTGGGGTAGAGAGCCTGGGTGACGATCTGCCACGGCGCTTCCGCTAGACCGGCCTTGCGTTCGTTGAGGACGCGGTACGTCTCGGCCCAGCCTTCGCCCGGGTTGAGCGCGTAGTGCCGGGCATCCTCGGCGCCGGGGAAGAGCTCGCCGCTACGCGACTTCGCGCAGACCTGCATCGCCGACGCCCAGCGCTTGGGGCCCCAATCGAGCGCGGACCAGGGGGCGTCGGAACGATTCGCCGCCACGTGATGACCGTACTCGTGCGTGATCACGGCCTCCGCGGAAAGGTCACTGCCAGGATCCTCGCCCGGGGTGTACAACACCGCGCCTTGCGGGCTGTAGCAGGCCACCGCGTCTGAACCGCAGACGCGCGAAATCTCAGTCGACGTCGCGAGGAGGACCGTGACGGTCGAGATTTCCGGGCCATGGACGAGCGACCCGAGAAAGTCGGCCCAGCGCTGACCCAGGGCCGAGTCGACGGGATAGCTATTGGAGGCATAGATCGTCACCGCTTCGCCGGCGGCGGTTCGATACTGGCCGCCCCAGTAACCGGCCGGAGCCACGGCGCCGGCGCCGGCGGCCGCCACTTCCTTGTCGAGGATCGGGGCCGATGCGCGCGAGATCTCCGAGCTTGCCGGTACCTCTAGCCGTCGAGTGGTACTCGACTGCGCGGCCGCCGCTGCCACAAGGGCGGTAGCGACAGCGACGGCGCACAGCACCGACAAACGGGCGGAGGGGGAAAATACCGCCCGGCCGCGGCATCGCGGATGGAGAGTTGGCAGGGATTCCAGTTCCCGCGAAGCCACGAGTTCGAAGGTGCCACCCGCCCCTAAGACCGGCTTAAGACTGCCGTAAGGAGTTTGTGTGTGAGTCGATGAGTCGACGGACGGAGGTCTTATCGACTTCTTAGCCGAGTCTCAGCGGCCTCTTAAGGAGTGCTGGTCAGATAGACGGCGTGAGACACGTGACGACTCCCTCCGTCACCCTGGCAGCCGCGCTGGCCGCCGTCGCCCTCATCGGCGCCGGTGGCGGCGCGGCGACCTACGCCGCTTTGTCGAGCGGAAAGGGAAACACGATTGTGCGCCAGGTCACGGTCAGCGATGCCCAGCCCACCTCCAGCAGTGGCAACCTGTCCGTGCAGTCGATCTATCAACTCGCCAACAAAGGCGTGGTCGAGGTCACCGCAGGCCAGGGCCAAGGCTCGGGCTTCGTCTACGACGGCGACGGCCACATCCTCACGAACGATCATGTCGTCGAGGGCTCAACCTCCGTCTCCGTCAGATTCTGGAACGGCAAGACCTTCGACGCACAGGTCGTCGGAACCGATGCCTCGACCGACCTCGCCGTCCTCAAGGTCAATGCGCCGGCGTCCGTCCTATTCCCCCTCTCGCTCGGCGACTCGAGCAAGCTCGCCGTCGGCGACTCGGTCGTCGCCATCGGCAGCCCCTTCGGGCTCGAGGGAACAGTCACGTCCGGAATCGTCAGCGCACTGCACCGCGAAATGACTTCGCCGAACCACTTTGCGATCGACAACTCCATCCAGACCGATGCCGCGATCAACCACGGCAACTCAGGTGGGCCGCTCCTCAACGCGCAAGGGAAGGTCGTCGGCATCACCTCGCAGATCGAGAGCAACTCCGGTGGCAACGAGGGCGTCGGCTTCGCGATCCCGTCGAACACCGTCACCTCGATCGCATCGCAGCTGATCTCGAGCGGGAAGGCCGAGCACGCGTTCCTCGGAGTCGTCCACAGGGATTCGTCGGCACAGACCGGCGCTGCGATCAGTCAGGTACGAGCGGGCACGCCGGCTGCGCGCGCGGCCCTGCACGCAGGTGACGTTGTCACCGCAACGGCAGGCACGCGGATCAATTCGGCGAGCGAGTTGCGCGCAGTCATCAACGCGCACCGGCCGGGTGACACGATTTCCGTCACGTACTTGCGCGGCGGACAGAGCCACACCGTCGCGGTGAAGCTCACAGCCCGACCGGCCTAGCGGCCGACTACGCGGGATTCTGGTAGGTCTTGGACATTGCCTGGAGCAGCTTCCAGGCGATGGAGCCGTGAGTCTCGACGAGCGGACGGAACTCCCAAGAGGTCAGCCCGTAGCAGCGCAAATCGGTATCGGCGGTGATCGTGGCCGTCCTGGGGCTTTCGTTCAGCAGCGCCACCTCGCCGAAGTAGTCGCCCGGGCCGAGCTTGCGGCGCTCGTCCCCGCCGACGGTCACCGTTGCCTCGCCTTCCTCGATCACGAAGAAGCCGACACCGCCCTGGCCCTCGGACGTGACCTTGTCGCCCGCGTTGAACGTCCGCTGCTTCATGGATGCAGCGATCCGCCCCAACTCCTTCCCGTCCAGGTCGGAGAAGATCGGGACCCGTTTCAGGAGATCGGACGCGCCCGCTGCCACGCGAGGACTATGCCACACTGAGCAGGTGAGGCTCACGATCGTCGGGTGCTCGCCTGCCTGGCCGAACCCAGGTGGCGCACAGTCCGGGTACCTGGTCGAGGGCTCCGGACGAGTCCTGCTGGACTGCGGGCCGGGGGTGCTCCCACGCCTTCGTGAGCAGGAAGCGTGGCCTCGGGTCGACGCGATCGTGATCACCCACTTCCACCTCGACCACTGGGGAGACCTCGTGCCCTGGACGTTCGGCTCGATGTTCGGGCCCGGCCATGATGTCCAGCCTCCCCAGCTCTGGCTTCCGCCCGGCGGGAAGGAAGAGCTCGGCCGCTTCGGGGAGAAACTGGGCTTTGCCGGCATGTTCGACGCGTTCGACTTGCGCGAGTACGTCGAGGGCGAACCGTTCGCGGCGGACGGGCTGACGATCAAGCCGGTGCGCGTGCCTCACTACCAGCTGCAGACCTATGCACTGCGCGTGACCGACGGGAAGGCGACGCTGGCCTACTCGGGCGACTCGGCACCGAGCCCGCAGCTCGCCGAGGTCGGACGCGACGCCGATCTCTTTCTCTGCGAGGCGACGCTCAAGGAAAGCCGCGAAGGCGGCGACGGCCTGCGCGGTCACCTGTCGGCGGAGGAAGCAATTGCCGCGTTCGAGGAGTCGGGTGCGCGACGCCTAGTGGTCATCCATCGCCCGGCGGAGCTCTCTCTGCCCGACGGCGTCGAGCGCGCGGCCGACGGCGACGTCTACGAGCTGTAGTCCGCGAGCCGAGCGGCGATTTCGCCCAGCCTGCGGTAGCCCTCCACAGACGGATGGTCTCCGTCCGAGGTCCACTCCTCGCGCATCCGTCCCGGGCGATCGAGGTCCTCGAGCGCGTCGTGGAACGAAAGCAGCGGAATCCCTTCGTCGTGCGCGAGCTTCGCGATCAACGCATTCAGCCGTCGGATCTTCGGCTCTGCGTCCGGCCAGCCGTTGTTCCACGGCAACACGTCGACGATGGCGACGCGCAGCCCGAACTGCTGGCCGCGACGCACCATTGCCCGTAGGTTGACGGCTGCATGATCGACCGGCCGCCCCTGCGCGATGTCATTGATGCCGCCCTGGACGACGAGCAGATCGGCTCCGGAGACACAGCCCTCGACTCGGGCCAAGATCTCGTCCGTGCGTTGACCGTAGATACCACGGTTGCGAAATTCGAGCCGGGGCTCGATTCGAGCAGCCCAGTACTGCCACTGGCTCGTCTCGTCACCGCCGCGGCGTGAGTCGTACCCGGGCGAGCCTTCGGTGATCGAATCCCCGAGCGCAGCGACGAGAATGCGTTCGTCAGGTTCCGCGTGGATCGGTCTGCTCTGCGATCCGCTCGGGCGCCCCTTGGTTTTTCACCACGACGTCGTAGCCCTTCAGCCTCGCGACGACGCTTTCCACGTCCGGATCTTCGTGACCGCGATGGACCGCGAACTGATGTGCATCGGAGCGAAGCTCCTCGTATTCGGCGCGCGTCATGCTGAGACGCTCCTCGCAGGTGCTGTCACCGCACTCGCACACGAGATCGAGCGATTGCGTGTTGAGGTCGAACGTTTCGGCGAGATTCTCGATCCGTTCGTTCACCTCCCGAAAGATGGCTTCGTTCAGCCCGATTCGCTCTTCGCGTGAGCTCATGGGCGCAGGCTACTCCTCGGCGACGTCTTCGTCCTTCTCAACGATGACATAGCCGCTCTTCCGAGCGACGACCCGCCCTACGGCCTCATCAGCCCGTTCGTGGCCGGGGACTGTAAAGAAGTGGGCGGGATTCGCCCGGACGCGCTGGTACTCGGGCAACGTCAGGCGCAGGATCTCGGTGCAGGACGGGACGGGGCATTCACACAGAAAGGGGACCCGCTCCACCGGCGCGTCGTACTCGCACGCCTTGGCGCGGATCTGCTCGTTGGCCTCCCGGAAGGTGTAGTTGTTCTTCACGATCCGCTCCCGCACGCCGTCACTCATCGTCCGCTCGTTCTTGCGCGGAGGCGGCGGCGCTAAACGGTTCGCTCGGCGGCGATCAGGGCCGCCAGCTCGTGCGGTGTCTCCTGGCCCGGACGGATCGCTCCGACCAGGTCGGAGAGCTTCATCCGGTGCGAGCGTGCCGCTCGGCGGATCAACCGGAAGGCTTCGTCGACATCGAGGCCGTAGCGCTCCGCGACGACTCCCTTTGCCTGCTCGATGGCGATCCGAGACTCGAGGGCGTGTTCGAGCTGGGCCCTGCGCTCGTAGGACGCGTGGGTGACCGCGAGCAGGCGAGCGACTGCAGCGGACGCGTCCTGGAGCGTTCCGACCTCGATGTCACCCTCGTGCAAGAGATTGGAGTCTAGTGTCGGCGCGGCTTCAGATCGACCACGAGGTCGCACTCGAGCGCATCGGCGATCCGGAGCAGCGTGTCGATCCGCGGCGGCCTGCCTCCCCGCTCGAGGCGCGCGATGGCCGACTGAGTCGTGCCGACCAGCTCGGCCAGCTCGCGCTGGGACAATCCTCTCTCCTGCCGCCGCTCGGCGACCTTGCCCGCCACGGCGGCGAAGAACCAGCCGCGGTCGGCGGTCCGAATTCGCTCCTGTAGGCGTTCGAGGGCGCCCTTGCTCATACGCGGCATTGCAGAAATGCTATCGCTCGTCGAACTGGACGCTCAGGCGCTGGTAGAAGAACCCGCCGAGGAGCAGAACGGCGCCGACCGCGAGGAACGACAGTGCACGCTGCACCGAGCTCAGGCTCGGGAGGTCGAAGAGGAAGATCTTTCCGAGGCTGACGGCGAAGAGGATGAACCCGCCGACGCGCAACAGACCCTGGCCTCGCTTGAGCCCGACATAGAGCGAGACGAGCGCGACCAGGCCCCAGAACGCACTCACCACCGTATGTCCACGTTGAAAGTCGGTGTGGACGCCCTGGTTCGAGATGCGCTGCATCGCTTCCAGGATGGAGAGCGAGGCGGCGTAAAGAGAAAGACCGCCGGCGGCCCAGATGGCCTGCACGCGATAGCGCTCGTTCCACGAGAGAGACGAGGCAAGCACTGCCGTAGCGCCGATGACGAGCAGCAGGCTCGGCAGGCCGTGTCCCGGGTGCGCTCGCGAGACCAGGAGGTGTGTCGGTGGAGCCTCCTCCCCCAGCGCAAACAGCGCAGCGAAGCCGAGGTAGGCGACCGCGGCGACTTGCAGGCGCCGCTCGCCGACGGTGGCGGCGACGACGGCGAGCGCGGCCGCCGAGAACGTATAGACCAGAACGAGCCACACACCGCTGACCAGCATCTCTTCGCCCGCAGCCGCGAGTGCCAGACCGACTATCCAGAGGAACGTAGTCAGCTCGCGCTGGTCGGGGCGCAGGAACGCACCGGCTGCGAGCGCGGTGTAGAGCGCGCCGACGCCGAGGAGCACGAGACCGTCGCCATCGGTTCCACCTACGCGATCCGGAACGAGGACAAGCGCGCCCGCAAGGAGCAGAGCGAGGCTGACGAGGACCGAGCTCGCACCCTCAGCAGTCACGGAGCCGGGCACAGAGAGCTCGCGAACGAGCCCGGCCACGAGGACTGCACCACCGACGACGACGAACGAGATGCCGTAACGCGTCTGAGCGAATGTAACCGCGTCGAAGGCCACGATCTTGGTGACCGTGACGCCGAGCCAGCCGAACCCCAGCACGAGCCCGGCGTTGGAGCGCCGCCGCACGGCGCCGACGACGACGGCGAGACCGGCGAGCGACCAGGCCGCGGCGACGGCGACGTGGCCCCACTCGAACGGCGTCTCGATCCCGTTGCCGGGCCAGACGTCCTGGAACACTTCGAGGAGGCCGAGCGACGCCGCGTATGTGGCCGCGAGGCCAGCGAGCCCGTACATCACAACGTTCAGGGCGGCTTCGTTCGCGCGTAGCCAGGCGAGGAGCGGTTCGAGCGCGCGAAGGATCCCCTTCGTCGGCCGGCTGTCGGGCCACGAACGCTCGACTCGCGCGAAGACGAGCGCTGCCAGCGCGATCGCGAGGAGCGCGGGAGCTCCGCTCGCGGGATGACGCATCGACTCGAGGAGGTGGTCGGGCCTCGCTTCGGTGGCGACCGAATGGACGAGCGCCAGCGCCAGATAGGCAAGAGCCGCCAACTGGAAGCGAGCGTCGCGAACACGGCTCGACAGCCAGACGAGCAGGGCAGCCTCGGCAGCCCAGGCGTATGTCAGCGACGATCCGGACAGCGCTTCTGCCAAGCCGATCGCCGCAAGCGCGAGACCGAGGGCTCCCAGAAGCGTCGCGGACTCGCGGGCGCGCCGATACAGCGCGACGGCGAGCGCGACATAAACGGCAGCGGCGACGAGCAGGGCGATGCCCTGCTCGAGACCTCTGTCGCGCTGGCCATAGAGAAGCGCTGCGGACACGCCCCCGAACACCGCGCTTCCCATCAAGAACGATGCGGGCGCGGCAGCGAGCGCAGGACCAAGCTGGAACTGGAACGCCAAAGCGGCTGCGAGATAGAGGAGCCAGAAGGCGGCGGCGAGGGAGACGATGCTCGCATGCGGAGAATCGGCGGCCGCCACTTGCGCAAGCGCTTGCGGCACGCTGACCAAGGCCGAGACCTGCAGCAGGATCCACCAGCGCCGGCGGACGGCGACGATCGTGGCTCCTGCGAAGACGACTGCGACGAACGCAGTGCCGATCTGCCGCAAGCCGCCCTGGAAGACAAGCGTCGCCGGCACGATCATCGCGCCGATCAGGCCGAAGCCGGCGACCACCTCCGCTTCCCAAGCGAGCGAGACCGCGACGGCGATGGAGGCGATCGCGGCCGCGAGCACGAGCGCGACCGGCCTCGAGACCATGTCGTACAGCGAGACTGCGGCGAGCAACGTGATGTATGCGCCTGCGATGCCGGTGCCCACCGCCACGAGCGCGGAGTAGGTCGTTGCATACCGTTGCCGCAGCCAGAGGCCGGCACCGAACACGATCCCCGAGGCGAGACCACCGAAGGCGACGCGCATCCCTGGTCCGATCCAGCCTCGGTTGACCGCGAGCACGAAGAAGAAGACGACGCCGAGCAGCGTCACGACGCCGCCCGCAAACGCCAATGCCTTCGCTCCCATCAGGTCGGCCGTGGACATCGTGCGGCCCCAGTCGAACCCTGTGCTGACCCTCGGCTGAAGCGGTGGGGCCGGAGCCGGGGTGGCAGGTGGAGCAACTTGCACCGGTGGTTCCGGTCGTTCAGGAGAAGGTGCGGGCTCTGCCTCCGGTGGTTGCGGCGCGGGCGCTGCCGCGCGGCTCGGTGCCGTCGCTCGGCCGGCCTGGAGCCCGTCGACGATCGTCTGCAAATCCGCAACGCGTCGTTCGAGGAACGCGACCCGCGTGACGAGGTCGGCGGGCTTGGTCGTCGTCTCCTGCGCGGACTGAGTCGCCGTCCCGGTCGGAGCCGAGTTGTTCCGCACGTAGAGGAGGTAGGCGAGGCCGAGCGGGCCGCCGAGGGTAAGGCCCCACCACCTGAATGCGACCGGAAGTGCAGGGTGCGCCCGATCCTGGAGTTCTCCGAGGAGAAGGAACCAGAGCACGATCGCGCTCCCGCACCAGACAACGACGTAGAAGTCGTGGTCGCTGAAGAAGGCCACCATCTCCCCGAGCCAGACAGTCCACACGAGCGCCGCCAAGCCGAAGAAGACGGTCGCCCGCCAGCGGTGGCTCGATGTCGGAACGAGTTGCGGGGCGGCGGGCTCAGTCATCGCAGACTCCTTGCGCCTCTAGCATCAGTTCTCACCTTGATATAGCACTCCTGCTATGCCTAGTCAACCCCAGGCGTGGCAGGAGATTTCTCTAGGCCAGGAGCTTGCGGTGGTGCTGGAGTGCGGCGAGGACTCCGTCGACGTCCTCGACCGTGTTGTAACAGTGGGCCGAGATGCGCAGGTTGTCGTCGCGTTCGGAGGTGACGATGCTTTCGTCGGCGAGAGCAGCGACCAGCGCCTTTGCATCGGTCGACTTGACGCAGATAAGCGCGCCACGGCCTTCCGGTGCCCGCGGCGTGGCGACGTTCGCCTGCAGCTCGTCCAGGCCGTCGAGGAGATGCGCATTCAGACGCTGCACGTGTTCGCGTGTCTCCGCGATCCCAATTTCCTGCATCAGCTCGATCCCGGCGATGCCCGCGTAGATCGACGGCACCGGCGGCGTTCCCGACTGGAAGCGCGCAGCCGTGTGCGCGGGCGAATAGTCGGTGTGATCCATGGCGAAGATGTCCTCGTCGGCGAACCAACCGGTCTGAGTCGGCCGGACTCGCTCGACGAGATCGCGGCGGCAATAGAAGAACCCGAGCCCCGCCGAGCCGAGCAGGTACTTGAGCACTCCTGCACCGAGAAAGTCGACTCCGAGCTCGGCGACGTCGACCGGCAGCGAGCCGATCGCCTGGAACGCGTCGAGCAGGACGAGCGCGCCGCGCTCGTGAGCGAGCTCGACGACCGCGGGGACGTCCAGCATCGCCCCGTTGCGGTAGCAGACATGCGTGATCGACACGATGAGGGTGTCGTCATCGATGGCGCGCTCGAAGTGTTCGAGCGGGATCGTGCCGTCGTCCGCCGCGAGGACGTGCGAGACCCGCGCGCCGCGCGCCTCTTGCGCGTGCCAGATCTGGCCGATCGTCGGGAACTCCCAGTCGGTGAGGACGACCTTCGACCGTTTCGTGAAGCGCAGACCGCTCGCCAGCGCGCTCACGCCTGCAGAGAGCGAGGTCGTCACGGCGATCTCGTCCGAGCCCGCGTTGACGAGACCCGCGAAGGCGCTGCGTGCGGCTTCCTGCCGCTCGACCCAGTACTCCCATGGAGCACCCTTTTCGTCCCAGTCGGAAAGGTACTGCTCGTACGCGGCACGCACCGAGTCCGACAGCGCCCCCTGTGAGCAGGAGTTGATGTACACCTGATGGTCGAAGATCGAGAAGCGGTGGCGACAGCGCTCGGCGAGCGTTGCTGCCTCAACGGCCAAGGTAGGCCTTCCTCAAGTCCTCATGCTGAAGGAGCTCGTTCGCCGGGCCTTGTAGGACGAGACGCCCCGTCGAGAGAACGTACCCGCGGTCCGCGATCGACAGCGCCATGTTCGCATTCTGCTCGACGACGAGCATCGCGACGCCGGATTGATGAACCTGCTGGATGATCTCGAAGCTCCGCTCGACGAGAATCGGGGCCAGGCCCATCGAGGGCTCGTCCATCAAGAGCAGCTTCGGGCGCGCCATCAGGGCTCGTCCCATCGCGACCATCTGCTGCTCGCCGCCAGAGAGCGTGCCGGCCAGCTGGCTGCGCCGCTCGTGCAGGAGCGGGAAGAGGGTGTAGACGCGTTCGAAGTCCTCCTTGCGCCCTCTCGTGTCGCGAATGAGGTACGCACCCATCTCCAGGTTCTCCAGCACCGTCATCGGACCGAACAGCCGGCGATTCTCGGGCACGATCGCCATGCCTTGCCGGATCCGGTAGCTCGTGTTGCGGCCGGTCACTTCCTCGCCCCGGAACTCGACCGAGCCGTTGCGGGGCTGCACCAGGCCGAGGATCGTCTTGAGAGTCGTGGACTTTCCCGAGGCGTTGCCACCGAGTAGCGACACGAGCTCGCCCTCGCGAACATTCAGATTCAAGCTCTCGAGGATGTGGATCTCCCCGTAGTACGTGTCGATGTTCTTCAACCGCAGGAGATCCGGTGCGCCGTTGGTGCTCACTTCGTCTCCGCCTTGCGCAGGCCGAGATATGCCTCGACGACCCTGGGATCGGTCGCCACGGCCTCGAACGAACCCTCGGCGATCTTGACTCCGTGGTCGAGCGCGACGACACGGTCCGAGATGCCTTCGACGACGTGCATGTCGTGTTCGATGACGAGGATCGTGTAGCCGCCGTCCTCGCGGAGTTTTCCGATCAGCTCGGTGATCTCGTGGGTTTCTCTCGGATTCATCCCGGCGGCAGGCTCGTCGAGGAGCAGGATGCGCGCCTGCGTCGCCATCGCGCGCGCGATCTCGAGGCGCCTTCGGTTCGCGTACGACAGGCTGTAGGCGAACTGGTCCCAGCGATAACCCATCAGTCGGTCCCCGAAAAAGCTGAGCTTCTCCTCGGCGAGCCGATGGATCTCCTTCTCCTCACGCCGCGCGGCCGGCGTGCGGACCATCGAGCGGAGAACGCCGACCTTCGTATGGCCGTACTGCGCCGCCATGACGTTCTCCTTGACCGTCATGTTCAGGAAGAGGCGCAGCGTCTGAAAGGTGCGGGCGATTCCGAGCTCCGTGATTCTGTGCGGTGCCATGCCGACGAGATCTCTGCCGTCGAGCTGGATGTCGCCCGAGTCAGGGCGATAGATGCCCGTGATCAGATTGAACAGCGTCGTCTTACCCGCACCGTTCGGACCGATCACGCTCACGATCTCGTGCTCCTTGACGACGAGATCGAGGTCTGCGATCACGCGCAGCCCGCCGAAGGACTTGTCGACTCCCCTGAGCTCGAGCAGCGTCGCTTCGCCGGTCACACGATCTCCACGGTCGCGGTGCCGAAGAGACCCTGAGGCCGGATATTCATGAGCGCAACCAGCAATGCGCCGAGGAGGATCAACCGCGTGGCTCCGCCGATGTGTACGAGCAAGAGGTTCTCCCATACGAACATGACGAGATATAAGAGCGGCGGCAGGAGCACGGTGCGCCAGAGACGGCTGAGCTGCGGGTACATCACGATTGCCGCCACGAGCAGGATGTACGCGACGTCCGCGATCTTCACGGGGTTCTTCGGGAAGAGCATCCAGTGGTCGAGTGCTCGCGCAAAGAGACCCGAGCCGATCGACTCGCCGTGGACGAGACGTGGATATGCCGCCGACGCGATCCCGTGGATCGCGAAACCGAATGCAGCCAGCCCGGCGACCTCGGCCGCGAGGAGCCGCCACGGACGCAGCTTGACGAGCAGCGCGAGCAGAATCGCTCCGTAGAAGAGCGGCCGGGCGTTGGCCGACGAGCGGAGCAGCTCGGGCACGCTGCTGACGACCACGGCGCCGACGACGATTCCCATGATGCTCCCGAAGCCGCCGAGAATCATGATCGCGTAGATCGTGATCAGCAGTCCGACGTCGTAGTCGCCGGGCAGGGCCGCCGTCGCGATCGTGCCGTAGATCGCCCCCGTCAATCCTGCAACCCCGGCACCGAAGACGAACGCGAGCAGCTTCAGCCGGTTCACCGGGATGCTCATCACTTCGGCGGCGAGGGGATCCTCGCGCAACGCGCGCCAGGCACGGCCCGTTCTCGATTCGTTGACGAACATCAGCAGGATCAGGACGAGCGCGACTGCGATCAGCAGGAGGTAGTACTGCTTCGTCGTCGAGTCGACCTTGTAGCCGAAGAAGTTGAACGGGTCGATGTTCGCGATCCCGTTCGAGCCGCCCGTCAGGTCGACATGGCCGAAGAAGGGAAAATCGATCCGGTTTGCGTTGTTGACGAAGATGACAAACGCCTGGCCGAAGAACAGCGTCAAGATCGCGAGGTAGTCGCCGAATAGCCGGCGAGACGGCAGACCGACGAGCAGCCCCACGACCGCGGTGGCGACGATCACCACCGGGATCGCGGCCTCTGCCTGCCAGTGGTTGCCGAAGTGCGGCGAGGCGAGGATCGCGTAGAGATATGCCCCGACACCGAAGAACGCGACGTAGCCGAGATCCAGCAGGCCGGCGAAGCCGACGACGATGTTGAGGCCGAGGGCGAGCAGGGCGTAGACGAGTGTGAACAGCCCGTAGCGGAAGACATTCCCCTCGGTCGTGAGAAACGGAAAGACTGCAGCCGGAGCGGCGAAGACCAGCACCCTCGCAGCCGGAGGCAGGCTGTCCCACCTCTTCACGACGGCGCCTCTTACGCCGGTGTAGCGGTCGCGCTTGCCCTCGACGCTCGCGACCCATTCGTCGACTCCGATCCTCGGGGTGTCGGGCGGCAGCTGATCCATCACACCTTCTGAATCGCGGCCGTACCGAATAGGCCGCTCGGTCGGATGAGGATCACCAGAATCAGCAGGGCAAAGACGTACAGATTCTGGAACGTCGAGCCTTGCGGCAGGTAGCCGGTGGCGTACGACTCCGCGAGGCCGACGATCAGCCCTCCGACCATCGCGCCCGGAATGCTGCCGATCCCGCCGATCACGGCCGCCGTGAAGCCCTTGAGGCCCGCGATGAAGCCCATGAAGTGGTAGATCTGGCCGAAGACGAGGGCGAACATCACGCCCGCTGCACCGGCGAGCGCCGACCCGATGAAGAACGTGACCGAGATCACCCGGTCGACGTCGATTCCCATCATCGACGCCGCTTCCCGGTCGAACGAGGTCGAACGCATTGCCTTCCCGAGCCGCGAGCGCGCAACGAAGACGGTGAGGGCGACCATCAAACCGATCGCCGCGACAACTGTCAGGAGTTGCGGAACCGAGAAGAAGAGCTCGCCGATGTTGTAGGTCTTCACGCCGATCAGGTCAAACGTGTTGTAGTCCCTGAAGGCCGCGCCGAAGACGAGCAGAGCGCTGTTCTGAAGGAAGATGGATACGCCGAGGGCGCTGATCAGAGGCGCGATCCGCGGGGCATTCCTCAAGGGCCGATAGGCAAACCGCTCGATCGCGACCCCGAGCACGCCGCAACCGAGCATCGCGACGATGAACATCAGCAAGAGAACCACGGCACCGGTGAACGTCGGGTTCACAGGGCCGCCGAGTGCGTGGAGCGTGTACCAGCCGAGGAACGCGCCGATCATGTAGACGTCCCCGTGGGCGAAATTCAGGAGCTTGAGGATCCCGTAGACCAGCGAGTAGCCGAGGGCGATGAGGGCGTACAGGCTGCCGAGCGTCAGCCCGCTGACCGTCAGGTCGAAGAACAGGCTCCAGTTCACGGAGAACTAATCTCTCATAGACGAGTGCGGCCCGTCACGAGACGGGCCGCACTTCGAGTTGGATTTCCTCTCTGGCTAGCCCGGGATCGGAACGAACACCGTCCCGTTCGACTTGTAGAGGCCGAACTTCTTCGCCGTCGAGAGATCGCCGTTGCGGTTGAAGCGGAGCGCGACGCCGATCAGCGACTGAGCTGCAGAGATCTTTGTCGATCTGATCGCCCCTCGGACCTCTGCCCGCGTGGCCGTGCCGTTCTTGCACGCCCGGTCGATCGCAATCGCAACCACCTGCGTGGCCGCGTACGTCGGGGCGCCGAAGTATTCGCCGTCCCCGCCGTGCAGCTTCTTGAACCCTGCGATGATCTTGGACTTCGGGTTCAAGGGGAAGTTCGTGTCGTACACGTGCGAGCCGACAGCGGCAAACGACGAGTCGAAGAGGCCGTCCGCTCCCATCAGCTTGACGCTTCCCTTGCCGGCAGCCTTCATCTGGTTGCCGAACGCGATGCCCTTCGGCGTCAGCTGCCACGGGATGTACACGAGCTGCGTGTCACGCGCGATCTTCGCGATCAGTGACGAGAAGTCCGACTGCTGCTGGCTGACGCCGTCTCGGCCGACGGTGACGCCTGCGGCCTTCAGCTTCTGCTCAACGGTGTCGGCCAGTCCCGTGCTGTAGGTCTCCTGGTCGTCGATGATGTAGACGCGCTTGTACTTCAGCTTGTTGATGATGTAGTTCGCAGCCGTCGGGCCCTGGATCGCGTCCGGGGGGACGGTGCGGAACATGTAGCCCGTGCGGGTTCCGTCGGTCGTCAGCTCGGTGCGAGTCGACGAACCCGACACCCACGCGAGGCCGGCGTCCTTCAGCGACTTCGTGACGCCCACGATCTCGTTGCTGCCGGCAGGGCCGACGACCCCGAGAGCGTTCGGGCTCCCGGCGAGTGCCTGCGCGCCCTTCAACGCTTCGGCAGTCCCCGTCGGTGCGCCCAGCTGGGTGTCCTCAGTCTGGAGCTTCATCTTTGTCTTGTGGGTCTTGTTGTAGGTCGAGACGTAGTACTGCGCCCAGTGCACCTGCTGGATGCCGATCGACGCTGCGGGGCCGGTCACCGGCACCATGAATCCGATCGTGCGCGTCTTGCCGCACTTGACCAAAGCTGCGTCACTACCCGATTGCGCTGCGGGTGCGGCCGCCCGTTCGGGGGTCGCAAACGCTCCCGCCACGACCGCGAGTGCGGCTCCAAGCGCCAGCAAGGCCGCAATCGCAGTTGCCCTTCTCCTCCTCATTCGGTCTCCTCCTTGGTGATTACCCGGTCTTCCCCCACTTGTGACGACTTTCGAGCCTACTTGTTGTCGGCGTACGTCCTGTTGGCAGGGCTGCCCGAGGGATGGAAGACGCCCAGGATGTGCATCGGGCCCGAGCCCGTGTTTTCGATGCAGTGGACCTCGTCGGGCGGCAGATGGAAGCACGACCCCGACTGGAGCGGGAGCGAGCGGCCACCGACGTGGGCAATTCCCTCTCCCGCGACGATGTAGCCGACCTCGTCGTAGGTGTGGCTGTGGAAGGGCGCCTTGCTCGGCTGAACGATTCCCAGAAACTGCGTCACGTCGAAGCAGCCGGCGTCCTCGTTGATGAGATATCGGAAGCTCCGCTCGACCGAGGCCTCGAGCTCCGGCTGGTCGTCGAAGCGGACCGTCACCTTGCGCTCGCCGGCGGCCGCCTCCCGGTCCTTGGGAGCGAGGACCGAGAGCACGTGCAAGTCCTGAGGGCCAGGGTTCTCGACTGCATAGGTCTCGCCAGGAGCGAGATAGACCCCCATGTTGGGCTCGAGCTCGTGCGTGCGCCCATCGACATCCAGCCGTCCGCGGCCGTCGACGACGTAGAGAACCTCCTGCTGTCCGGCGAGCGTTCGCTCCGCCGAGCGGCCGGGCCCGAAGCGAATGACGCGCTGCTCCAGCCGCTCGCAGCCGTTGCTGGCGTCGAAGGCGATCCAAACGCTGGCCGTGTCCCCGTCGCCGCGAACAGGCTCCAGGTCGTTCTCGTCGACTACGAAGCTGGTGACGGCGGCCATCGTCGAATACTAAGTCGTTTGGTCGAGCAGGCTCGGCTCGACGACCTCGACTCCGTCGCCGACGCTCACGCGTCCCGGTTCGGTGACCTCTCCGTAGACGCCGAAGGGGATGTGTCGCTGGCCGGCCTCGTTCTCCGTGAAGGCTCGGTAGGCGGAGATCGTCCGCAGCGTGTCGAAATCAGGTTCGCCGGTGTCGGGATTCTGAGTCGTGATCGCGCAGCGGCCGACGTCGCCGCGGATCGCGATCGTGGCGCCGCCGATCCTCAGGTGCCGCTTGACCCAGTCGTCCTCTTCATGCGGCGCGCAGCCGTCGAGCTCGAAGAGCATCCTGAAGCGGCGCCCGTCGACTGGTCCGGCTTGCCCTCCGTTCCGGCCCAGCTCGGCGAGTGATGCAGTCGAGATCAGCGAGACATGACCGCGGCCACGGTCGACCGCGAGGCCGGGCGGCGAGTGGACAAGCCGAAGCGGTAGCCCCGCCCACTCGGTGAGTGCGGTGGACCAGGGGCCTTCGACGTAGTTGCCGACGACCGACCGGCCGTAGAAGTCGGTCTTGATCTCCGAGCCGAGCGCAACGTCCCCGTCCGCAACCGACCCGTCCGGAAAGCGCAGCGTGAGCCGTTCGCTGTCCGCGTCGTACTCGGGCCGGATCTGAACCAGCGTGCCGTCACGCAACTGGTTGAACCGCCGCCCGTCCGCGTCGACGATGTGAAACCGGCGGTTCTCGCGAACGCCGTGACCCTCGAGCGAAACGGACTCGGGGTGAACCAGCCCCAACCCCTTGACGGGAGCGACCGAGATCCGGGTCACGGCTGGCATCCCGCGAGCGTACCGGTGCCAGGCACCGGTGCGAAACCGTTACAGAAGCGCAAAGAGATCGCGCGCCGCGGCGAGCTGGCGACCCGCACGCGGCATTCTGACGAGATGCCCCGCCCACCGAGGAACGCGTACCCAGGTGGCTTCTTTCACGTCGGCACGCGCGGCAACAGCCGCTGCCGCATCTTCCTCGATGCGACTGACTACACGGTGTTCCTGATGATGCTCGACCGCAGCGAGAGGAAGTACAACTGGCGCGTCTACTCCTGGTGCCTGATGACCACGCACTATCACCTGGTCGCCGCGACTCCGGACGGTGCGCTTTCGCAGGGCATCTGCGAGTTGAACGGAAGCTTCGCGCGGTGGTCGAATTTGAGGCACGAGCGCGAAGATCACCTCTTCGGAAAGCGCTTCGGCAGCACGGAGATTCTCACGAACGAGCATCTCAAGGAGGCCTGTCGCTATGTCGTCCTGAATCCTGTCCGCGCCGGCATGTGCGAAGACCCGGCGGAGTGGCGTTGGAGTAGCTACCGCGCTTCCGCGGGCTTCGATGAGGCTCCGCCGTACCTTGCGCTAGGTGAGCTCTTGGCGCTCTTCGACGTCGACGCCGGCCGAGCGATTTCGCTCTATCGCGATTTCGTCGATGAAGGCCTGGCTTCGTAGGACACGTACCGGTGCCAGGCACGGGTACGTCTCTGTAACGCGTCACGCACGCGTTTCGACTTCGACGTCGTGCCCCTCCAGGTCGAAGACGTAAAAGTCGCGGCCCGTTACGTGCACGGCGACGTTGTAGACCGGCACGGCGCCGATTGCTCCTTCGAAGCTGCCGCTGTGGGCATGGCCATGGAGGACGACGTCGGGACGGTACTCGGCGATCGGGGTCGCAAGGCGGTCGCTCCCGAGATACGTCCAGATGCCCTCCGGCTCGCCGTGCAACGTGTCGGACGTCGGCGCGTAATGCAGGAGCACGATGCGGATCGGGCAATGCGCGATCTCCTGCAGGCCGCGACGGATGGCGTCGACCTCCTCCGTGGTCTCGGCGTACACGCGACGAAGCAACGGCTCCCCGAAGTCCGGCAGCTGCGAGTCGCTGAAACCGCCCACGAAACCCTTCGTGCCCACCACGCCGATCTCCTGGCCGGCGAGCTCCAGCACGATCGCCTCGCGATCGAGCATGTGCACGCCGGCCTCGTTCAAGATCGACGAGATCTCCTTCCCGTGGCCGGAATGGAGATCGTGATTGCCGAGCACGGCGACGACCGGCACACCCACTCGGCGCGTCGCCTCCGCCAGCACCTCGGCCTGCTCGATTTCGCCCTGCGTCGTCAGATCGCCGGCCAACAGGACGAGTTCCGCCTCGCGTTCGACGGCGGCAAAGGCCTCGGCGATCCGCGAGCGGGTCGCCTCGGAAGCGTGCACGTCCCCGGCTGCGGCGATCCTCACCATGGCTTGATGTTCCACATCCGGCCCGGATGGGAAACCGCCCCGCGTGAACACCGACCAAGAAGAGGAATTCGAGCGGCTCCTGGCCGCGATGAAGAGGGCCGGCGGCGCCCTCAACGAGGCGGGCGTCCCATTCGTGCTGGGCGGCGGCCTCGCCTGCTGGGCACGAGGCGCGCCGAAGACAGAGCACGATGTCGACCTCCTGGTCAAGCCTGAAGATGCGGAGCGCGCACGAGAGACACTCGCTCGTGCAGGGATGCGCACCGAAACGCCGCCTGAGGGCTGGCTGCTGAAGGCCTACGACGACGGCATCCTGATCGACCTGATCTTCGACCCACACGACGGCCCGATCGACGACGGCACCTTCGAACGCGCCGAGGAGCTCGAGGTCCACGCGATGCGGATGAAGGTGGCCGCGCTCGAGGACGTGCTCGTTCAGAAGCTGCTCGCGCTGAGGGAACAGGAGCCCGACTTCTCGAGCGTCCTCGAGCTCGCACGCGCGCTCCGCGAACAGGTCGACTGGGACGAGGTGCGAGAACGGACCCGAGACTCGCCGTTCGCGAAGGCCTACTTCACTCTCCTGGACGAGCTCGAGATCGTTCCCGCGTAACTCGACCTTCGCCGGCCTCGAAGGGTCAGAAGTAGAACTGACTCCAGGCCGACCACCAGTCGTCGGCCTTCGACGAGAGCGTCAGATCGTCCACCTGCTCGACGCCGCGGCGGTTGCGGTACTCGACAACCCGGTCGGGCGTCATGAACTCGATCGTGATCTCGCAGGGACGGCCGGGGTCATAGGGCTTCACGGCCGACAAATCCTGCAGCGCACGCCTCGCACCGTCCTCGATCATCTCCCGCGCGCGCAACGGCGGAACCTGCCTGGCGCTGAAGCGACCGAGGCCCTTCTTCACGGCGACCGTCGTCAGACTCGATCCGAGCAACTCCGCGCCCTCGCGGCACACAGCCTCGTCGCCGGTGACGAGCAGCACGGGACAGCCCCACTGCCCACAGAGCGCTGCGTTGATCCCCGTTTCTCCCACGGGGACGCCGTTGAAGCGCAACTCGCGCCAGGCTTGCCCGGAGACCGTGTGGCTCAGGACTCCGTCAGGCGTCCCGGCCTTCGAGTGCATGCCGACGAAGAGAGCAGCGTCACATCCTTGTTCGAGAAACGCCGTGTACTCCGTCCAGTCGTTCTGCACGACGTACTCGCAGCCGCGTTCGAGCTTGTCCGGAATGAGGGAGTTGAAGGTCCACTCCTCGCCGGCGCCGTGGCAGTCCATCACGACGATCTCGCTCGCACCGCCGGTGCGGGCGCCGCGGACGGCCGAGTTGATCTCCGCCGTATAGAGCTCGCGCCCTTCGTGGTAAGCGCGCTTCTCCTTCGTCCCGTCCGTCTGCTGCCACTTGACGATCCCGGCAACGCCCTCCATGTCGCTGACGATGAAGACCTTCACGAGCCGGCCTGCGCCGCCGCAACCGGAGTGGGCGTGCTCCACGGGAAATTGATCCAGCGGTCGGTTCGCCGCCAGACGAAGTCGCAGCGGACGACACTCTGCGGCTTCTCGTAGAGAACCGCGGTTCGTACCTCAGGACCATGTTGCGCGCAGAATTCGCTCGCCAGCGCCAGCGTCCGGCCCGTGTCGGCGACGTCGTCGACGACGAGCAACCGTTCGGCACGAAGCAGAGCAAGATCGGGCACCGGTGGGAGCAGAAGCGGCTCGTCCAACCGCTCGTCGACTCCGGTGTAGAACTCGACGTTGAGGGTCGCCATGTTCTTGACGCCGAGCGCGTACGCAAGTGCGCCGGCGCAGGGCAGGCCACCGCGGGCGAGCGCAAGCACGGCGTCCGGACTGAAACCGTCGGCCCGGATCTGCGCCGCGAGGCCGTCGACGGCCGTGCCGAGATCCTCCCAAGTCATCTGCTCGCGCATAACCGAGAGAATCCCATAGATGGAAACGGGATTGGCAGGGAAGCGCGTGCTCGTGACAGGAGCCTCAGGTGGAATCGGCTCCGCGTGCGCACGTGCCTTCGCCGCAGAGGGAGCCGAGGTAGTCGTGCACTACCACCGTGGCAGGGAGCGCGCGGAGCAGCTGGCGGCGGAACTCGGCGGTGGTGCCGCCGTCGTCGGCGCCGACCTGACCCGTGAGGACGAGGTCGACGACATGTTCGCCGCGGCCGGCCGCCTCGAGGTCTGCGCCGCAGTCGCGGGCGCGTGGCCCTCGCAGGACCTGCCCGTGTGGGAGCTACCGCTCGAACGTTGGCGCGCCACGCTCGACGCGAACCTGACTGCGACCTTCCTCACGGCGCGTGGCTTCCTCGGCCAGCTCGAAAGCGACGGGGCGCTGATCCTCGTCGGCTCAACTGCCGGAATCGTCGGCGAGGCGGGTCACGCCGACTACGCCGCCGCGAAATCGGCAATCCTCGGCGGTCTCCTGCTCAGCCTGAAGAACGAAGTCGTGCGCAAGCGCCCGCTCGCACGCGTGAACGCAGTCGCGCCGGGTTGGACCGAGTCTCCGATGACCCGCGGACACGTCTCGAAGGAACAGGTGCAACGAATCTCGCGGACGATGGCACTGCGCAAGGTCGCCCAACCCGAGGACATCGCGAACCAGGTCGTCGTCCTGGCGTCCCCCATCCTGTCGGGCCATGTCACCGGCCAGGTGGTCACGGTTGCCGGCGGCATGGAGGGTCGAGTAGTCCACGAGACCTAGAAAGAAGAAGGAGGCGGCGGAGTCCTCGTCCGCCGCCGCCAATACTCCGCAAGCCGCAGGAGTGATTGCCGTCAGTCCCTGGCCTTGGAGTCAAGACGGGCATCGGCAGCGGATCCTTCCCCCTTTAGCGCTGCCCGAAAGCCGAAATCTTCCGTGAACCGGGCCAGTCAACCGAGAACGGGTGATGGATCAAGTGAGCCCTCGTCGCGATAGTCAGAAGGCATAACCGAGTTAGGCCCCGATGCGGCGGGGGCAACCTCGGAAGATCTCCTTCATAGGAGACCCAGGAGGGGCCAGGCGGCGGCCCCTCTTGCGTTTTCTGGACATCGATCTCGACAGGCACCCTGCCTATACTTCGCATCGGAAGCGGGCAACGTCCCGCTCCGCATCGAGAGAGGCTGAGGGAACCGGCCCTGTGAAGCCTCGGCAACCTGCCTCCGCGGCAAGGTGCCAAACCCGGCCGGGCGCGAGCCCGGGTGGATGTGTCGAGCGAGTCGGAAGGAGATGCGAAGTGTCCGCCCAAAGCCAGACCCGCAACCGTTTTCTAGAGCGCCTCGAGAGTGGGCCCGTGATCGTCGGCGACGGGGGGATGGGCGCGCTCCTCTCAGCGGCGGTGCCTCGGCTCCGCAGCCCGG
Organism: Actinomycetota bacterium; assembly: GCA_039648845.1. Taxonomy (GTDB): domain Bacteria; phylum Actinomycetota; class Thermoleophilia; order Gaiellales; family Gaiellaceae; genus 3-1-20CM-4-69-9. Next base: position 146 of record JBBWZE010000047.1, on the reverse strand, counting down.
AGGAGGCGAACCTCAGGGCCCCGGAGGCCGTCGTCTCCCTCCACGCGAGCTTCATCAATGCCGGCGCGGAACTGATCGAGACGAACACGTTCGGCGCAAACCGGCGCAAGCTTGCGCACCACTTCCTCGAGGACGATCTCGAACGG
>JBBWZE010000014.1:0-10195 GCA_039648845.1 Actinomycetota bacterium | reverse complement strand
GCGGCGATCGGCCGAAGATCCAGCGCGCCCTCCGCCGGTTGCGCGACCGCATCGGCGAGGAGGGTGTGGAGCTTCTCTCGGCGAACGAATCCGGTGGGGAGGATGCCGTCGCGGCTTGCAACTCGATGGGGTTGCTCGGCGGTGGCCGGCGGCTCGTGGTCGTGGAGGAGGTCGAGCGCTGGAAGGCCGCTGACGTGAAGGCCGTCGCGGCCTACCTCGCCAGCCCTGCTCCCGAGACGGTGCTCGCGCTCGTCGCTGCTGAGCTCAAGAAGGACTCGCCTCTCGGCAAGGCGTGCGCGAAGGCCGGGGACCTGCTCGTCTACGACGTTCCGAAGCGGCGCGTTGCCGAGTGGGTGACGAAGCAGTTCGCCGAACGCGGCGTGGCCGTCGACGCGGAAGCGGTTCGCATGCTCTTGGAGATCGTGGGCGAGGACCCTGAAGAGCTCGCGTCCGAGGTGGACAAGCTCGCGACCTGGTCCGGGGGTGATGCCGTCGGCATCCGCGAGGTCCAGGAGCTTGCCGCAGGTTGCGCCGAGGTGCCGGGCTACGACCTCACCGACGCGTGGGGGCGGCGTGACCTCGTCGCGGTGCTGACTGCGTGCCAGACGTTGCTCGAGCGCTCCGGGGACCCGGTGTCTCGCACCGTGCCGTCATTGATCGGTCTGCTCGTCGCTCATGTCGGCCGAGTTAGAGATTGCCAGCTGCTCGCCGACCAAGGCCTGAGCGCGCGAGAGGCGGCCGCACGACTGAAGCGCCATCCGTTCTACGTCGAGAAGCTGTACGCGCAAGCGCGCAACTATGATCCGGACGAGCTTCGCGGAGCGGTCGTCCGCCTGGCGATGCTCGATCACGCCGTCAAGGGCGGATCGCGTCTCGCGGTCGACCTCGAGCTCGAGCGCGCGCTGATCGACATCGCGCGGCCGGGCGAGGCCGTCGCCGCAGTCGGCTAGCCGCTAGCGGGAGCCCGAAGAAACGAGGCGCGCGGCCTGCGCCTTGCGACGGGCCGCGGTGTTCCGGTGGAGAGCGCCCCGTGCCGCCGCTCGGTCGAGCCAGCGGACCAGCTCGCGGTGCTCGGCGTCGATCCGCTCCTTGTCGCCGGCCTGTACGGCCGCGGCGAGCCGCTTCGCCAGCGTCTTCGCGGTCGACTGGTAGCGCAAGTTCTCCAACCGCTGCTGGGCGGCGGTGCGAACGCGCTTCTTCTGTTGCTGGATGTTTGGCATCGCGTTAAAAGGCCCGCAATCCGCGGGCGCGGTGATGGTACCAAAGGCCTTCGAGCAGCCGGGCTGCGCCGTTCAGCGCCCTACCTATACTCGCCGCGTGGACGAGCATTCCGGCCGCCGGCTCGCAAGGTCGACGGCGATCTTCTCGCTCGCCACCGGCTTGTCCCGGATTCTCGGGCTCGTCCGCGAGGTCGTTGCGTCCTACTACTTCGGTGCGGCCGGCAAGATCAATGCCTTCACCGTCGCGTTCCAGGTGCCGAATCTCGTGCGTGCCCTGGTCGCAGACGCGGCCGTCCAGTCCGCCTTCGTCCCAGTTTTCACCGAGCTGCTGGAGAAGGGGGACAAGCGGCGGGCATGGCGCGTCGCGTCGAGCCTGTTCTGGCTCGTGTTGCTCATCCTCTCCGGGCTGACGGCGCTCTTCATCCTCGTGGCGCCGTGGATCATCGGGGTGTTCGGCGATCCCGGCGGCGACAGGCAGCTCGCGATCGGGCTCTCGCGCGTGCTCTTCCCGATCGTCACGTTGCTCGGCGTCTCGGGCATCGTCGTCGGCATCCTCAACAGCTACGAGCGCTTCTCGGTTCCGGCGCTCAGCCCGGTTTTCTGGAACGTCGCGATCATCGTCGGGCTCGTCATCGGGGTCCCTCGAGCCGACACGATCGACGGGAAGCTCTACGTGTACGCGGTCTCGATCGTCATCGGCACCGTGATTCAGGTGCTCTTGCCGATGCCCTGGCTTCGAGGTCTCGACGGGCGCCTGCGTGTGTTGATCGACTGGCGCGACCCCGCCGTCGCCCGCGTGCTCAAGCTGATGCTGCCGGTCACCCTCGGGCTGGGGCTGATCAACTTCAACGCGGTCGTCGACTCCATCTTCGCGTCGAGGCTGATCGACCCGAAGCTTGCTCCGACCGCGATCGACAGGGCGTTCCGTCTCTACATGCTCCCGCAAGGGGTCTTCTCCGTCGCGATCACCACTGTGCTCTTCCCGTCCCTCGCGCGGCTCGCCGCCCGCGGCGACCAGGCAGGCTTTCGCAACACGCTGGCTCTCGGAGTGCGGCAGATCGCCTTCCTGCTGATCCCCGCGAGCGTCGTCAGCGCATTGCTCGCGGAGCCGATTACGCGGCTGGTCTACCAGCGCGGCGCCTTCGAGCCGTTCCAGACCCCGGTGGTCGCCGGAGCGCTCGCTGCGTTCTCGGCGGGTCTCTTCTTCAACGGACTGATGCTGCTGCTCAACCGCGGCTTCTTCAGCCTCCAGTCGAACTGGATCCCGACGGCGGTCGCGCTCGGCAACCTCGGGCTGAACGCCGTGCTGGACACGGCGTTCTATCGGTTCGGAACGTGGGGCATCCCGCTTGCGACATCGCTCGTGAACGTTGCGGGCAGCGTGGTGCTGATCGTGCTGATGAGACGTCGCCTCGGCCGGCTCGGGTTCAGGGAGATCGCGGACTCCCTGCTGCGTATCGTCATGGCCTCGGCCGTGCTGGCGGGAGCTGCCTATGGCAGTTGGTACGGCCTCGACCAGGCGCTGGGACGTTCATTCCTCGGACAGCTCGTCTCGGTCGCAGGCGCACTGGCGGTCGGCGTCGGTGTCTACCTGCTCTCGTGTCGCGCGCTCAAGGTTCGTGAACTGGGGGCGTTGCTAGCTTTGCTGAGCCGTTTCAAGGCACGCCTGACATGACCCAAGACCGCATCCGCAACTTCTCGATCATCGCCCACATCGACCATGGGAAGTCGACGCTGGCCGATCGGATCCTGGAGCTCACGCACGCCGTCTCGAGCCGCGACATGCGCGAGCAGGTGCTCGACTCGATGGATCTGGAGCGCGAGCGGGGCATCACGATCAAGGCCCAGGCGGTGCGCGTCGAGTGGAAGGGGCACCAGCTCAACCTGATCGACACGCCCGGGCACGTTGACTTCACCTACGAGGTGTCGCGCTCCCTGCAGGCCTGCGAGGGCGCGCTGCTCGTCGTCGACGCCGCACAGGGAACGCAGGCGCAGACCCTCGCCAACGCCTACCTCGCAATCGAGAACAACCTCGACATCGTCCCCGTCGTCAACAAGATCGATCTGCCGTCCGCCGATCCCGACGCGGTTGCGCGCGAGATTGCAGATCTGATCGGAGACGATCCCGAGCACGTCCTGCGGATCTCTGCCAAGACGGGTCAAGGCGTGGAGGACGTGCTGGATGCGATCGTCGAGCGGGTGCCGCCGCCTGCCGGCGATCCCGATGCGCCCGCGCGCGCGCTGATCTTCGACTCGTCGTACGACCAGTACCGCGGGGTGGTGGCGTTCGTCCGCGTCGTGGACGGAAGCTTTTCGACGCGAGAGCCGCTCCGTGCGATGGCGCTCGGGACAAGGTTCGAGGCCGAGGAGCTCGGCTTCTTCTCGCCCACCCGCAGCCCGGCGACCACCCTCGAGGCGGGCGAAGTGGGTTACGTCATCACCGGCCTGAAAGATGTCTCGCGCCTGCGCGTGGGCGACACGATCACGTCGGAGCGGCGGGCGGCCACCGCTCCGCTGCCCGGCTACAAGGAAGTCAAGCCGATGGTGTTCTCCGGGCTCTTCCCGACGGACTCGGATGCTTATCCGGAATTGCGGGACGCGCTCGAGCGGCTGAAACTGAACGACGCGGCGCTGTTCTACGAGCCCGAGACATCACAGGCGCTCGGCTTCGGCTTCCGCTGTGGCTTTCTCGGGCTCCTGCACATGGAGATCGTTCGTGAGCGACTCGAGCGCGAGTTCGATCTCGACCTGATCGTCACCGCGCCAAACGTTGCCTATCGCGTGAAGCCTCCGAACGGCGAGTGGAAAGAGGTCCACACGCCGTCCGACATGCCGAACGAAGTCGAGGAGGTGGAGGAGCCGTACATCAAGGCCTCGATCATGGTCCCGAAGGAGTACGTCGGCGCGGTCATGGAGCTGAACAACGACCGGCGCGGAAGCTTCGATCACATGGAATATCTCTCCGAGCAGCGTGTCCACCTGACCTATGAGCTCCCGCTCGCAGAGATCGTGCTCGACTACTACGACCAGCTGAAGTCGCGCACGCGCGGGTATGCGAGCTTCGACTACGACGTGATCGGCTTCCGCCCCGGCAAGCTCGTGCGCGTGGATGTGCTCGTCGGCGGCGAGTCCGTTGATGCGCTCTCGCTGGTCATCCACCGCGACTCCGCCTACGACCGCGGGCGAGCGCTCGTCGAGCGGTTGCGCGAAGAGATCCCGCGCCAGCATTTCGACGTCGCCATCCAGGCGGCGATCGGCGCTCGCGTGATCGCGCGCGAGACCGTAAAGGCCAGACGCAAGGACGTGCTCGCGAAGTGTTACGGCGGTGACATCTCGCGCAAGCGGAAGCTGCTGGAGCGCCAGAAGGCCGGAAAGAAACGCATGAAGCAGGTCGGAATGGTCGAGGTGCCCCAGGAGGCGTTCCTCGCGGTGCTCAACCTCGACAGCGAGAAGAAGTCGTGACGGTCGGCGCCCGGCATCTCTACGTGCATCTTCCCTTCTGTGCGCATCGCTGCGGTTACTGCGATTTCGTCACCGCGGTTGGGCGGCGCTCGCAACACGCCGATTACGTCGAGGCGCTGCTCGCCGAGCTCGAGCTCGAGGTCGGCGTGCTTGCGCCACACGTGGAAACGGTCTTTCTCGGCGGGGGTACGCCGACGTTCACGGAGCCTGCCGCGTTGGAGCGGCTGCTGGTGTCGCTGCCGCCCGCGGGCGAGGTGACGGTCGAGGCGAATCCCGAGACGGTGACGCAGGAGCTTGCCCGCATGCTCCACGCGCAGGGGGTGAATCGAATCTCGCTTGGCGTGCAGAGCTTCCGGCCACACCTGTTGGAGGTCCTCGACCGTGTTGTCCAGCCAGACACCGTCCGGCGTGCCTTCTACCATCTTCGTGATGCCGGATTTGACAACATCTCGTTCGACCTCATCTACGGGATTCCAGGCCAGGCCCCCTCCGATCTCGCTGCCGACCTCGCCGACGCCCTCGAGCTCGAGCCCGAGCACCTGTCGTGTTACGAGCTCGAGGCGAAGCCCGGAACGCGCTTCACCCACTCGCACGGCGCCGAGCTCGAGCGGCAGGCGGACGCAATGGAGTCGTACTTCGAACTGGTCGTCGAGCGGCTGACCGGCGCCGGCTATCGGTGGTACGAGACCGCCAACTTCTGTCGCGCTTCGCAGCGTGATCTTCGCTCTCGGCACAACCTCGCCTACTGGCTCGGCCGCGACTATCTCGCGCTCGGCGTGGGCGCGGTCTCCACAATCGGCGGGCGCCGCTGGCGGAACACGCCTCGCCTGGCCGGCTACATGGAGGCGCTGGAGCGTGGGGTCGCGCCCGAACGAGAGCTCGAGCCGCTCTCCCACGACGTGCGCCGGCGAGAACGTGTGATGCTCGGCCTCCGCCTGGACGAGCCACTCGTCCTGGGCGAGCTCGCGGCGGTCGTCGACGCCAGTGCCGTCTCGCGTCTCGAGCTCCTCGGGCTCGTGCGAAGCGACGCCGCGCGGCAGACGCTTGCGCTCACTTCGCGCGGCAGATTCCTGGGCGGTGGGGTCACGGCGGACCTGCTCGCCTGAGCCGCCGCTAAAATTCCTGCAAATGGCAGCTGATCAAGCGGCAACCCTCTCCGCGCGGCAGCGCGCCCTGCTCGCGCTCGTGATCGAGGAATACGTCGCCACCGGCCAACCCGTCGGCTCGAGGCACCTCGTGGAGCGCGGCGCCTTGGAGATCTCGCCCTCGACTGTCCGCACTGACCTCTCTGAGCTGGAGGCGCGAGGCCTGCTCACGCATCCGCACACCTCGGCCGGCCGGGTTCCGACCGAGCAGGGCTACCGGCTCCACGCAGACGAGCTGCTGGCTCACCAGGACGCGCGCCCCGGCTCGTTTCCGCTCGATCTGTCCGAGTTGCGCCGTGAGATCGACTCGGCTCTCGAGGCGACCACGGAGATGCTCTCGCGTGTAACCAGTCAGCTCGCGCTCGTGTCCGCGCCGCCGCTCGAGACGACGACGGTGCGCCACGTCGAGGTTCTGCTCCTCAATCCGCGCACGGTGATGGCGGTCGTCATCACCTCGACCGGCGGAGTTGCCAAACGGGTCGTCACCTTCGACCGGGCTGTCGATCCGGGTCTCGCCAAGTGGGCCGGTGAGTACCTGAACGAGCGGGTCGCCGGCCTTCAGCTCGGGACGAGCCGGCTCCGCCGCGAGTTCGAAGACCCCAGCCTCTCGGGAGCCGAACGCGAATTTCTCGCCGCGTTGCGGCCTGCTTTCACCGATTTGCTCCAGGCCGAGCAGCGGCTCTTCGTGGGCGGCGCGGCAGGCCTCCTCGACTCTGGTCGGGAAGACGATCTCGGCCTCTACCGACACGTGTTGGTGACGCTGGAGCGCCGCGCCGCGCTGCTCGAGATTCTCGGCGAAGCGCTCGACCCGCGCCGCGCGTTCGTCCGGATGGGCGGCGACCTCGACCACCCGGCGTTCCAGGACGCGGCACTGGTGGGGGCGACCTACGGGCTCACGACCCGCGCGCTCGGGGCCGTCGGCTTGCTCGGGCCGGCGCGGATGGACTACGACAAGGCGATCCGCTCGGTTCGAGGTGCCGCGCAGGAGCTCTCGCGCTTCGTCGAGGACGTCTACGAGGACAACTGAGGCCGTCGCTACGCTAAGTCTCGGCGATGGCGACGACTGAGCGCGACTACTACGAGCTTCTCGGCGTGTCGCGAACGGCGAACGCGGACGAGATCAAGCGCGCGTTCCGGGGCCTCGCCCGCGAGCTGCACCCCGACGTGTCGAAGGAGCCGGACGCCGACCACCGGTTCCGCGAGGTCGTCGAGGCCTACGAGGTTCTCTCCAACACCGAGCGGCGGGAGCTCTACGACCGCTTCGGCCATGCGGGTCTGCGCAGCGGCGGCTTCCAGCCGACGGCCTTCGACCTCGGCAGCCTCTCGGATCTGTTCTCCGCGTTCTTCGGCGACGACCTGTTCGGTGGGGGAGGGCGCGCGCGCGCTCGCGGAGCCGACATCGCCGCCCGCGTCGAGATCGACCTCGCCGAGGTGGCGACCGGCACGAAGCGTGACGTGCCCTTCGGGGTCGCGGTTCCGTGCAAGCGTTGCGGAGGTGACGGCGCGGAGCCGGAGACGGAGATCCGCTCCTGTCCGACCTGTGGGGGCAACGGCCGTGTGCGCCAGGTCTCGCGCAGCGTCTTCGGCGAGTTCGTGCGCGCCGGGACGTGTCCGACCTGCAACGGCTCCGGGCAGCTCATCGAGCAGCCGTGCACGGAATGCCACGGCGCGGGCCGCGTGCTCGAGGAGCGCAACATCGAGGTCGAGATACCCCCGGGCATCCACGACGGGCAGCGGATCAGGTTGAGCGGCGAAGGTCATAGGGGGACGCTGGGAGGCCGAGCCGGCGACGCGTACGTCGAGGTGCACGTTCTCCACGACGAACGTTTCGTACGCGAAGGCAACGACGTCTATACCACGGTCGACCTCACGTTCACGCAGGCCGCTCTCGGGGCCACGGTGTCCGTGCCGACGCTCGACGGCGACGCGGAGTTGACGTTCGAGCCCGGGACGCAGCCCGATGACGTGCGAGTCCTGCGTGGACGCGGGCTGCCGGTTCTGCAGGGGTTCGGTCGCGGCAATCAGCGCGTGTTCGTCCGCGTCGCCGTGCCGCGGCAGCTGTCGGAGGAGCAGCGTCGGCTGCTGGAGGAGTTCGACAGCCTGTCGACGGACGCAACGTACGAGACCGGTGAGGGGTTCTTCGACAAGCTGAAGAGCGCGTTCCGCTGAACGCGATCCGGCGGGTCTCGGTTGCCGTCCCCGTCGAGCGCGCAGAGGAAGCGCGTGCACAGATGCTCGAGCTCTTCCCTCAGGGCTTCGAAGAAGTAGACAGGCCTGACGGGATCGAGCTCGTGGCCTATACCGATGCCGGTGGCGAGGAACGTCTCTGGCACGTCTTCGGAGGGGTACGAGGCCAGGACATCGCTGCCGATTGGCGCGACCGGTGGAAAGCGTTTCACCAGCCCGTCCGCGTCGGGCCGCTCTGGATCGGCCCTCCTTGGCACGACCCGCCCGCCGACACGACCGCGATCGTGATCGACCCCGGTCGCGCCTTCGGCACCGGCGCCCATCCGACGACGCAGCTGTGCGTCGAGTTGTTGCTCGAGCTCGAGCCGGCGAGCCTCGTCGACTTCGGCAGTGGCTCGGGCGTGTTGTCGATCGTCGCCGCCAAGCTCGGCTTTGCGCCGGTGATCGCCCTCGATGCCGACGAGAATGCCGTGGCGGCAACGATTGCCAATGCCGCGGCGAACGACGTCCAGGTCGACGCACGCCGGTCGAACGTGCTCGATGAAGATGCTCCCGCCGCAGCGGTTGCGCTCGCGAACATCACGCGCGCGTCCGTGGAGGCGCTCGCGCCTCGTTTGCGTTCGAGGACTCTCTTGACGTCGGGCTACCTGCCCACCGACGAAGCGACGCTTCGCGGCTTCAGGCATCTGCGTCGCATAACGCGCGCCGGCTGGGCCGCGGATCATTACGAGACGGCGTGAAAGCCGGCCTCTCGAGCCAGTTAGCATCCGGGCCGTGACGACGTTCTCGGTTCGCTTCCTCGGCTGCAAGGTCTCGCACACCGATGCCCAGGAAGTCCGTGAGCGCCTGCTCGCGGACGGTCATCTCGAACAAGACATCGCCAGTGGCGGCGACGTGGCGGTCGTCAACACCTGCTGCGTCACCCACGAGGCCGTCCGGAAATCGCGTCAAGCTGCAGCGCGCGCGGCACGCACGCACGGCCGGGTTTACGTGACCGGCTGCGCCGCGAATCTCGCCGGCGACGCCTTTTCGGGCCTGCCCGCGAACGTGACCGTGGTCGCCAGGCCGAGCGAGGAGACACCGGCGTTCGTGGCCGGAGACGTCGGCGCGATCGGGTGCGTTCAGGCGGATGCTCGTCTCGACCGCGTGCGCGCGTTCGTAAAGGTCCAGGACGGCTGTAGCTTCTCCTGCAACTTCTGCGTGATCCCGCTCGTCCGTGGAGGATCGCGTAGCCGCCCCGCGACTGCGGTGCTGGACGAGGTTCGGCGGCGCATCGCGCACGGGCACAAGGAGATCGTCCTCACCGGGATCAATCTCGGCTGCTACCGGGACCGCACGGCCGGCTATGCACTGCCGCGACTGGTGCGCGAAGTCGGCGCCGTTTCCGGCCTCGAGCGTTTGCGCCTGTCGTCGATCGAGATCAACCATGTCGACGACGAGCTCGTGTCGGCGCTGCGCGATACCCCGACTGTCGGTCGGCATCTGCACGTCCCACTCCAATCGGGCGACGACGGCGTGCTTCGGGACATGGCGCGCCGCTACACCACTGCCACCTTCCTCCGCCGGGTCGCGCCGCTCGGCGACTTCAACCTGACGACAGATGCGATCGTCGGCTTTCCGACCGAGACGGAGCGCGCGTTTCGGAACACGCTCGCGGTCGTCGAGGCGGCCGGCATCACAAAAGTCCACGTCTTCCCCTACTCGCCGCGACCGGGCACGGTCACCGCGGGAGAGGACACCGTCCCGCCCGACCTGAAAAAGGATCGAAGCGCGAGGCTGCGTGCGGCGTCGGAAGCGGCGTGTCTCACGCGCTGGCGTGAGAAGATCGGCGCAGATGACGTCGTCCTCGTTGATCGCCCCGGCCGAGGCTACGGGGACGACTACTCGCCGTGGCTCGTCGATGCACCCGTCGGCGAGCTCGTCCGCGTCCACGGAGCGAGCGTCTCCGAGGAGGGGATTCTCGCTGCCTGAGCACTGCCTCTTCTGCAAGCTCGTCCAAGAGGGCGACCATGTTGCGAAGACGGACGGGTTCGTCGCGATCCGCGACATCAACCCGAGGGCCGATACGCACCTGCTCGTCCTGCCCGAGCGTCACGTCCCGAGCTTCCGCGAGATTGGCGAATTCCCGGCCGACGAGACGAAGCGGATGCTGGAGTTCGTGGCAGAGACTGCCCGCGCGGC
>JBBWZE010000353.1:0-7922 GCA_039648845.1 Actinomycetota bacterium | reverse complement strand
CGTACCGCTCGTGGAGGCTCTCGAGCGTCACGTTTCCGTCCTGTCCGAACGAAACGGCACGCACCGCCCAGAACCGGACCGCGTCGCTGCCGTACACGTCGACGAGATCGAGCGGGTCGATCACGTTGCCCACGGACTTCGAGATCTTCTGGTCGTCGAGCAGCAGGTAGCCGTGCACGAACAGCTGCTTCGGCACGTCGTAGCCCGCGGCCAGGAGCAGAGCGGGCCAGAACACACAGTGGAAGCGGAGGATGTCCTTAGCCAGGAGGTGGCGTACCTCGGGCCAGAACTTTTCGCGAAGATCCTCGCCTTCTCGTGCGTAGGTGAGCGCGCTCAGATAGTTGATGAGCGCGTCGACCCATACGTAGACGACCTGGCTCTCGTCCCACGGGACCGGGACTCCCCAGCGCTGGCCGGCCCGGCTGAGGCTGAAGTCGTGCAGGCCGCCCTCGATGAAGGAGCGCGCCTCGTTGTAGCGGAAGGTCGGCAGGACGAAGTCCGGTCGCGCGTCATAAAGGTCGAGCAAAGGCTGCTGAAAGGCGGACAGCTTGAAGAAGTAGTTCGTCTCCTCGATTCGCTCCGGCACCGTGCCGTGAATCGGGCACTTCCCGTCGACCAGCTCGGCCTCCGTCTTGAACTCTTCACAGCCGATGCAGTAAAGACCGGAGTAGACGTCCTGGTAGATGTAGCCGTTGTCGTAGATCCGCTGGATGAACTCCTGGACAAATCGTTTGTGACCCTCGTCCGTCGTACGAATGAAGAAGTCGTAGTCTGCATCGACCCGCCTAGGCAGCTCTTTCCAGGCTTCGGCGATCTGGTCGACGTACGTCTTCGGGTCGAGCCCCTGTTCCTCCGCCACCCGGGAGACCTTGGAGCCGTGCTCGTCTGTCCCGGTCAGGAAGAACGTCTCGTCGCCGCGCTGCTTGTGATGGCGCGCGAGGATGTCGGCCACGATCGTGGTGTACGCGTGGCCGATATGAGGCGTCGAGTTGACGTAGTAGATCGGTGTCGTGATGTAGAAGCTGTTCACCTGAATCCATGATAGGGAGCGTGTCGAGTGGCTTCCGGCGCAGTCGACACCGCAACGCGAGCAGAGCCGCCATCGCGACAACTGCGAGACCTGCCGGGAGTTGCCAGCTTCGGCCGGCCGAACCGGACGACGTCCGAGAGATTCCCGCCCGCCGCGAGCCCACCGCCTGCCGTTCCGACTGTTGTGGGTGAATCGCGCGTCCGTCGCGAACCGAAGCCCGAGCGCGATGCAACTCCACCTTAGCCGGTGGCGTCGCCGCTGCGCTCCCCGCGCGCGAGCCCTTACGCGCGCGCGCCTGCTCCGTCGCCGTCACCGACTCGGAGGCAACCACATCGGAAGCAACCGGCGAGCGCTCTGTTCGAATCATCGGAGCGTTGCCGCTCGCGATCGACGGCCTCACCGCCGCCGCCGCCGACGACGCAGGAGACACTGCCGGGCTCTCGGGCGTGCTTCGCTGCGAATTGCTGCTCGGCTCGCTTGCCGGCGTCGGGCTAACCGTCGACTCGGGCGCTGCTTCTGAAGCCTCGAGCGTGGGATGCGGAGCCGCCTCCACTGCGGACGCAGTGCCGGGCGCAGGAGCACTCCCGCCAGAGTCGCCGGGGCCGGCAACGCGCGTAGGCAACAAGGTCAGCGGATCGACATACCCCTGCGGATCGCTCGTCGTGCGCGTGCCGAAGTAGACGTAAGGCTCCGTCAAATCGACCACGCCGCTCGGCCCGACCGTCCCGACGACCGAGCCTTCCGCCACGACCGCACCGCGCACGACCGCGATCGACCCGAGGTGCACGAGCGTGGCGGTGTAGCCGAACGGCGTCTCGATCGACACCGTCTTGCCGCCGGTCGGCACCGTCCCCGCGAACGAGACCAGTCCCTCCGCCGGGGCGCGCACAGGGCTGCCGCTCGGGGCGCCGAGATCGACGCCGCGATGCTGGCCGCCTGCGTAGGGATGCGCATGGTCGAACACAAACGGCCGCAGCAGCGGACCGTCGACGGGCCACGTCCACGCGCGCGCATCGGTGACGGGGAGCGCACACGCGCAGATGATCAGGACCGCAAGTCGACGCACAGTTCCCTCCTTGTTGCCAGTTTTGAGAACAACCCGACCGTAGCAAGGTCGGCTCCTTGTTGTCAATACTGGCTACAAAGTACGGCGGTAGAGCTCGTTGCGGGACGCGCCGGTCAGCCGCGACACGACATCGGCAGCCAGCCGGCGAGGGGCTCCGGCGGCGACCAGCTCCGCGACCGCGTCGAGTGCGCCGGATAGATCCCGTTCCTCCTCGCCCGGCCCGAGCACGAGCGTGATCTCGCCCTTCGGCGGCTCCGCGAACCTCGCGGACACTTCCGCGGCCGATCCACGCACCACCTCCTCGAACTTCTTCGTCAGCTCACGGCAGACAGCCACCTCCCGCTCCGGCAGCGCGGCGGCGAGCGAACGAAGCGACGTGGGCAACCGCTGCGGCGACTCGAACGCAACGACGGGATATGCCCAGCCTGCGAGCTCCGCCCACAGAGCCGTCAACGCGCCGGCGCCCCGGGGCAGGAAGCCGACGAACTGGTAGCGGTCGGCCGCGAACCCGCCGGCGACGAGCGCCGTGTCGACGGCCGATGGGCCCGGGAGAACCGTCACCGGCACACCATGCTCGAGGGCGGCTCCAAGCAAGCGCGCGCCGGGATCGCTGATCCCGGGCATACCCGCGTCGCTGACGAGAGCGACGCGGTCGCCGGCCAGGAGCCGCGGAAGCAGCTCCGCAGTCCGCTTGGCCTCGTTGTGCTCGTGGTACGAGAGGAGCTTCACGCCGGAAATCGCGTGCCGGTCGAGCAGCACGCGGGTATGCCGAGTGTCCTCGCAGAGGATGACGTCGGCGGCGCGGAGCTCGTCGAGGAGGCGCAGCGTGACGTCGTCGAGGTTTCCGATCGGCGTCGCGCAGACGGCGAGCGGCACGGTGCTACCCGACTGCGTCGAACGCGACGAGGCCGGCGCCGATCAGGCCTGCGGCGGTGCCGAGCTCTGCGCGCACGATCGGCACTCGATAACCCGCTCGCGCGAGCGCTTCACGGCGCAGGATTTCGCGCGCGGGGTCGAGTACGAAGTCGCCCGCGGCAGCGAAGCCGCCGCCGATGACGACCAGGTCCGGGTTGAAGATGTTCACGAGGCTGCCGATGCCGGCGCCGAGGTGACGGCCGATGCCGTCGAGAATCTCGATCGCACGGGGTTCTCCTTCGTTCGCCAGCCGGACGAGCCGATGCGCGTCGACCGCGGGCCCGAACTCCTCGGCGGCGAGCTTCCCGGCCGCGACCCCGGTGACGTAGGGCTCGAGATGCCCGCGCCCCGTGCACGACCCTTGGCAAGGGAGGCCGTCGTACACGATCACGATGTGCCCGAACTCCGCCCAGCCGCGGAAGAGCTGCCCGTCTATGACAGCACCGCCTCCGCAGCCCGTGCCGAGGGTGAGCATGACCATCGAGTCGACGTCGCGCGCAGCGCCGAAACGGAACTCCGCATACGTCGCCGCATTCGCATCGTTCTCGATCCCGACCGGCAGGCCAAAGCGCTCCTTCATCCTGTCGCGGAAGTCGATGTCCGTCAGCGGGAGGTTCACGGCCTGAAGGGCACGGCCCGTACGCTGGTCGATCGGAGACGGGATCCCGAACCCGATCGCCGCGATCTCGTCCCCCAGGAGCTCTTCGACCGCGGCCTCCAGGCCCGCCAGGAACTCGTCCTCGGAGGCGGTCGGGGTCGGATGCTCGCGGCGGTGCTCCACATGCCCCTGCCGGTCGACGACCCCAGCCAGGATTTTGGTGCCGCCGATGTCGACGCCGATGACGCGTTCTTCGTTCAAGGCAGGGCCCTACGACGAAACTAGCAACCGCGCCCGTTGTTGTACGTGTCGAGCACATCCTTCAGCTGGATCGCCTGCGCCCGCTGTGCCGCCGTCAGGATGTAGGTGGCGTTCGGTCCTGTGTAGCCGATCGAGATCAGGAACGCGTCGGCGCTTGCGATCGTCGAAGCGATGCAGGTACTTGCACCGTTCTTCGCGTTCAGCTTCGCCGCCAGGAGCTGCCCGGCCAGGCAGCCGCCCGCGTCGTTCGCCGACGACCTGCCGCAGTTCATGTTGGCGAACACAGCCGTAGCGTCCGCGAACGTGGCCACCGTGTAGGTGCCGAGCGTGATCGAGAGCAGCGACAGCGCGTGCGCCTGATGGTTCTTCCAGTATCCCGCCGAGAGAGCAGGCACCAACGGTGGTGCCACGACTGAAATTGGAGCGGCAGCGCCGGTCGTGCTGCCGCCCTCGTCGACGACGGTCACGGTGATGGTGTACGGGCCGGCCGCGGCGTAGGTGTGGCTACCGCTGGCGGCGTAGCTGCCGCCCGACCCGCTGACGACGCCGGCCGTGCTGGAGCCGTCGCCCCAGTCGATCGTCGCTGTGAAGTCGCTCGCCGGCGCCCCTGTGTTGTCGTCGGTGAAGCTGAAGGAGGCGTTCGCAGTGACCCCGAGGGAGGTCGAGGACGGCACCGTCAACGTCCCCGCGTGGAGCGCGGCGTCCGCGACGGTCCCCGTCGAGTTCGCCGTGTCGGTGTTGCCCGTATCGGCGACGTCCGTGATCGTCACGGTCACGGGATACGACCCTTCCTCCGTATACGTGTGTGTATCCGTGACGCTGAAGCTGCCCGCTGAGCCGCTGATCGTCCCGGCCGACGTCGCCGAGCCGTCGCCCCAGTCGATCGTGGCCGCGTACTCGCTCGCGGTTGCCGCGGTGTCCGGGTCGGTGAAGGTGGCGACGGCGCCGCTGAAGCTCGCCCCCTCCGTTGCACCGAAGGTCGTCCCGCTTGCGGTGATGGGCTCGTCGCCTGCTTCGACAGTGATCGGAGCGGTGTCGCCGGTCGCCACGACCGTCACCGCGCCTGCGTCCCCGGCCGCGTTGTTGAAGTAGGTCCCGGGCGTGCTCGACGCCGTAACGTCGAAATGCAAGGTGACGTCTCCGCCCGCGGGCGCGCTGAACGAGCCGTTCCAGGTCAGAGTCTGACCCGAGATCGTCGGATCTGCCGTGGTCGCCCCGGTTGTCGAGCTCGCGACGTACGCGAACCCGGCCGGGAGCGTGTCCGTCACGGAGCTCACGACCACCGCGGACGCGTTCGGATTGTGGATCGTGATCGTGTAGCCGTCGGACCCGCCGGCAGCAACGGTGGACGAGTCGGCGGTCTTGGTCGTCGACAGCGGGGCGAAACCAAGCGGCGAGAACGTCGTCAGGTGGGAAACGGTGGTCGAGCCGCCACCGGGGACGGTCACGTCCCAGCTGAGCAGGATCCCGTTGTCCTCGAGCGTGGCGCAAATGCAGGTGTTCGGCCCCGCCGCTTGCGCACCGATTTGCGCCCACACCGTGCCGTAGCTGTCCTCCATGTAGCTGCTGCCGGAAGTGAGCGGGAACAGCTGCTCGATCCGGCTGCCTGGATTCGACGTTGCCGTGCACGCGATCGCACTACCGTCGACACGCCCGTAACCGTCATCCGAGTCCTGCAAATAGCAGTCCCCAGCCGCGTACAGCCGGATGGACCGAGAGGTGAGATTCGTGTTCGAGATCTCCACGTCGGTGCGGTACGACTCCTGGCCGACGATGTACGAGTCCGTCTGGGTGATCGTCAGCCCGCTGATGCCAAGGCCGACGACCGTCACGATCTTCAACGGGTCAAGGCTCGTGCCGGTCCCGGTCGGGCCCACCTGGCTGATCGGGGTGAACGCCGTCCTTGGAACCGCGGCACCTCCGGCAGGAATGCTCAGGGGGCCGTAGAGCGTTGCGCTCGACTGGTCGACGGCAAGCGTGCCGCACGCCGTGCCCTGGTACCACTCGGGCAAGGTGTCTCCCGTATGGAGCACGTTGCAGTTCAGGTCGGGGGTGATGATGATCGACGTCAGCGGACCGACAGACACCATCGACGACGCCGATGCTGTAGGTGACAGGGCGAGCCCCGCGCCGGCCAGCAGGCAGAGGATGGCCAAGCGCCCGAGCCCGCGCCGGCCACGTGAGGAAGCCTTGACAAACGACCGCATTGGAGTGCCGCCCTCCTTGGTTTTGCTCTCTCCGAGCCAGTACGCCGGTTCCCTAGTTCGGCGACCCGGCTCCCTAGTTCGGCGACAGTCTCAATACCCCTCGCAAGACGTCAGCTTGCGGTGATGTACTCGTGTAGGAACTGGATCTCGAAGCTCTGCTGCTTCGATTTGAACCTCACAACGTCCCCGATCGACACGATCCCCACCACCTGGCCGCCGTCGACCACAGGAACGTGGCGAATCCGCCTGTCGGTCATCAGCGCCATGCACTCGTCGACTGTCGTCTCCGGCGTGGCCACGAGCAGAGGCGACGACATGATCTCGCGAACCGCGGTTTCCTTGTCCGGGCGTCCTTCGAGGGCGGCGCGACGGAGGTAATCCCGCTCGGCGACGATGCCCGTGATCTCGCCGTTCTCCGTCACGAGCAGCGACCCCACATTCGCCTCGACCATCCTCTTCACCGCCTCGAACACCGAGGCGTCGGCGTCGATCTGGAGCACATCGTGGCCCTTCTCCTCAAGGATCCCCGACAGCAATTGGTTCATCGTGTCTCCTCCCAGAGCCTTTCCCTCGGACCTTGCCGAATTGCAACGAGCACATCCGAGCCAACGTCAGCCACGTAGCGATCCGTCCCAGGGACTCTATCGCCGCGAAACATTGAACGTCGTCCGCCCCGCGCAACCTTGTAGCGAGGGACAGCGGTTGAGACAATCGGGATCCACGCCTAGCGACAGGAGGGGTCGTCTCGATGAAGCCACCGCTCAGCTCAGTTGCGCTCGTCGTAGTCGCCTTAGCGGCGGCAGGACTGGCGGCAGACAGGGTCTTCTCCGCCGGGACGGCCTCTGCGACCCCGGGCGTAGGATTTTCGACAACGATCCTCGCTCGGGGCATCTTCGGCGAGAACTTCACCTTCGGAACGCCGACCCAGATCACGGTCAACCGCAAGGTCAGCATCAAGACGAAAAGCGGTGTTGTCAGGAAGACGGTCAAGCTCAAGGTCGACTCCGTTCTGAGAGCCATCACGTGCACACCGTCGAGCCCATGCGACACGGCGTTCCAGCAGGCAAGGGTCGAGCCGGGGGGATCGTCTGGTTGGCATACGCACCCAGGCGCGACCTTCGTCGCCGTTGTCCAGGGCGAGGGCACGCTGTATCGCGTCGTCGGCTCGGGTTGCACAGCCACGAAGCTTTCCGCCGGAGCAGGCTTTGCTCAGATGCCGACCGAGCGTCACGTCGTCCGAAACGAGGGAACGGTCCCCTTCATCGTGGACACGCTCTACGTGCTCCCGCCGGGGACTCCGAACGCGGGAATCAGAGTCGACCAGCCCCAGCCGACGGAGTGCCCCTCGACCAACTGACGGGCGCGAAAAGGGGGCGCTGGAGGCAAGGCGCGCGTACTGTCGCGCGATCTTGCCCTGAAGTTACCCTAGTGGCTCGATGCCGACGGAAGAGAAGCCCTACCGGGTCTACCGGGGCGGTCGTGTCAAGGGCAAGGTCCCGCTGGAGCGACCGCAGCAGGCGCGGCCGGATCGGAACGGACGCGCCCCGCGGGAGCCGAAGATTCGCCGACCTCGTCGTCGCTGGAGCTGGAAACGGCGCTTCGGCCTTGGCCTGATCGTCCTGCTCGTGTTCGCAGTGGTCTGGGGAATCGCGGGCTACCTGTCCTTCCGCGGCGGGGTCGACAAGGCCAACGCCCGCCTCGATCAGTCCGTCCTCCCTGTGCTCGCGAAGCAGAACGGCCTCATGCTGTCGAACCCGACGACGATGCTGTTGCTCGGCCGGGATCACGAGAACACAGACCAGCGCGCCGGGCTGAACAACTCGGACTCGATCATGATCCTGCACA
>JBBWZE010000273.1:0-17881 GCA_039648845.1 Actinomycetota bacterium | reverse complement strand
CTTCGGGAAGCCTGCCGGATAGGAGTAACCGGCTGGATTCAGAAACGGATTCGTGCCGTCGACGCCGTCGTCGACGATGCCGATCTTGATCCCGTCGCCCTTCACACCGGTGAGCGTCTGCAGCTCGGTGGCTCCGATCAAGGACGGGCTCGTGTCGGTGGCAAGGTGGTAGCGGACACTGGGGTAGACCTTCCGCACGAACCCGAGGCGGGCGAGGCTGGGCAGACTCGTCACCGGCAGCGTGACGACGAATCCGTCGAGCACCACCTGGAAGCGCCGGCCGATTCGCGCCGTCGGGATTGCTCGGAGCAGCCGGGCCGCCGCAGTGCGCTGCGCCGTTGCGATGCGGGTGAGATAGATCTGCGAGGTCACGCTCGCGACGTCGAGCCGGTGTGCAGACCCGATGCCGGTGAGGCCCCGGCCGTATGCGGCCGCGAGCGGGGCAAGCTGCAGGCCCACTATCACCCGAATGCGGCCGGAGGCCTGGTTCGCGGGGATCGTCAGCGTTCCGGTTCGAACGCGCGGGACGGTCAGGTCGCCGAAGGTGCGATCGATGTGAACCAGGGAAGCGCCGGCCGTCCCTGTCGACGCGAGCACCGCCGCAACCGCAAGGAGACCCACGAAACGGCGCAAGGGAGCGCAATCTAGCCGAAGGCCTAAGGCGCCGTCTTGCGGCGCCGCACAGAGGCCGTGCGAGCTTCGCTCGCGCGGCCGGCCAATCCACCGACTTGGCTGCAGCACGAACCGCCGCTTCGAACGAAGGAGCAATTTATGCTCGCGCAATGACTGGAGCGTACGAAGGCAAGCGTGGTTTGGTTCTTGGGGTGGCGAACAAGAGGTCGATCGCCTGGGCGATCGCGAAGCGGCTCGCGGAGGCCGGCGGCGAGCTCGCGTTCACGTACCAAGGCGAGCGGATCGAGAAGAGCGTCCGCGAGCTCGCGGAGTCGATCTCGAGCCCGCTCGTGACCGAATGCGATGTGCGTTCCGACGAGGACGTTGCACGGGTTTTCCGCGAAGTCGGCGAGGCATTCGAAGGTGGGCTCGACCTCGTGGTGCATTCCGTTGCGTTCGCAGCGGCGGAGGATCTCGAAGGCCGCT
Organism: Actinomycetota bacterium; assembly: GCA_039648845.1. Classification (GTDB taxonomy): domain Bacteria; phylum Actinomycetota; class Thermoleophilia; order Gaiellales; family Gaiellaceae; genus 3-1-20CM-4-69-9. The sequence goes on along the minus strand of JBBWZE010000273.1, from coordinate 16,783 downwards.
TCACCGACACACCGCGCGATCGCTTCTGGATGGCCCTCGACGTGAGTGCGTACTCGCTCGTCTCGTGTGCGCGTGCCGCGGAGCCGCTGATGGAGGCGCGCGGCGGCGGCTCGATCCTCACGATGACGTATCTCGGAGGCGAGCGCGCCGTTCCCCACTACAACGTGATGGGCGTTGCGAAGGCGACACTCGATGCATCTGTTCGCTATCTCGCATGGGACCTCGGCCAGAAGAACATCCGCGTCAACGCGATCTCAGCCGGTCCCGTGCGCACGCTCGCCGCACGCTCGATCGCCGGCTTCCCGACGATGGAGGCGATAGTGGAGGAGCGTTCGCCGCTACACCGGCACGTCGATGCCGACGACGTCGGCGCCGCTGCCGCGTATCTCCTTTCCGACGACGCGAGGAATGTCACGGGGACGACGTTGTATGTGGACTCCGGGTATCACGCTATGGGGATGTAGCGACCCGGACCAGCCTCAGCCCGACCTTCCGTCTCTGTCCTTCTACGGTTACCAATCGGTCGACGTCGACGGTGACGAGGTGCCAGCCCTTGGGCTTGAGCTCGCTACCGGGGCGGCCGTCGATCGTAACGCGTGGTCTCAGCGGGGAGGACGCGAACTCGAGTCGAAGCCTCCCGAAGCCGTAGATCCAGAACGGCGCGTGGGTCTCGCTCATGTATCGGCCCACGCCCGGAGTGTCCGCGAACCAGCCCTGGCAGAAGACAGGCCGCCTGCGTGCGGGCTCGACACGCGCCAGCCCGATGCCGCTGCCCCCGCGCTCGAAGAGCCACACGGGCCCGGCGGTTCGCTGCACCTTCCAGCCGTGCTCCAGCAGCGCGCGTGAGGCGAACCAGCCGGTGCTCGGCACGGCCGGGTTGTGGTCGTAGAGCCCACGATGCAGCGCGATCGACCCGACGCCGAGACGCTCGAGCTCGCGCGCCATGTCGCCGCTCCAGTCACCGCAGTTCAGCCTCTGGAGGCGATCGGCGACCGCCTTCGCCGGCTTCGGGGCGGTCGTCGAGTAGCCGCCGGGCCGTTGGCGTTGGGCCGTCGTGTCGTACCAGAGGTAGACGCTGCCGTAGTGGACGCCGGGATCGAAGACGGGCAGCTCGAGCAGCCGTCCAGCGGCCGACGGCACCGCTCCCGCCGGATCGCCCGGCGCAGACTTGCCGTAGACGCGCGCGTGCAGGTCGACGAAGAGCAAGGCGATGGCGAATACGACGACAATCGCGCGCCTGCTCTGCGCCACCGCGTACGCGAACAGCGCGGCGATGCACAGGCAGGCGATCGGCAGGAGCCGCTCCGGGACGCGCGGGAAACGGAACGGCGGCAGCGCGTGCCACAGGGCCGAGTAGATTGGCGTACGTGTTCCGAGCGCGAGCACGATCGGCGCGAGTGCGCCGAGGCCCAGAATGGCGGCGAGCGCGTAGCGTCGTCCGCGGACGAGGAGCACCAGGCCGGCCAGCGCGATGAGCGGAGTTGCCCACCCAAGGAAGACGAACTGCTCGCTGCGCGAGTGGTCCACATGCCGCGAGACGAAGTCGCCGACGCGCGCGGAATAGAACGCGATCTCCTTCAGCGAGCGTCCGCCCGATTGCGTCGACTGCTCGATCACCGTCTGCCTGACGACGAGGCCTGCGCCGACGGCCGTCAGCGCCCCGGCACCGGCGCCGAGCCAGAGCCGCCGGTCGCGCGTCCTGCAGAACGCGTAACCGAGAAAGAAGGGGATCACTCCGAGCGCCAGGTGCACCTGTCCCGAGAGCGGGATCGATGCCAGCGCCGCTGCGGCGAGCGCGAGCCACCAGCGACTCCCGCGCCGCGCGCGCTCGAAAGCCCAGAGTGACAGCGGGATGAGAATCGAGATCGGTCCGAGCAGATGGCCGACGCTTTGCTCGACGCGGTAGGGCGCGATTGCAAATGCGAGCCCGCCCGCGAGCGCGGGCCCGCGCGGCAATCCGAGCTCGCGCAGCCACGCGCACGCGGCGAGACCGGCAAGCACGTAGAAGACGAGCTGCAGGACGTTCCAGCCGCCGACGAGCCCGAACACCGCCCCGAGCGGCCAGAAGAGGAGCCCGTAGGGCCAGCCGGAGAAGTTGGGCTGGGGCTTTGCCTCTGGACGGAAGCTGTACGGGTCCCGCCAAGGAGCGCGGCCGTTTTCGAGCTGGTGGCCGACGAGCCAGTAGTGGTAGAGGGTCTGCAGGTGGTCGCCCGGAGAGGCTTCTCCATGGGCCGGCGCGCCGCCCGAGAGGAAGTGCGACCGGGCGTGCTGGATCGCCGGCCAGGTCGCGGCTGCCCCCGCCGCGAGGTACAGGGCAGCGCCGAGCGCTACAAAGCCTGCGCGACGCGAAGCAGCTCGTCGAAGTCGGGCACCTCGGCCGTGTCGTAGCGCCATGCGCCGCGGACCGTACCGTCCTGGTCGACGAGGAATGCCGTTCGATCCGCGACGCCACGGTGGCCGCGGAACTCTCTTTCGACGCCGAACGCCTGCATCGCTTCCCTGTTCCAGTCCGACAGGAGCGGGAAGTTCAGGTCGAGCGCCTGCGCCCACGCGATGTGCGTCCACGCGGAGTCGGCAGAGATGCCGAACGGGCGGACACCCGCAGCGCGGAACTCCGGGCTCCCGTCACGCAGGAGCTCCAGCTCGTGCGTTCAGGTCGACGACCAGTCGAAGAGGTAGAAGACGAGTAGCATCGGCCCGTCCGCGAGCAGCTCGTCGAGAGTGCGCCGCTCGTGCGGTGCGGTCCAGACGGTCGCCTTCGGAATTCGGTCTCCTACTCTGAGCATCGAGCGCGCACCCTACTTCGCAAGCTGAGGCTCAGCCGCGACTTCTGTTCGGTCCGCGATCTCGCTCACGACCTCGATGATGTCGCGGTTCGCGTTGAAGACCCTGAGCTGCCGGTCGGCGCCGTTCCCGTTGCGCAGGATTTCCTCGACCCCCTCGAGCTCACGATCGGAGCCGAGCTCGCGCGCATGCGGCTCGATCTCCTTCAGCGTCCTCCGGATCAACTGCGCGACGGCGACCCGGTTACGGCGACCCGTCGCGAGATCCATCAGCGGCGCCTCGAGCCCATAGCGTCCTGCGAGCCACTTGTTCTCGGTCGTGAGGATGCGGTGATAGGAGGTGATCTGCTCGCCGCGGTCGAAGCGCTCGGAGAAGAGCTTCACCAGCGCCTGGCAGTACGCAACGATGGCAACGACATGCTCGAGGCGCGTCACGGCGTCGCAGATCCGCACCTCGATTGTGCCGAGCCGCGGGTGAAGGCGGATGTCCCACCAGATGTGGGTGTAGTCCGCGATGCACCCGGTCTTCTCCAGCTGGCCGACAACCTCTGCGTACTCGGCGTAGCTCTTGAAGCGCGGCGGGGGCCCCGAGCGCGGAAATGCGGCGAAGATCATCTGTCTGCTCGAGCGGAGCCCGGTCGGCTCGCCGCGCCAGAAAGGCGAGCTCGCGGACAGTGCAAGCAGGGGTCCGATGTGGGGAAGCAGCCCGTTGACGACCTGGATCGCCTTGTCGGGATCGTCGACAGCGACGTGGATGTGCATCCCGAAGATGAGCTCGCGCCGCGCTACGTATTGCATCTGGTCGACGAGCGACCGGTAACGATCGCGCGCGGTGATCCGCTGCCGCTCGAAGAGGCTGAACGGATGGGTGCCGGCGGAACCGACGCGCAGCCCCTGTTCCCGCGCGATGCCGCAGACATAGCTGCGGATCCTGCGCAGCTGCTCCGCCACCTCGCCGGTCGTATGGCAGACCGGTGTCGCGATCTCGAGCACGGACTGCATCAGCTCCGCATTGATCACCGGCTCGAGCTCGTGCCCGGCCACTGCCGCGAGCACAGTGTCGATGTGCTGCACGAGGTCGAATGTCTCGGCGTCGAGCAGCATGTACTCCTCTTCGACACCGAGCGTGTACGGGTCGCCCTTGCCGAAGGCGTGGTCGAGCACGCTGCCGCCGGGCGCGAACCTCGAGCCCTTCCCCGTGATCGACGCCGGGTAGATCTGCTGGCCGTCGTGCTCCATAAGGAAGTCTTACTACTCGGAGAGCAGCGCGTCAGCCTCGATCTCGACCAGCCAGCGCGGATCGAGGAGCGCGGAGACGACGATCATGGTGCTCGCAGGTCGCACGTCGCCGAAAAGCTCGCCGTGGGCGCGACCTACCTCTTCCCAGTCCGTGGTGTGCAGGAGGAAGGTACGTGTGCGCACCACGTGCTCTGCTGCGGCTCCTGCCTCGGCGAGCGCGGCGGCGATGATCTCCAGGCACCGCTTGGCCTGGCCGTATGCATCGGCGGGTGGGGCGCCACCGTCCGGCATGACGGCGCACGTGCCTGCGACGAAGACATGGCGGCCGTCGCGCACCGCCCGCGAGAAGCCGATCGTGGGCTCGTAGGGAGAACCCGAGGGGACGAGGCGGCGATCCATGCATCTAGTATCGCCCGCCGGTGGCAGACGCACTGAGGCAGATCGACGGGTGGCCGGCACAGTTCGCAGCGGCGGGGGTGCAGCGCGGCGGCGAGGTTGTCGCGACGCACGGAGCCCGGCACGAGATCCTGCACTGGGCTTCGGTGACGAAGCCCGTTACGGCTCTCGCGGCGCTCGTCGCAGCGGAGGAAGGCGTCATCGATCTCGACGAGGCGGCCGGCCCGGAGGGCTCGACCGTGCGACACCTCCTTGCGCACGCATCCGGCCTTCCCTTCGAGCCGGGTGCGCCGACAGGACGTCCGGGCCAACGACGGATCTACTCGAATGTGGGCTTCGAGACGCTCGCGGAGCACATCGCCTCTCGCGCGGACATGCCCTTCGGCGACTATCTCGTCGCCGGTGTGTTGCAGCCACTCGGGATGCGGGCCGAGCTACGCGGCTCGCCGGCCGCCGATCTGCACGGCTCGCTCGACGATCTGATGATTCTGGCCCGCGAGTTGCAGCATCCCACGCTCGTCGCGGCGGAGACGCTCGCGGAGGCGACGACGGTGCAATTCCCGGGCCTCGCCGGAGTGCTGCCGGACTTCGGCCGCTTCGATCCGAACGACTGGGGACTCGGCTTCGAGCTTCGCGACGAGAAGTCGCCGCACTGGACCGGCACGCGCAACTCGCCGAGCACCTTCGGCCATTTCGGCGGCAGCGGGACGTTCCTCTGGGTCGACCCGGATGCCGGCGTCGCACTCGGCGTGCTCACGAACCTCGACTTCGGCGACTGGTCGAAGGAAGCGTGGCCGCGACTGTCAGACGCCGTGCTGATCTCGTGACGGACGCGTATCGGTTTCGTACCCGTGCCTGGCACCGGTACGTGTCGGAAAGCGCCTCGCCTGATCAGACGCCGTGGCGAGCGAGGAAATCCAGGACGATCCGGTCGAACTCTGCCGGGCGCTCCAGATTCGGGAGGTGCGCAGCGCCGGCGATCGTCGCGCGCTCCGCGCCGGGGATTCCGTCCACGAGGCGATCGGCGCTGCTGTGGATGTCCCCGACGTCCTCGTCGCCCGTGAGAACGAGAGCCGGGACGTCGACTTCGGCCAGTCGATCCGCTCCGGGCGGCTCCAGGCCCAACATCCGGACGTCGTCGTGGCCCTCCTGTTGTCTGAAGACCATCTTCTGCATCTCACCGACCAGCTCGCGCATCCCCGGATCGATGTCGTCGAGATCGCGGCGCGGGCCAGCAAGCCACATGCGCAGATTCGCGTCCACCGCCGCATCCAGGTCGCCCCTTTCCAGGGCCTCCTCCTCCGCGGCCCAGAACGACGTCACGTCCTTCGACCATTCGTGATCCGGGAGCGCGGCGCCCACGAGCACGAGAGCGGAGACACGTTCGGGCGACTCGAGAGTGAGCTCCAGTGCGGCGTTGCCGCCGAGAGAGACTCCGACCAGCGCCGCTCGATTGATGCCTTCCGCGTCCATTGCGTCGCGTACAGCTCCTCTGAGCGACACCGGGTTCGTCTCGAGCGGAGAGTTGCCGAATCCGGGCAGATCGACGCGCAGCACCGAGTGCGACTGCGGAAAGGAGCGCAGCTGAGGCTCCCAGAGACGTGAATCCGCGACGCCAGCGTGGAGGAGCACGACTGGCGGGCCCTCGCCGCGGAGATCGTGCCAGGCGCTCACTCGTCGCCCACGAACAGCGGACGAATGAATTCGTCGAACGTCTCTCGATCGCAGCTCGCCACCGTGACGGGCGTGAGCGCACGAACGGTCGCGGTGCGCGGAATGTCCATCGCCAGCGCGACCTCGCCGAAGTAGTCGCCCGGCCGCAGCACGCTCTGTGCTCCGCGGCTCCTCTGGCTGACGGCGAGCATCCCGCTGAGGACGACGTAGAAACGGTCGCCGTCCTCGCCCTCCGACACGACACCCGCGCCTGACGGGATCTCCTCGCGCGTCATGTTCCCGGCAAGCCGCGCGAGCGTCTCGCCGGGAAGCGTGGCCAGCAAGCCGATCCGCGACAGCTCGTGCTGCGTCGCTCCCGCCGCCCGTGGGCTCACTCCTCTTGGTCCTCCACGCGCTCCGGCTGATCGTGCAAGGTCCCTCCCATGGGTGCCCTCGATTCCTGGCGCTTCTGTCCGGTCTGCGGCGAGGCTATCGAGAAGGTCGAGGGCCGCGCCGAGTGCCGTGCCTGCGGCTACGTCGGCTACGCGAATGCGGTACCAGGGGCGGAGGCCGTCTGCTTCGACGAGCGCGGTCGTGTGCTCCTCGGCCGTCGCGCGATCGAGCCGAGCAAAGGCCTCTGGGACCTGCCCGGCGGATTTATGCGCGAGAACGAGCACCCGCTCGACGCGCTGCGGCGGGAGATCCGCGAGGAGACGGCTCTCGAGATCGAGCCGATCGACTTCCTCGGGTTCTGGCTCGAGCCCTACGACGGGCGGATCGTGCTCTGTCTGGCGTGGACCGCCAGCGTGACCGGCGAGGCCCGGCCCGGCGACGATCTCGGCGAGCTGTGCTGGTTCGAGCCGGATGCGCTCCCGCCGCCCGCAGAGCTCGCGTTCACCCACTACCCGGCAGTCATGTCAGCCGCTCTCGGTCTCCGGCACGAGCACGCGTAGCGCGCCAGGCTCGACCCGGAACTCCGCCGGCATCTCGAGCACGTCGGGCTCGCCGTCGACCGCAGCTTCGAGTCTCGCGACAGCCGCGTCCACCACGAACCGCTCTCCGCTGCGTTCGGGCGGATCGGCGCCCGGGGAGTACAGATGCAGTTGTCCTCCGTCGAGCCGTTCGCGCTCGCCGAGCGAGGGCAGGTCGAGTACGTACGCGTTGTTCGCGACGAGCACCAATCGGGTCTCGACCGGGTCGCCGTCGACGGTGATTCCGAGCGGCTGCCGATGCGTGAGCAGAATCGCCCACGCGCGAACCCGCGCAAACGCCTCGCGGCGTCGCCGATGCGCCTCGCGGCGCTGCACCAGCCGCGCGTAAACGCCGAGCGACACGTTGTTCAAGAAGAGACGCCTCTCCACCCGGCCGACGTCGATTCGCCGTTCAGTGCCGGCGTCGAACGCACGGAGCCCCCCGATCGGATCGTCACGGTCGAGGCCCAGATCGCGGGCGAAGTGGTTGCGGGTGCCGAACGGGATGCAGACGAACGCGACATCGCGCTCGAGGGCAACCTCGGCGATCGGCGCCAGCGAGCCGTCGCCACCGGCGATGCCCAAGACCTCGGCTGTCGACGCGCGGGCCAGTTCCGCCGCGTCTTCACCCTCGCGCAGCACGTGGGTCTGGACGCCGATGGCCCGTGCCTCGGCTGCGAGTTCGTCGGCGGTCTGCGAGCCGTTGCCAGAACGGGGATTGATGAGCAGGAGGGCGGACACGGACGGCCAGATTAGTGGGACCCACAAGCCCTCGAATGAGCCGTTCGGCCCATGGCGCCGTCCGGCAACCGTGCCGATATTTAGGTCTATGAGTGAACGCGGCCTTCACCAGATCGAGGACGATCTCAGCGAAACCTGGCTCGAGGACTGGGCCGGGGCGGGTGTTCTCGAAATCGAAGCACTCCTCGCCAAGCACGCGGCTTTCCTCAGCTTCCTCGAGTCGCAAGAGGCGTAGAGGCTTCACCTGAAATTCCGCCCCGGATCGCTTAGATTCCGGGGCGATGAAGCTCAGCTACCTCTGGCACGGGCTTTCGGGTCATCCGATCCACCCGCCGCTGACGGACGCGACGATCGGGACCTACACCTTTGCCACCGTCGCGGGCCTTGCGGAGGTGACGGGGATCACCGAGAACTCGGGCGCCTTCGGCTGGTGGATTGCGCTGATCTTCGGCCTGATCGTGACCGTCCCGACCGCGCTGACAGGGTTCCTCGACTGGCTCTCGATCACCCGCGGCACAGAGCTCTGGAAGACGGCGACCGTGCACATGATCGCGATGCTCTCCGCGACCGTGTTCTTCGCCCTCGCGGCGATCTTCGGCCACGCTTCCTACACGCATGGAAACGTCAGCAGCGGAGCCTTCGTCCTGACGCTGATCGGGTTCGGGATCCTGACGCTGGGCGGGTGGCTGGGCGGCGCGATCGTCTTCGTGTACGGCATGCGCGTGCTAGGGCTCAAAGACGAGCCTGCGGGACGGGCGGTCTCGCCCATCCCGCACACCGAAAAGGAAGAGGCCGAGGGCTCCTAGCTCTCTGAGTCGGCCAGCCCGAGCGCGCGCTCCAACGCTGGCTTCGGCTGCGCGCCGATCGCCGCGGCCGCGGGCTCGCCGTTCTTGAAGAGGATCATCGTCGGGATCGACTGGACCCCGTAGCGCTGCGACAGCGCCGGCTGCTCATCGATGTTCACCTTCACGAGCTTGAGGTCACCGTTCCGTTCGTCGACGATCCGGTCGAGCACCGGTGCGACGGCGTGGCAGGGCCCACACCACTCGGCCCAGAAGTCGACGATTACCGGCTTCTCGCTCTGAATCACTTCCTCTTCGAAGCTTTGTTCGGTCACTGCAGTTGTCATCGGTTCCTTTCTAACGGATCACCCGGTCGTACCCAGGCATCAACGCTCCGAATCGCCTGGTTCTTCCATCCCTACAATCGGCTCCGGTGTTCGAGCCGCTCCCCCAGTATCCAGATCACCCCGCCCTCGAGGAGGAGATCCTCGCCTGGTGGGCGGAGGCGCGGATCTTCGACCGGCTCCGGGAGCGCAACCGGGGCGGTCCCCACTGGAGCTTCTTCGACGGCCCGAAGACCGCGAACACGACCGACGGCCTGGGTGTCCACCACCTCTGGGGCCGTACCTACAAGGACGTCTTCCAGCGCTACAAGGCGCTCCAGGGCTTCGACCAGCGGTACCAGAATGGGTTCGACTGCCAGGGCCTCTGGGTCGAGGTCAAGGTCGAGCGCGACCTCGGGCTGAACTCGAAGCGTGAGATCGAGGAGTACGGGATGGCCGCGTTCGCCCGCCGCTGCCGCGACCTCGTCGCCGAATCGGCGCGCGTCATCACGGAGCAATCGATCCGGCTCGGTCAGTGGATGGACTGGGGGAACGACTACTACACCTTCAGCGACACGAACATCGAGTACATCTGGCGGTTCCTGAAGACGCTCGATGAGCGCGGCTGGCTCTATCAGGGGCACCGTTCGACCGAGTGGTGTCCCCGCTGCGGCACGTCGATCTCGCAGCACGAGCTCTCGCAGTCGGACGTCTACCGCGACAAGTCGGACCCGTCGCTCTTCGTCCGGTTCCCGCTGAAAGGGCGCGACCGGGAGTCTCTGGTCGTCTGGACGACCACGCCGTGGACGCTGCCGGCGAACGTCGCGGCCGCCGTCAATCCCGAAGCCGAGTACGGCAAGCAGGACACAGGTGAGTGGGTCGCGGTCGAGCGCTTCCCCGACGACAGGTTTGTGGAGCGCGTTCGCGGCTCCGACCTGGTCGGGCTCGAGTACGAAGGGCCCTACGATCACCTCGCCCCCGCGCGGGAACTCGTTCATCGCGTCATCCCCTGGGACGGGGTCTCGCTCGAGGAAGGGACGGGCATCGTCCACATCGCACCGGGCGCCGGCACCGAGGACTTCGAGCTCTCCAAGGTGCACGACCTACCGGTGCTGCTGCCGGTCGACGAAAGCGGACGTTTCCTGCCCGAGTACGGGTGGCTCCACGGAACCTCGACCGGCGAGGCCGCCGACCAGATTCTCGGCGATCTGCGCGAGCGCGGGCTCCTCGAGCACGACGAGATCTATGTGCACCGCTATCCGCACTGCTGGCGCTGCGAGACGCCGCTGATCTTCCGCGTCGTCGACGACTGGTTCATCGCCGTCGAGGAGCTCCGGCCGACGCTCCTCGAAGCGAACGCCAGCGTGGAGTGGACGCCTGCCTTCTACGGCAAGCGCATGGACGACTGGCTGCGGAATCTGGGGGACTGGAACATCTCGCGTAAGCGCTACTTCGGTTTGCCGCTGCCGATCTACCCTTGCGCTTGCGGCCACGTGAACGTGATCGGCTCCAAGGCGGAGCTCGAGGAGCGCGCCGCCTCGGGCCTCGATCAGCTCGAAGAGCTCCACCGCCCGTGGGTCGACAACGTGCCGATCCGCTGCGAGTCCTGCGGCGAGGAGGTTCGACGCATACCCGAGGTCGGTGACGTCTGGCTGGACGCGGGGATCGTCCCCTTTTCCACGCTCGGTTGGCAGAACCCCGAGTGGATCCCCGAGGGCTATGCGACGGGAGCGGCGAAGGGCCTCACTCGCGCCGACCTTCCCGACCATGCCTACTGGGAGAAGTGGTTCCCTGCGCACTGGGTGACGGAGATGCGCGAACAGATCCGGCTCTGGTTCTACTCGCTGCTCTTCATGTCCGTGGTGCTCGACGGCCGCGCGCCGTACCAAAAGGTGCTCGGGCATGAGGACGTGCGTGACGAGCACGGTCACGAGATGCACGGCTCGCGCGGCAACACGATCGAGGCGCAGGAAGCGCTTTCGCGTATGGGCGCGGACGTGATGCGCTGGATGTACTGCGAGCAGGCGCCGACACAGGGAGTGAAGTTCGGCTACACGCCCGCCGGCGAGATAAAACGCCGCCTGCTGACGCTGTGGAACTCAGTGAAGTTCTTCGTCGACTACGCGAACGTCGCAAGCTTCGAGCCGCAGCCGGGCAGCACCGAGTCGTCGCACGCGCTCGACCGGTGGCTCTACGCGCGCACCGACCAGCTGGTCGCGGACATGCAAAGCGCGTATGACCGTTTCTGGACACCCGACGCGACGCGCTCGTTCACGGCGTTCGTCGACGATCTCTCGAACTGGTACATCCGACGGTCGCGGAGGCGTTTCTGGGACGAGGACGCGGAAGCCCTGCAGGCGCTCTGGCACGCGCTCAGCCGCAGCGTGCAGGTGATCGCACCGGTGATGCCGTTCCTCGCGGATCACCTCTGGCGTGTGCTGCGCACAGATGGCCGGCCGGATTCGGTCTTCCTCGAGCCATGGCCCGACCTCGGCCTGCTCGACGAGCAGCTGCTCGAGGAAGTCGCCGAAGTGCGCAGCATCGTCGAGCTCGGACGTCAGGCCCGCGGAGAAGCCGGCCTGAAGCTGCGCCAGCCGCTCCGCCGCATGGTCGTGCAGGGCGCGCAGAAGGCTAAGGGCCACGCGGCGGAGATCGGTGAGGAGCTGCGCATCAAGGAGGTGGAGTTCGGCCCCGTCGAGGCGACGGAGTTGCGCGTCAAGCCGAACCTGCCTCTCCTGGGGCCCAAGCTCGGGAACGAGTTGGGCGCTATCCGCGCCGCGCTTCTAGCGGGGGAGTTCGAACAGCTCGAAGGCGGCGGAGTTCGAGTCAACGGCCATGAGTTCGGAGCCGATGAGATCCTTGTCGAGCGCGGCCCGCGTGAGGGCTGGGCGCTCGCGGAAGCAGACTCGCTGACGGTCGCGGTGACGACCGAGCTCGACGACGAGCTACGGCAAGAGGGTCGCGTCTACGACCTCACGCATCAGCTGAACACCATGCGCAAGGAAGCGGGCCTTGCGCTCACGGACCGGATTCGAGTCGTCCTGCCGGAGTCCGATGCCGATCTCCTCGACTACGAGGAGCGCATCAAGGACGAGGTCCTTGCGACCGAGATCGTCGTGGGCCAGGTCGCGGAGGCGCAGATCGGAAAGATCTAGGCGAGCGCGGCCCGCAGCCGCTCGAGGCCGCGGTCCAGGACCTCGTCGCTCACAGCGAGCGAGAGTCGCGCCCACCCGGCGCCGCGGGCGCCGAAACCTTCGCCGGGCGCGACCGCGACGCGGTGCTCGACGAGCAGCCGATCGACTGTCACGCCCTCGGGCAGCCGGATCCAGACGAAGAACGTGCCCTCCGACTGGGTCTCGATCCTCTCGAGCGCTGCGAGCGCTCGGTCGCGACGGCGCTCGTAGGTCGCGCGACGCTCCTCGACGGAATCCTGCGGTCCGGTCAGCGCGGCGATCCCTGCTTCCTGAATCGGCCGAAAGATTCCGGCGAAGGCGTGATCCTGGAGCAGCTCGATGCGGCGCACGAGCTCGGCGCTTCCAAGCGCGAAGCCGAGCCGCCATCCGGCCATCCCGTACGTCTTCGACATGCTGAACAGCTCGATGCCGATGCGGCGCGCGCCGTCAACGGCGAGGAAGCTCTGCGGACGCCGCCCGTCGAAGACGAGATCGCCGTACGCGAAGTCGTGCAGAACCCATGCCTTGCTTCGCTCGGCCCACTGGACTGCTTCTGCGAATAGACCGTCCGGCACGGTCGCCGCTGTGGGGTTCGAGGGGAAGTTCAGATACATCGCGTCTGCCTCGACATCGAACCCCGAGAAAGGGACGTGCTTTGCGCCCGCGAGCGCGACGGCGGAGAAGTAGTCGGGATACCCGGGATCGGGCAGCACGATCGTGCCGCCGTGCTCGACCGCGCAGAGCGCGAACTCGATGAGACCGGTCTTCGTGCCCGGGAGGACAGCAACCTCGCGGGCGGGGTCGAGGTGCACGCCGTAGAGCTCGCCGTAGCGCACCGCGATCGCCTCCTTCAGAGCGGGGACTCCCGAGAACGGCGCGTAGCCGTGGACGTCGCGGCGTTCGGCGCACTCCGTGAGCGCCCGCACCACGTGCTCGGGAGGCCCGACCTCCGGATTGCCGCGCCCGAGATCGACGAGCGGCGCCCCGCCATGCGCCGTCGCGGCGGCGACCTTGGCGAGCAGACCGGTGAAGTACTGCTCCGGCATCCGTTGGATCCGATCCGGGGCCTCGCGCATCGGACGATGCTAAGCCCCTTGTCGTGGCGCTGCGTTGGGCAGGAGTGACCCAGAGCGGGGGTTAGACGGCCGCATGGGCAAGGCCCACGCGGCCTCTGGGCGGCGTCGCCGTGTCGACGCCTATGGCAGGCTACGAGTCATGGCGCGCTGTCAGCGCTGCGGAGGGGACCTCGAGGAGCGTTTCCGCTTCTGTCCCTGGTGCGCGTCGCCACAGCGCACGAAGATCGTGGAGTTCTTCAAGCCGCACCCGCGGGATGCCGGCAAGGCGCTGCGCGTGTCGCGGTACCTGACCAGAGATCCGCACGTGCGCTTCAGCGTGTGGAGCGAGACGGGTGTCGCAGAAGGCGCGGTCTCGCTACGAGAATCGGAAGCGGCGAAGCTTGCGCGCTTCCTCACGCCGGTCAGGCAGCCGACGTCTCTGCTCGACGCAGCTCGACGGGTAGCCGGAACACGACGTCCTCGTAGGCGGACGAGAACGAGCTGATCTCGCTCACCCCCTGAGCGCGGAACCAGTCACAGACGCGCGCCACTAGGTGCTCCGGCGCCGACGCGCCCGACGTCAGCCCGACCGTCTCGACCTCGTCGAGCCAACGTTCGTCGATCTCCGTCTCGTCGTCGATCAGAAACGCATTGACTCCGGCGAGACTCGCAACCTCGACGAGGCGGTTCGAGTTCGACGAATTGCGGGAACCGATGACGAGCAGCAGGTCGATTTCGTCGAGCATCTCCTTCACCGCCCACTGACGGTTGGAGGTCGCGTAACAGATGTCCTCCCGCTGCGGACCGTGCATCTGCGGGAACCGGCGCTTCAGGACGTCGATGATCTCCGTCGTCTCGTCGACCGAGAGCGTCGTCTGCGTGATGTAGGCGACGGGCGTGTCGGCAGGAAGCTCGAGTGCTTCTGCGTCCTCGACGCTCTCGACGAGCACCGTCGCCTCCGGGGCCTCGCCCAAAGTGCCGACGACCTCTTCGTGCCCGGCGTGTCCGATCAGCACGATGCGCCGTCCTTCCGCCGCATAACGCCGCGCCTGCACATGCACCTTCGTCACGAGCGGACAGGTGGCATCGATCGTCGTCTGTCTGCGGACGGCGGCGCGTTCGTAGACCGACGGTGCCACACCGTGAGCAGAGAGCACGAGGATCGCTCCGGGCGGAGCTTCCAGCTCGTCATCGACGAACACCGCTCCGCGCTCCTCCAACCCGCGCACCACGTGCGCGTTGTGGACGATCTGCTTGCGCACGTAGACGGGTGCGCCGTAAAGCGAGAGGGCACGCTCGACCGTTTCCACGGCGCGCTCTACTCCGGCGCAATATCCCCGGGGCGATGCAAGCAAGAGCCGCTGAACCAAACCGGCGGCCACGGTAGCAGTGCCCGCTGGAGGCCGTCCGTTCAGGAAAAGGCCCGTCGCTCGGGGGGGTCGGTGGCGACGGGCCTCCTCCTAGTGCTCACCGCGGACTGCAAGGCCAGGAACGCACCGCGGTTCGCATCGCCCAGTGGGATTGACGCTAACGGGTCCTACGGCCCTTTCCAATAGGCCGAACGGCCCATCTTTGGAAGCGGGAGGAAAGCGGCTCGTCTGGCTGAAAGCGTGCTGGCCAAACGGCCTTGGGCGACTCGACTGCTCCAGGGCCGCTCCCTACAATCAGATCGCCCAGTGTCACAAACAGAACAAGTTCTGTGGTTCAACTCGGTGCCGCTGTTCGTAGTGGCTGCGGCATTCCTCGCGGCCGCTGCGCGGCTCGGCTCCGTGCCCTGGGGAAGCCGAGGTCGGGCTCGCCTCGAGCCGGCACTTCTCGCACTCTTTCCGACGGTCGGGCTCGTGGCTGCGATCTATGGGGTCGTGCTGGCGGTCGAGCGCGAACCACCACCCGGTGGCACCTGGCTCACCTTGGGGGTCGCGGCGCTTCTGGTCTTGCCCGCCGTCCTGGCTCTCAGGGCCGCTGCTCGGCCTGCGGGCCTCGCCGGGGAGCACCAGCAGGAGCCGGGAGCACAGGCGGAAAATGCTGTCGGCTGGAGCGACGACGTCGATGCGGTTGCTTCAGGACTGCTCGGACATGCGGAAGAGGTCACGGGCATCGAGCTCGCTTGCCTCGTGGTGATCGAGGACGAAACCCGAACCGGAAAAGGTGTCGCCGGGCGCGTGAACGGTCGCGACCTGGAGTGGTTCTCCGACGTGCGCATCGATCTCGAGAACGAGCCGTCCGGCGTTGCAACGGCGGCGTTCGAGGCGGCCCCGTTCTCCGTCTACGACGCCGCGGCTTCGAAAATCGTCAACCGCCGCCTGGTCGAAGCAACGGGCGCGAAGAGCGTTACGTTCATCCCGCTTCTCCTCGACGAGCGCGTCACCGCTGTCCTCGTTGCCGGCTCGGTCTCGAAACACCGCGCATTCACGACGGACGAGCTCGGCGCGTTGCAAAAGATCGCCGGCGATTCGGCGCTCGCGCTCGATCGCGCACGCTCGACGGCCGGTCTGGCCGAGGCGCTCGAGCGCGAGCGCTTTGTCGCCCGGATCTCCGCGCGCGTTCGCTCAGAGCTCGACATCGACGAGCTGCTGCGGGTGGCGGTTCAGGAGACCGGCCTCGCCCTGGGCGTGGACCGGTGCCTGATCCGGCTCGGCCCTGACGGTGAGATCCCGACTGCGCAGTGGCAAGGCGCCGGATTGGCTCCCGTGCAAACCGGGCGCCGCCTCGCCGTCTCCAACCTCGCGGTGAAGCGCCGCCAGACCGTGGCCGTGGAGGACGTCGCGACGGCGCCGGAACTCGAGGATGCTTCGCTCGGAGGCCGTGACGCCCTGCTGAGCCTCGGCTCGCGCGCCGTGCTTGCCGTTCCGATCGTCATCTTCGACGAGCTGATCGGAGTCCTCGCCCTCCACCGCACAACGCCCGGGCGATGGGACGACGAGGGGATCGCGTTGACCGAGGCCGTGGCCCGGGAAATCGGGCTGGCCGTTCGGGTCGCGCAGCTGCTCCGCGAGAACGAGCAGAGGATGATCCAGCAAGGGTCGCTCTTTCGCATCGCTGCGCTGCTCGGCCAGTCGCTGTCTCTCTCGGACACGCTCGAGGCTCTTGGCCAGGCCGCGAATGAAGCGCTCGGGGGCTCGTTCGCGGCCGTTCTCATGCCACGGAGCGGAAAGCTCGAGCTCGCCGCGGCGGCCGGTCTCCCCTCCGTGCTCGCAGAGGCGCTCGAAGACACGGTGCCGGACTCGGCGGCCTGCCTCCGCGCCGCGGCCGAGGAGCGGCGCGCACTGGCCTCGCCCGACGTCACGCGCGACGACCGCTTCGAACGGGCCTGGGTCGAGCAGGCAGAGGCAGCGGGATACCGCGCTTTGCTTGCGGTGCCTGCCGCAAGCCCGCGGGCGGAGCATTCGGGCCTGGTCGTCATTTTCTTCGCGAACGAACGCGCGTTCACCGACGAGGACCTCGAGCTGGCGGGCCATCTCGGCGACGCTGCACGCGGCGCGCTCGAACGGAGCGAGCTCTTCGAGGCCGAGCGCACCACACGGGCGCTCTCGCAGCAGCTCGCTCGCACAGGCAGCGTCCTCGCAACCGAGCTCGACCCGGCGGCGGTTCTGGAGGAAGTCGTGCAGCAGGCGCCCACGCTGCTCGGGGCCGACGCTTGTGCAGTCCGCACGCTCGAGGACGACGA
>JBBWZE010000339.1:0-5593 GCA_039648845.1 Actinomycetota bacterium | reverse complement strand
CCGCTCCTGCCAGCCGGCGCCCATTCCGAGGGTCACCCGTCCGCCCGAGATCTCGTCCGCCGTTGCTGCGGAGCGCGCCAGCACCGCCGGCTGCCGGAAAGTCGCGGGCGAGACCAGGGTGCCGAGCTCCAGCTTCGTCGTGCGCGCGGCCAGTCCCGCGATCGTCGTCCACGCGTCGAGGACGCGACGGCTCCCGTCGAACCACGAGATGTAGTGGTCGGAGCGGAAGAGCGCCTCGACACCGTTCTCCTCGCAGGCCGATGCGAGCGCGACCCAATCCTCCCAGGTCACACCCTCCTGTCCCTCGATCATGAGCGCGAGCCGCACGAAGCGGAAGCCTATGCATGTCCGCATCCGTCGTGTGTGGAAGAAAAGTCACTTTCTCGGCCCGATCTCCATGTCCCATCGAGCCGGTTTGGCCAACGTCTCGGCGGGACCTGTCGGGGACAGTCCCAGTCGTGGCTGGAGTGGGCATGAGCAGTCGAGCCAGGTCTCGGCTGCCCCCAAACGGCCCCGCTAGCATCGACCCATGGCCGTCGCCTCGCCGGAGCAGTACCTCGCCGACCTCAACCCCGCTCAGCGGGAGGCCGTGCTCACGACGGAAGGGCCGCTGCTCGTCATCGCAGGCGCGGGCTCGGGGAAGACCCGCGTCCTCACCTATCGCGTCGCGCACCTGATCAACGCGGTCGGCGCCAAGCCGAACGAGATCCTCGCCATCACGTTCACGAACAAGGCGGCCGGCGAGATGAAGGAGCGCCTGCAACGGCTGCTCGGGCGCAGCGGCCAGGGGCTCTGGATCCTGACGTTCCACGCGGCCTGCGGCCGCATCCTGCGACGCGAGGCGCAGCGGCTCGGCTATCGCTCGAACTTCACGATCTACGACCAGGCCGATCAGGTCCGGCTGGTGAAGCAATGCCTGGAGGAGCTGGAGCGCGACCCGAAGCGCTTCACGCCGCGCGGAATCCACAACCAGATCTCACACGCGAAGAATCGGCTGATCTCACCGGACGACTACGCGAACCAGGTGCAGTCCTTCTACGACCAGACGGTCGCCGACGTCTACCAGCTGTACCAGCGGCGCCTCTTCGCGTCCAACGCCGTCGACTTCGACGACCTGCTGATGCTCACCGTCGACGTGCTGGAGCGCTTCCCGGACGTGCGCGAGAAATGGCAGCGGGCGTTCCGGTACATCCTCGTCGACGAGTACCAGGACACGAACCACGCGCAATATCGGCTGTTGCAACTGCTCGCCGAGAAACATCAGAACCTGATGGCGGTGGGCGATCCAGATCAGTCGATCTATGCCTTCAGAGGAGCCGACATCAACAACATCCTGGACTTCGAGCGCGACTTCCCCGGCACGCGCACGATTGCGTTGGAGCAGAACTACCGCTCGACCAACTCGATTCTCGAGGCGGCGAACGCGGTCATCTCAAACAACCGCGAGCGGAAGCCGAAGGAGCTCTGGTCCGACCTCGGCGACGGCGAGCCCGTCCGCGTGTTGGAGGTGGAGGACGAGCACGCCGAGGCACGATTTGTCGCGGCCGGAATCGCGGGACTCGTCGAACAGGGGTTTTCCGGCGACGAGGTCGCGATCTTCTACCGGACGAACGCGCAGTCGCGGGTGCTCGAGGACGTCCTCGTGCGCCAGGGCGTCGCGTACCAGGTGATCGGCGGGCCGCGCTTCTACGAGCGCGCCGAGATCAAGGACGTGATCGCCTATCTGCAGGCAATCGACAATCCCTACGACGCCGTCTCGCTGCAGCGGATCGCGAACAGACCGCGGCGCGGCATCGGCGACTCGAGCCTCGCACGCCTGCAGACGTGGGCCGATGCACAGGGACGCTCGCTCTGGGAGGCGATGGAGTTTGCCGAGGAGGCGGGAGTCGGCGCCGCTCCGCTCAGAGCAGTGCAGGGATTCCGGACGCTGATGCAGTCTCTGCAGTCCGGTGCCCTCGAGTTCCCCGTTTCGGAGCTGCTCGAGCGCACGCTCGAGCGCAGCGGGTATCTCGAAGGGCTGGAGGCCGAGCGCACGATCGAAGCGCTGGGAAGGGTCGAAAATCTTCAGGAGCTCGTAGGCGTTGCGCGCGAGTATCAGGAGACCGCGGAGGAACCGTCGCTGTCGCACTTCCTGCAAGAGCTCTCGCTCTTCTCCGACCAGGATTCGATCCGCGGCGAGGAGAGCCTCGTCACGCTGATGACTCTCCACAATGCCAAGGGCCTCGAATTTCGCGCCGTCTACCTGATTGGCATGGAGGAGGGAATCTTCCCGCACAGCAGGTCGATCGAGGAACAGGGCATCGAAGAGGAACGCCGCCTCGCGTACGTCGGCATGACGCGCGCGCGCGAGCAGCTGACGCTCACACACGCGTCGTCCCGATCGCTTTGGGGCTCACGGGGCTACAACCTCCCGTCGCGCTTCCTCGACGAGCTGCCGGGCTCGGTCGAACGCGAAAGGCTGCGGCCTGCGTCCTGGTCGTCGTACGGCGCGCAAGGGATTGCGCCGCGCGAGGACGTTCCTTCACTCTCGACGGGGGACTCGGTTCGCCACGGCACGCTCGGCGAGGGCGTCGTGACGCAGATCGAAGCCGGCGGTGTCGTTACCGTTCGCTTCGCAGACGGAAGCGAACGCCGGCTGATGCTCGACTACGCGCCCCTCGAACGCATTCCCTAGGGTCAGCCCCGTGGGGATAGAGATTCGGAATCCGGCGGAGGCCGAGCTGCGCAAGGCAATGAAGGCCGCCGAAGCCGCGTTCGGTGACGAGCAGAAGGAAGAGGACCTCGACCGGCACGAGAAGGTGATGCGTCCCGATCGCTTCCTCGTGGCCTACGACGGCGCGATCCCGGTCGGTACGACCGCGTCCGTGCCGTTCGAACTCACGGTCCCGGGTGGGCGACTCGCGGCCGGCGGCGTTACGTGGGTGGGCGTCGTCCCGAGCCACCGGCGGCGCGGGATCCTCACGCAGATGATGAAGCGCCAGCTCCAGGATCTGCACGAGCGCGGTGAGCCTCTCGCGATCCTCTGGGCTTCGGAAGCGGCGATCTACGGACGGTTCGGCTACGGAATCTCGGCCCCCACAGTCCAGCTGGATGCCGACCGGTCACGGTTCTCGCTTCGTGACGATCCCGGACCGCAGGGCGCCGTGCGCCTGATCGACCGGGAAGAAGCCGCAAAGGTGCTGCCGCCCATCTATGACGCCGTTCGCCGCCAGGTGCCCGGGTACACGAGCCGGGAGGACCTCCTCTGGGACCTCTACCGCCTCGCCGATCCCGAGCATTGGCGCCGCGGCGGTGGACCGAAGTTCTTTGCCGTGTTGGAGTTCGACGGCGAACCTGTGGGCTACACGCTCTATCGCATCAAGTCCGACTGGGAAGAGGGATTCTCGAAGAGCCACGTGCGCGTATTGGAAACGTGCGCGACGTCTGCGGTCGCCGAGCGGGAGCTCTGGCGATTCCTATTCGGGATCGACCTCGTCGTGCGGATCCAGGGACGGCATGACCCGGGATCGCCTCTCTTCCTGATGGTCGTCGACCCGCGAAGCCTCATGCTGCGGGTGAGCGAGGGCCTGTGGCTTCGCGTCGTCGATCTCGAGTCTGCTCTGACCGGCCGCACGTACGCGGCGGACGACAACGTTGTCGTGGAGGTGCGGGACGAGCTCTGTCCGTGGAACGCCGGCAAGTGGAAGATGGGAAGTGACGTCGGCCGCACTGACGACGACGCAGAGCTCGAGCTCGACATCGCCGATCTCGCGACGGCGTATCTCGGGGCGTTCGACTTCGAGCGACTTGCGGCGGCGCAGCGCGTCCGCGAGCTGAAGCCGGGCGCTCTGCGACGTGCGACCGATCTCTTCCGCACGCCACGGCCCCCGTACTGCCCGGAGGACTTCTGACCGCCTTCGACGTTCGCCGGGTCGAGGACCTCGACGAGTTCACCGGCGCAGTCCTTGCGATCGGCCAGTACTTCGGCATGGTTCCGAACGAAGAGCGCATGCAGCGCTTCACCAAGCTGCTGCCACTCGACCGGATGTACGGGGCGTGGTCAAACGAGGCGATCGTCGGCGGCGCCGGGTCGTTCCCGTTCGACCTCACCGTCCCGGGCGGCGAGCTGTCGACCGCCGGGGTCACCGTCGTCGGTGTCCTGCCCACGCACAGGCGGCGCGGAGTCCTGCGCTCCCTCATGCGCGTGCAGCTCGACGATGCACACGAGCGCGGCGAGCCGCTCGCGGCACTGTGGGCATCCGAGGAGTCGATCTACGGTCGGTTCGGCTACGGGGTCGCATCGTTCTGCGGCGAGATCAACCTCGCGCGCGAGCACACCGCGTTCGCCCAGCCGTTCGAGCCGCAGGGGACGCACCGGCTGATCGAGCCCGAGGAGGCTCAGGAAAGAATCCCGGCCGTGTACGAGCGCATCCGGCCTCAGTGGCCCGGCATGTTCTCGCGGAACGACGTTTGGTGGGAGAACCGCGAGGTCGCCGATCCCGAGGAGCGCCGCGACGGAGCGGGCCCAAAAAGCTGGGTCGCCTACGAACGCGACGGATCGATCGAGGGCTACGCCGTGTACCGGCACAAGCCCGGGTTCGAGGCGGGGACGACGAACGCGGAACTCCGAGTACTCGAGGCGCTGGGCACGTCGCCCGAGGCGTTGCGCGATCTCTGGGCGTATCTGCTCGCGGTCGACTGGATCGCGACTGTCAAGTCCTATCTGCTGCCGCCCGACCATCCGCTGTTCCTCCTGCTCGCGACCCCACGACGCATGCGCTACCGGATGGGCGACGGAATCTGGGTGCGTGTACTCGACATCGGTGCGGCGCTGTCAGGACGGAGCTATTCGGTGGAGGGCTCGATCGTGTTCGAGGTCGCCGATGAGTTCTGTCCGTGGAACGAGGGACGCTGGAAGCTCGAAGGAGGCCGGGCCGAGCGCAGCAAGGACGAGCCCGAGCTGTCGCTGCCCGTGCAGTCGCTCGGCTCGGCGCTGCTCGGCGGCGTCTCGTTCGCCGCGCTTCGGCGTTCGGGTCGCGTCGTCGAGTTGAAAACCGGTGCGATCGAGCGGGCCGACGCGCTCTTCCGTTGGGACCGGCACCCGTGGTGCCCCGAGATCTTTTGACCCTCGGGAGCCTCGGCTAGACTGGCCGCTGCACCGGGGCGGTTAGCTCAGTTGGGAGAGCACCAGCTCGACAAGCTGGGGGTCACTGGTTCGAGCCCAGTACCGCCCATTCGCCGATCGAAATCCGGCCTGCAGCGCAGGCCATGATGATTCGATCGGCTTCCTGTTCGATCCGAACGTGGGCGGCCGAAGCCGGCAAGCCGGCATCGGCGGCAAGCGCGGGACCTTGCTTATACCTCGTCACGAACACGACGAAGCTGCGGAAGCAGCCTCGCCGTGTGTGCGTCGCCGTCTAGTGTGTTGTGGCTCGGTCGTCACATCGGGATTACCTCCATTCGGTTGACACTTCCATCAAACCAACAGGCTCTAAGGGCGACCTGACGGCGGCCTGAAGCTCCGCTGAAGTCTCGAATGGAAAGAGAAGCACGGCGCTACGTCCCCGGCGTTGTCGTTCCGTTCGCGGGAGGACCGAAGCCGTTCCCGCCGGGC
>JBBWZE010000305.1:0-11915 GCA_039648845.1 Actinomycetota bacterium | reverse complement strand
CCTCGCAGAGCAGCGCTGCGTCGTGCAGGGTTTCGGGAACGTCGGGGGGATCGCTGCGCAGGAGCTCGTCTCGAAGGGCGCGACAGTCCTCGCCGTCTCCGACGTGTCCGGTGGGATCTACTCGCCGTCGGGGCTTGACCTCGACAACGTGCGCAGGTGGGTGGCGGCGCACGGAACGCTCGCCGACTATCCGGATGTCCAGCACGTCTCGAACTCCGAGCTCCTGGAGCTGCCGTGCGACATCCTCGTCCTCGCTGCCCTCGAAGAGCAGGTCACCGCGGAGAACGCCTCGCGCGTCGACGCGCGGCTTGTCGCGGAGGGTGCCAACGGGCCGACGACGATCGAAGGGGACGCGATTCTCGCGGAGCGCGGCATCCTGGTCCTGCCTGACGTGCTCACGAACGCGGGTGGCGTCACGGTCTCATACTTCGAGTGGGTGCAG
The DNA here is from genome assembly GCA_039648845.1 of Actinomycetota bacterium. Lineage (GTDB taxonomy): Bacteria > Actinomycetota > Thermoleophilia > Gaiellales > Gaiellaceae > 3-1-20CM-4-69-9. The sequence goes on along the minus strand of JBBWZE010000305.1, from coordinate 11,473 downwards.
GACCTCGGGCGACTCTTCTGGACTCGCGACGAGATTCGCGCGCGTTTGGCGGACAAGCTCGCCGATGCGTTCGACCGCGTCTGGGCGCTCGCCGAAGAGAAGGGAATCTCTCTACGGCAGGCGGCGCTCGTCGCCGGGATCAACGAGGTCGCGGCTGCACTGAAAGCGCGCGGAATCTACCCGTGAACCAACATGTTCGCGACGCCATGGTTCCGGAGCCCGGGGCGCTCGACGTCACTGCGAGCGCGCAGGAAGCAGGGGAGCGCCTGTCCGATCCCGCGGTGCGTGCCGTTCTCGTCGTCGACGGCGGCGAGCTTGTCGGCGTGGTCACGCGCAAGACCCTCGTGGCGCAGGTGGTCGCGCCCGGGCTGGATCCGCGCAACACGAAGCTGAAGCAGATCGCGGAGCCGCCGCTGTTCACGCTCGACGCGTCGATGGACCTCGACGAGGCATTTCACGCGCTCGAGGAGCAGGATTTCGAACGCGTGCCGGTTGTCGAAGACGGCCGGCTCGTCGGGATTCTGTCGCGGACGGTCTTACAGCGCCGCCTCGCCGAAGACGAGCCCCCGCCTCCTCTGGAGCGTTAAGAGTACGCTCGCACGATGAGCGGCGTGGGCACGCTGGCAGGCGAGAAGTACATCAGCGTGACGACCTTCAAGCGGGACGGAACTCCCGTCGCCACGCCGGTGTGGGTCGTGAGCGACGACGGGCGCCGGTTGCTCGTGTGGACGGCAGCGCAGACCTGGAAGGTGAAGCGGCTGCGGCGCGATCCCCGCGTGGTCGTCTCTGCTTCTGACTTTCGCGGCCGGACGCGCGGCGAGTCATACGAGGGAGTGGCGCGGCTGCTCGACATCCCGCAGGGGAGCCTCGTCGAGCCGCTGCTCGACCGGAAGTACGGCCTGACGCGCCGCCTCCTCGGCGCCGTCAATCGAGTGCTGCGGGCCGTGACCCGAAAGCAGCCGGAGTCGGCCGCGTACATCGAGATCGTCGACCCCTGAATTTCAGCAGCAGGTGTGGGCGCCGGGCGGCGCTGCGCGCTCTTCCTCTTCCGGCAGCTCGGCAGCTGCAAGAGCAGCGCCGTCGAGGATATCGCGCTCGCTGATCTCCAGCTTGCCGAGGCCGAAAATCGCGAGCACCTCACGAGCGATGACCGCGCCACCCACGATCACGGGTGCGCGGTCCGGATCGAGTGGGCGCATCCTCCGTCGCTCCTCGAGTGGCACCGACGCAAGACGCTGGAGCTGCTCCTCGAGCGCCTCCGCATTCAGCTCGAATCCGTGCACGCGGTCGCGGTCGTACTCCTCCAGGCCGAGGGCGAGCGCGCCGAGGCTCGTGAGTGTTCCCGCGACCCCGATAGCGGACAACGTGTCGCTTCGGATCCCGTCAGGGACGCGCTCGGCGAGCAGCGCGCGCACCGCGGCGGCTCCGGCGTCAAGCTCCTCCTCCGCCGGCGGATCGGAGTGCAGGAACCTCTCGGTGAGGCGGGCGGAGCCGATGTCGAGGCTGTCGTGCCAGCGAACGCCGTCGCCTCCGCCGGCGACGAACTCGGTTGAGCCGCCGCCGATGTCCACGATCACCGTGCCATGCTCGAGCGGCCGATCCGACGTGACGCCGCGGAACGTCAGCAACGCCTCTTCGTGTCCTGAGAGCAAGCGCGTCGCAAAGCCGTAGCTCCACTCGATCTCGCCGAGGAACGCCTCGCCGTTCTCCGCGTCACGAACCGCGCTCGTCGCGATCGCAAGTGTTCGCTCCGCGCCGAGCGAATCGACCGTGCGGCGAAAGTCGGTGAGGACGTTCCGCACCCGCGCGATCGGGCCGGGGAGGAGGCGCCTGCGCTCGTCGACGCCCTCGCCGAGGCGTGTGATGCGGGTCTCGCGTGCGAGATCGGAGACGCGTCCGTTGTCGACGTCCGCGACGAGAAGACGTGTGGAGTTTGTGCCCAGATCGACTGCCGCGACACGGCTCATGGGTTCGACTGTAACGACACGCCTTCTCGCCGGACGGTAGCTGCGACATCGAGAGACGAAGGGAGATTCCAATGAAGCAGGAACGAGGCGGATTCGTCTACGTGCAGACGAATGACGCAGAGCACAACGAGGTCGTGGTGTTCGCACGCGGTGCAGGCGGCGAGCTGGAGCGGCTCGATTCGCATCTCACAGGTGGAAGGGGCTCCGGCGCGCCGCACCTGCCCTCGCAGAGCTCGGTCGCGCTCGACGGTGACCAATTGTTCGTCACGAACGCGGGCAGCGACGACCTGACCGTCTTCACCGTCACTGGGAACAAGCTCATGCTCCTCGATCGCGTGGAATCGGGCGGATCGACTCCGCGCAGCGTTGCCGTACATGGCGATCGCGTGTATGTGCTCAATACAGGCGGAGAGCCGAACGTGTCGGGCTTTGTGCTCGACGGCGAGCGGCTCGTCTCGGTGGAAGGCTCGTCGCGCAATGCCGGCATGGATCCGGCTCAGGTTGCGTTCAGCCCCGACGCGCGGACGCTGCTGGTGACGGACCGGGCGGACAAGATCCACGTCTTTGCGGTCGACGGTGACGGACGCTTGCAAGACAAAGTGACGCACCAGTCGTCGGGCGCTACGCCCTACGGCTTCGACCTCCGTGCGGACGGCGTTCTCGTCGTGACCGAAGCAGCCGGTGCTCAGGTTGGAAAGGCCTCGGCTTCCTCGTACAAGCTCGGCGACCCGGCGCAGCTCGCACCGGTCAGCGGTGCTGTCGGCAGCACGCGCAGTGAGGTGTGCTGGGCCGTGATCAGCAAGGACGGCCGGACCGCCTTCGTCACCAACTTCGGCGACGGCACGATCTCGACGTATGCGATCGGCGAGGACGGCAGCATCGAGCTGCGCGAGGCCGTCGCCGCGACGACGGTCGACGGCACGCCGGGAATCCGCGACGAAGCGCTCAGCTCGGACGGGAAGTACCTGTACGCGTTGCACGCCGACACCGGCCGTGTGTTCGGGTGGAAGGTCGGCACGGGCGGAAAACTGTCCGCAGTCGGCTCGGCGAACGGTCTCCCGCTGACGGCAGCAGGGCTGGCCGCGAGCTAGCGCCGTTTTAGGCCCGGCGAGCTATAATCCATCAAGCGACGCGGGGTGGAGCAGTCAGGTAGCTCGCCGGGCTCATAACCCGGAGGTCGCAGGTTCAAATCCTGCCCCCGCTATCACAAAGGCCCTGGAAACGGGGCCTTTTCACTTTGGACGATCGGTCGCGGACAAAAAGGTCGCGGACAAAAAACTTTTGCCCAACTTTTGCCCGCAGGTGCCGTAGAGCGTTGTTCAGGGTGCTGACTAGTGTCCTGAACATCAGCCAACCGTCGTCCCTGCCTGTGCGCCGCAGGAAGGTAGGTGCCGGAAATAGACCGAAGGTACTGGCGGCGTCGTACGCTTAGACGATGGTGACGTGCCCGGTCTGTGGTCAGGAAAACCCAGAGGGCGCCCGCTTTTGCAATGCGTGTGCGAGTTCGCTTCAGATTGACGAGCGCCCGCCGGGCGACGAACGGAAGAGCGTCACGGTCGTGTTCGTCGATCTCGTGGGCTTCACCGCGCAGGCGGAGCGGCTGGATCCGGAGGACGTGCGGGAATTGCTGTCGCCCTATCACGCCCGCGTGCGTGCGGAGCTCGAGCGGCGTGGGGGCACGGTTGAGAAGTTCATCGGCGACGCAGTGATGGCTGTCTTCGGCGCGCCGGCAGCGCACGAGGACGATCCCGAGCGGGCCGTGCGGGCCGCGCTCGCGATCCGGGACTGGAGCGCCGAGCAACCAGAACTCCAAATGCGGATAGCGGTCAACACGGGCGAGGCGCTCGTGAATATCGAGGCGCGGCCGGCCGAGGGGGAGTCGATGGTCGCCGGCGACGTCGTTAACACGGCTGCGCGATTGCAGGCGGCTGCGCCGGTCAATGGGGTGCTCGTCGGCGAGACGACGTATCGAGCGACGCGCGATGAGATCGGGTACCGCGAAGCCGCGGCGGTGCAGGCGAAGGGCAAGGCAAAGCCGGTACGGGTCTGGGAGGCTCTCGAGGCAGTGGCGCGGTTCGGAGTCGACGTCTCCGAACGCGCGGGGACGCCGTTGGTGGGACGCGAGCGGGAGCTTGAGCTTCTCGTCTCGATGCTCGGTCGCGTTCGCGAAGAGCGCGCGGCCCAACTCGTCACTCTCGTGGGCGTTCCCGGCATCGGGAAGTCGCGACTGGTCGCCGAGCTCCGCGGCGTAGTCGATCGCGACTCCGAGTTGATCACTTGGCGCCAGGGCCGTTGTCTCTCCTATGGCGATAGCGTGACCTTCTGGGCTCTCGGCGAGATTGTCAAAGCCGACGCGGGAATCCTCGAGACCGACAGCGCTGATCAGGTGGAACGGAAGCTCCACGGGGCCGTAACAAAGATCGTTTCGGAGGCGAGCGAGGCGCGCTGGCTCGAAGGAGAGCTGCGCGCCCTTGTCGGGTTGACCGGCGACGGCCGGGCTGGCCCGGATGCGGATGCTGCCGTCGCCGCATGGCGTCGCTTCCTGGAGGCAATCGCCGAGCGCGGACCGGCTGTTCTCGTGTTCGAGGACCTGCACTGGGCGGACGACGGGCTGTTGGACTTCCTCGACGACCTCGTCGACTGGGTCCGCAGCGTTCCGCTCCTGATCGTCGGAACGGCTCGTCCTGAGTTGTTGGAGCACCATCAGGCCTGGGGCGGGGGAAAGGCGAACGCGACGACGATTTCGCTGCAGCCTCTCGGCGACGACGAGACAGCCCGACTCATCTCAGGCTTGCTCGAGCGACCACTGCAGCTCGCGGACGAGCAAAAGTCGCTGCTCGACCGAGCGGGTGGTAACCCCTTGTTCGCTGAGCAGTACGTCCGCATGCTCTCGGAACGTGGGACGACCGGAGAGCTGCCGGCATCGGTTCACGGTCTCATCGCTGCGCGATTGGATGCATTGCCACGGCGCGAGAAGGCGCTGTTACAGGAGGCTTCGGTGCACGGAAAAGTGTTCTGGCTCGGGAGCGTCGCCGCGGCGCTTGGTGGAGCGGCTGCCGATACAGAGGGTCTCCTGCGTCCCCTTGAGAGGAAGGACTTCGTTCGACGGGAGCGATCCGCGGTCAGCGGGGACATGCAGTACTCGTTCCAGCACGTACTGATCCGCGACGTCGCGTACGGTCAGATCCCGCGGCGCGCACGAGCGGCGAAGCATCGCCGGGCTGCCGAGTGGATCGAAGGGCTCGGGCGTCTGGACGACCATGCCGAGTTGCTCGCGTTCCACTACAAGCAGGCGCTCGAACTCGAGCGCGCGGCCGGAGTGGAGGACGATCCGACTCTGGTAGAGCGCGCGCGGGATTCCTTGCGTGCGGCGGGAGAGCGAGCGCTGGCGCTGTCCGCGTATCAACCGGCTGCGGCGTTCTTTGCCGACGCTCTTGCTCTCTGCGCACGCGATTATCCGGGCCGTCCGCAGCTTTTGCTCCAGCGCGCCCGTGGGCTCTTGCCGCTAGGCGGCTCCGGGCTCGACCTGCTGACCGAGGCGCTAGATGGATTTCGCGCGGCGGGAGATTCGGAAGGTGCGGCTGAAGCCGCGACCGTCGCGGCGCGATTCTCGTGGTTTGCTGGTGACCGAGTCGCGACCGACGGCTACATCGCCGTCGCTCTGGACGCCGTAAGGGGCCGGCCCGCGTCACGCGCGAGTGCGGAGGCGCTGACGAATCAAAGCGGTTTCCACATGTTAGCCGGCCGGTTTCACGAGTCGATCCGCGTTGGAGCGCAGGCGCTGCCGCTGGTGGAGGCGCTCGGAATGGAGGATCAGCGCGCTCGTCTCCACATCGTTGTCGGCTGCGCCCGCTGCGGTCTCGGTGACACAGGTGGCCTCGCCGAAATCGAGGCCGGAATCTCCGTTGCGCACGCCGCAGGCGCCCTCGAGATGGTCGTCATCGGCTGCGGGAATCTCTCTTCCGAGCTCCATTTCTTCGGGAGGCTCGCCGACGCAAGGCGCGCGTGGCACCGTCACCTCGAGTTTTGCGAGCGCTACGGGCTCGTTCGTCACCTGCGCAACGCACGAGCCGACGCCGCCGACTGGGCATTCCTCGACGGGCAGTGGAACGAGGCGCTCGCCGTGGCGGACGAGTTGATCGCAGTGGCGGATGCCGGCAACCATGCGTACAGCGATCCGCGCGTCCTCTCCCTGCGTGCCTGGATCCGGCTTGCACGCGGCGATGCGCCTGGCGCCGACCGTGACAGCGAGCGCGCGTGCGAGCTTGCGCGCGCCTCGGATCTCCAGGCGCACTCAGCCGCTTACTGCGTCCGCGCAGCCGTCGCGCTTGCAACCGGAAACCGCGGCGAGGCCGGCGAGCTCGCGTCTGAGCTCGCCGCGATCGGCGAAGTGATGGTGCCCGCCCTTTGCTCCGCCTTTCCGACTCTTGTCGACGTGGCCTGGGTGTTCCGTGACCTCGGCCGAGAGACCGAGTTCTCCGACGCGGTGCTCGACGCGACACCGATCAAGAGCCCATGGAACGACGCAGCTCGCGCGATCGCCGACGGCGATTTCGGTCGTGCTGCGGATATCATTGACGGCATCGGTCATCCCGCGACAGCGGCGTACGCGCGTCTACGGGCCGCCGACGCGTTTACGGCTGCAGGCCGCAAGATCGAGGCCGTCGAGCAGCAGGCAAAGGCCGATTCCTTTCATCGGAACGTAGGTGCCGCACGATTCCTGCGTGATGGAAAACGACTCGGCAGCGCATCGGCCGAGAGTCGGAGAGCATAATCGCAGCGTGGAGAGCACAGGCCCGGGCTCATCGCTCTCTACGCGGCGCTCTTGAGGGTCGGTTAGCCCATAGCGCCGGCATCCGCTCTCCTCAGGTGTCCATCGCACTAGCTACGGCGGTGTGCGCACCCACAGTGGATCTCCCAGGCAAGGATCTGCAGGAGCCCAGCCAGCGCACGGAACGGGGTGATTACGTCAAGTCATATGAGACCGACCTCCTGGCTGCCCACCCGGGGCGGATCCGATGTCAAGGAAACGGCCTTACTGCCTGGCCAAATTCGAGCGGTCGACATATGCAGGGTTTTGGGCGCGCTTGGGACCCTAGAGCGCAGATCGATCGCGCTTTCGGACGGAAGCGTGATTCTTCGGGGTGGAGTGGGTGCGCGGTGCCGTCCGGATTGGCGCCGTCGCTGGCGGTGATGATTGCCACCGGCTAGCCCGCGTTGTGTTTATTGCTACGACTTGCTAGCGTCCGCGATCGCTAGTCCCGCAGCCAGGGGAGGCAGCCTTGAGCGACTATCGCACCGGAACGCTTGACCGACTCCGGTCGCAACTGTGGGCTCCTCCGCTAGGGGCATCGGTTACTGCGCCGCAGCCGCCTATCGTGCGCTGGTGGTATGCGCATGATCGCGGCTTTGATCTGACGCCCGCGGATCAGTCGAATCTTCCGCCGGCGCAGCGTGGTGAGCGCTGGCACTCGGGCCACGTCGAGGCGCTGTTACCGATCGGTACGAGCGTGCTGGTTGGCGCAGACAACGGTGGTGTTTGGCTCGTGAACCCCGCGTTTGACACGGTTCCAGTTGCTGATTCGTTCCCGGCGGCGCCGATCAGTTGGAGCTGGCCGAATCCATACATTCGGTGCCTCGCGGCTCTCCCCGGGGATTCGCCTCCGCGCGTCGTATTTGTTGGCTGCGATGAGTGGCGTCCGCCTTATCTCGAGGCGATCGTGCTCCGCCCTGTGCTTGGCGGCGTTGAAGTGATCGGTTCCCGCGTCGTTCCGCCGCCGCCAGCGCGCGGGGTCTGGTCGCTCTTGTTTATCGACGACACAACGCTGTTGGCGGGCACGGGAGACGGTGTTTGGTGGGCCGTCGTCGACGACGATCCCGCGTCCGCGTGGATCCCTTCGTGGCGTCACGCGACGGGTGTTTGGGGTCGCGTCACGACGCTCGCGCGGGGTCCGGAGCGTTCGGTAATCGCGGGCGCCCAAGGTTATCCAGGCCCCGCTGGTGTGTGGCGCGGAATGTGGACGAAGTCGGCTCCGTCCGAGCTTGCGTTTGACGAGGTGCTTTCGACGACCGGGCGCACATCTGTGGCGTCGTGTGACGGCGATCCATCGGTCGCGTACGCCGTCGCCGCCGAGGGCCGCGCAGATCCGCCCGGGGCGAAGGTGCCAAAGTATGGAACTGTGGCTGGCGCCTGGCGTAGCCCTGACGGCGGCCAGTCGTGGGATCCCATCGCAACTCCGGAAGTAGGCACGCAGGGCAACGACTGGAACAACTGCCTTGCTGTCCATCCGACCGACCCGGAAGTGGTCGCGCTCGGCTGGCGAAGCGGCCCCTTCTTGTGGAACCCGCAGGCGATGGGTTGGGACCGACGAACCGATGAGCCGGGCGGCCACATGCACGCGGACGTGCACACTCTCGTGTTCGCGACGACGCCCGAGGGTGTTGATCTTTGGGCTGGCACGGACGGCGGAGTCTGCGTCTCGCATGACCTCGGCGTAACGTGGGACAGCCGCTACAACCGGCATCTTCGAACTGCGCAGGTTTACTCAACACTCGCGCACACACTTGAGGAGTATGGGATCCGTGACGGCGTCAGTTATGAACGCGACAACTCGTCCTTCCACGTCAGCGGAAACGTTCCTGATCTGTTCGGCATCGCGACGCAGGACAACGGCACCCTGATCACTCGAGAGTCGCCTGCAGGGCATCGCAGCCTCTGGCCCTGCAATGGCGGCGATGGACAAGCCGTACTCTTCTTGGGGGACGACCTCGTCATCCACACAGACAACACGGCGAACCGGCTGCGGATTTCACGACGCCTCGCAACAGGCGTCATCGACGACGGCTACGTCGTTCCAGTCGACAGCGACGCAGCCGGGCTCCCGAAACTCGCGCTTGGCGCGACGCACAATCCAACACACCGACTGGATGGACGGCGTGTCCTCGCGGTCGCAGGTGGTTCGACAGCAGTCCTCGTCCTGCTCGAGCCGCCCGCGGCCGCCAGTCAGGCCGAACTACGGACAATCGCAAATGTGCCGCAGATCATTTCAGCGGTTGCGAGTCTCGACGGCAGCGTGATCCTAGTGGGCACGATAGACGGGCACCTTTACTCAGTCGATGTCGGAACCGGCGCTGTCACAGCCGAGACCCTGCCGGCGAACGCGCCGACAGGAACGATCAAGCGATTGCGCTGGCGCGGACCTGAACACGCCATCGGCGTCTTCGGCAACGACCAGATCTTCCGCCGCACAAATATCGGATGGGAGCACCTGACTACGGCCCCGCCTTCTGTGTGGGACGTCGACGGCGATCCTGAGGTCGCAGGCGGGACGCTTTTCGCCGCACTTGGCAACGGTGTTGCCGCATCGCCAGATCTCGGCCGTACCTGGGCCGACTGTTCCGACGGCTTACCAGTGTGGCCGAACGGTCGCGCGATCCACGTCAGCAAGGCAGGCGGAGAACCCGCAGTCTTCTTCGCGACATACGGCTGGGGGATCTTCAAGGCGAGCCTAAAGAGCGACGACACGGTGAGCTTCCCCGAGATCGACGACGAACGCGCTCGAATTCTCTTCGGAATCATCCAAGACGGCGATGGCATCGAGATAATCGGCGGCGAGATCCATCGCGTCCCGCCGCGAGGACCCGCCCGCGAACTCGCGCTCGCTGCGGCGACAGCCGTCCTTGCATCGCGAATCGGCGAGGCTGCAGCTAGAGACATCACAACGGGCGCTGGGGCGCTTGCACGACGTCTAGCCCGAGGACGTGAAGCGTGAACGCTGACGCGACAAGTCGATGAAGCAACGGAGAAGACTACGACTGATTGTCGAAAACGCGACCTGCTGGCTTGGCGCCGTAACGTGCATCGCGACACTCGTCAATCGGGAATGGATCGAAGTCGCAGTCCGGATTGACCCAGATCGACAGAGCGGATGGCTGGAGTGGCTCATGGTCGCGCTCGCGCTCGTCATCGCTGGCACCGCAGGATCGCTCGCTCACCGCGAACGCCGGCACGACGCGCCAAGACGAACGCCGCGATCAGTCGAAGGTCGTCATGTGCTACTGCAGTCATCTCAGCCGCGAAGCGACTGACCATGGCGAGGAGTAGTACGTTTGCGGCCCCATACTCGTTCCGCGCGTATTAGCGCGGATGCCCTTCGCGCTTGGCTGCGCTATTGGGACGGTGTCGCAGCCGGGACGGTGAAGAGGAACGCCCGGGACGAGGGATTGGAAGCTGCCGATGAGGCGCGGCGGCTGCGCCTCGAGATCGACGCAAGGGAGCGTTAGGCGCTACTGGCCGGCTGGGGCCGCTGCCGCACCAACAGCGTTCGCTGGCTGCTATTGCACCCGGTGGCGTCGCCAAGGTGCCACGATTTCGGGGAGAAGCGTGACCAGATGCGGCGTCTTCATGGTCGAATGGTGCGATGCCGAGCAGCGATACGTCTGAGCGTCTCGTGGTGTTACCGGACGTGCGCAGCACGCGCATCGTCCTCGACACGAACATTTGGTCGTACACGGACGAGGCGGTGAAGCGGACGCGTTCGAGGAGCTCGCTCGTGCGACACGCATCGGCATCGTTGTCCCGCCGTCCGTTCTGCTCGAGGTGATGAAAACACCCGACCCAAGAGCGCTCCCGCAGATCGTCGACGCCGTGACACGCGGGGCACGAGACTGGACTCATCCTCCGACCGAAGCCCGACAGCTCGCCGAAGAGGTTGTTTCCGAGATCAGGAGCTCCGAACCGATCCCGTCGGGCTAGCCTGCTGGCACTTCTGACGCGCGACTCCTTCTCGCGTTCTCTGGGCTGTGCTCGAGTGAATCCGGCGCAGGGTCCTTGGGCGCTATAGCCGCCCCACGCCTGAGCTGATGGGCACGCCCCCTGCTATGTCCGACCTGAGGGATTTAGGTGCCTCCTCCTCGTGGTCGCCGACCTCTTGGCTGCCCACTCGGTGGGCAAGTTGATCGGTTTAGGAATAGGCCGCGTTCTCCGGGCAGGACGGATCGATATCCGAATAGGCCTTGTGACCTATTGACGGAGCGAACCAACTATGGACCACTGGAGCCGTGAATCGCCTCTGTCGGAGGATCCCGTTTTTGGTCTTTCTGCTGGCCTGCGCGCTCGCCGTTTCCACGCCAGCAGCTGCGCATCCATCGTCGGCTTCCAGCCGGTGGTGTGGCACGTTGACGCTCGGCGAGGACCCTACGGCCTTTCGTGTTCAAGCAAGCAACTTGATCTGCCTCTCCGCGCGGTCGTACGTCAAGCGGTACGTCAATAAAGCAGGCGCCCATCCAAGCGGTTTCAGGTGCGGAGAGAATACGCGCTATTTCCAGTGTTCCAGGGGAGCCCGCTGGTACCGCGGATGGGTTTTGGATCAGCCGCCGGCTGCGCCGCCGCCTGCAGCTCGCGGCACGAGCTCGAATCCATTTCCCCTTGGGGCTACTGTGAGCAACGGGACTTGGACCTTACGGATCAACTCGGTGAATTGGGACGCTTGGCCTCTGATTCAGGC
>JBBWZE010000297.1:0-6991 GCA_039648845.1 Actinomycetota bacterium | reverse complement strand
TTCCCTCCGCGTAGGAGAGGGACACGATCAGGAAGAGCAGGCCGGTCGCCAGCAGGACGAGCGGGGTGAAGCCGAGTGCGTGCAGCGCGATGATGCCGAGCGCGAAATAGATCGACGAGGCGATCTCGCCGTAGGCGATCGAGAAGAGCGCGGGAGCGTCGAGAACCCGCTGTAGCCGAGGCAGCTTGCGCGCCATTAGTGCCCCTTCCAGTGATGCTGCCGAGCTTCTGGGTCGCGAGCACCAAGCCAGAGGCCGCACTCAACCGCAGCAAGGCTGGTCTGCCTTGCTCAGGGCGAGGGTGGGCTCTGGCGCCGCGTGAACGCGGGCCGGAAGCCGGCGCGCATTGCTGGGAGGGGCACTAGTTGAGGTTAGCGCCGCCTGCGGACCAGGTAGAGGCGGCCGACGCCGAGCGCGAAGAACAGTCCGCCCAGCAGGTAGCCGAACGCCCCGCCGCCGTGGACCGCCGTGACGACTACGAGCGCGATCCCGATGCCCATGAAGAGGAAGGCGAAGAGCACGACGAGCGAGCGGTAGGCGCCGTTCAAGCTGCCATCCGGCCTGCGACGACCATCACCCTGCTGGGAGCGTGCTTGAGCACGAAGTCGACGGTCTCGCTGAAGACGCCACGCCCTCTCCCACCGCGCGGGGCACCCATGACGATGATCTCACTCTGCCGGCGCGTCGCTTCGTCCACGATCGCTCGCCCGGCGTGACGCGCTCTGACCAACCGCTCGGTGAACTTCACTCCATAGAGCTCTGCGATCGCCGCCGCCACGCCGAGAGCCTCGTCGGCCATTCGTTCCTCTTCCTCGAGTCGGGTGTCCAACGGCTGGTCGAGCGGCACGACGACGACGCTGAGCGCGGCGATCGAGGCGCCTCGGTCGGCGGCCAGGCGACAGGCGAGGTCGATCGCTTCCTCCGATGCCCGGCCCGGCTTGACCGGCACGAGGATGTTCCTGTACTCGAGTGCGATCGCAGGTCCGATGATCATCGGGGCGTGAAGCGTCGCCGTCAGCGGCTCGTGCAGCACCCTGCGGCGGTAGACGACATAGCCGATCAGCCCGATCACGAGCCACCCGAGGCCGGCCCAGCGCGGGCCGGGCTTTTGGATGACGACGACGATCCAGGCGATCCCGGTGCCGAGCCCGCCGAAGATCGCGAACAGCGGCCAGTCGACACCTCGGATACGCAGGTTCGGACGCACCTTGAACGCCTCCGGATCGTCCCGTGAGCTCAGACGCAGCGCGACCACGGACACGTGCGCGATCGTGAAGGACAGCATCGCGCCGAACGCGTACATGTTGCCGAGAAAATCCGTCCTTCCGGGCAGCAGCACAACGATCGAGAGCAACCCGGCGAAGACCAGCAACGACAGCCAGGGCGTCTTGAACTTCGGATGCAGCCGGCGGAAGACTTCGGGCAGTTGCCTGTACGACGCCATGGCGTACGTGATGCGCGACGCGCCGATCACGCCGGCGTTGGTCGCGATCAAGAGGATCGTTGCCGCGAGGATGCCGACGTAGATCTTCGAAGCCTGCAGCACCTGGCCGTGCAGGCCGAGGTGCTCGACGATCCCGAGCACAGGATCGTTCCTGAAGCCGCCCTGGTCCGGGCCGACGCCGAGCAACGTCTGATACCCGTTTGCGGTCTTCTCGACCGGTAGCCCCGACAGAGCGATCAGCGGCAGCGTGAAGTAGATTGCGAAGACGGCGCCGGCAACCCAGGTGATCGAGCGCGGGATGTCCCGTGGCGGATCGCGCGCCTCCTCCGCGAGGTTGGAGACGGTCTCGATCCCGGTGTAGGCGATCATGGCGATCGGGATAGCGAGGAAGAACTGTCCCCAGGTTGGTGCCACACCCCAGTGGAGATTGGCGTCGAAGACCACGTGGTGATCGAAGATCAGCGCGAACCCGACGAGGACGAGCAATAGCTGCGTCGCGAAGTCAAGGACAGCGAGCAGGATGTTCAGGCGGGCCGCTTCTCTGATCCCGACGATGTTCAGGAGCACGAGGAAGACGACTACGACGGCTCCGCCGACGATGTCCCACGGGTTCGACCGCAGCGGGCTCCAGAAGATCGAGAGGTAGTGCGGGACGAAGAACGCCGAGATGGCGATCGTGATGATGTAGTTGAGCATCTGCGCCCACGCCGCACCGAAGGAGACGAGCTCGTTGAAAGCATGGCGGGCGAAGCTCGAGGAGCCGCCCGCCTCGGGGAAGCGCACGGTTCCCTCTGCATAGGTCGCAGCCGTGGCGGCGAAGATGACCCCGCTGATGACAAAGACGAGCGGGGTCAGCCCGAGCGCGATCCCGGCGACGAGCCCGAGCGCGTAGTAGATCGAGGAGCCGACGTTGCCGTACGCCGTTGCGAACAGCGCTGGAGTCCCGAGGACTCGCTCGAGCGTCTGCTGGCGCCGCCGCCGGCTGCGCCGCGGTGTCGGGGTCGCGCTCACCGGCGGAGGCTACAGCCCACCGCGGCGCGATATCTCGTCACCGCTGCGACACACTTTCGTCCCCGTGCCTGGCACCGGAACGTGTCCGATGTAGCTAGCCGCGGATCGGGACGATGAGACGGCGTCCTGGCCGGGACAGTGTCTCGTCACGGATACGTCACACACTCGTCCCCGTGCCTGGCACCGGGACGTGTCGGATGCAGCTAGCCGTGGATCGAGACGATCAGCGGGATGATCAGGATGGCCACGATGTTCGCGATCTTGATCATCGGGTTGATCGCAGGGCCGGCCGTGTCCTTGTACGGATCGCCGACGGTGTCGCCGGTCACCGAAGCCGCGTGAGCCTCGGATCCCTTGCCGCCGAAGGCGCCGTCCTCGATCAACTTCTTCGCGTTGTCCCACGCCCCGCCGCCGGACGTCATCGCGATCGCGAGGAACAGCCCGGTCACGATCGTCCCGATCAAGAGGCCGCCGAGCATGCGGGCGTTGATGATCCCGACGACGACCGGGAAGAGAATCGGGATCAGTGCCGGAAGCAGCATCGCCTTGATCGCCGAACTGGTGACGATGTCGATCGCGCGTCCGTATTCGGGTCGACTCGTCCCCTCCATGATCCCCGGGTTCTCGCGGAACTGACGTCGCACCTCCGTGACGACTTCCCCGCCGACGCGCCCGACCGCCTGCATGGCCAACGATGCGAACAGGAACGGCATCAGGCCGCCGATGAAGAGACCGGCGATCACCCAGGCGTCGCTGAGGCTGAACGTCGAAGCCAGGCCCTCGTCGGCCAGCCCCGTCGTGTACGAGTCGAAGAGCACGAGCGCCGCGAGCGCGGCAGATCCGATCGCGTAGCCCTTCGTCACCGCCTTCGTCGTGTTGCCGACAGCGTCGAGCGGATCGGTGATCGCACGCACGGATTCGTCCAGGTTCGCCATCTCGGCGATGCCGCCCGCGTTGTCGGTCACCGGCCCGTACGCGTCCAGGGCGACGATCAGGCCCGTCATCGAGAGCTGCGCCATCACCGCAATCCCGATCCCGTACAGCCCGGCGAAATGATGTGCGATGAGGATCCCGGCCGCGATCACGACCACCGGCAGCGCCGTCGCCTTCATCCCGACCGCGAGACCCTCGATGATGTTCGTCGCATGGCCGGTCTGGGACGACGACGAGATGGACTTCACCGGTCCCCAGCGCGTGCCCGTGTAGTACTCCGTGATCGCAACGAGCAGGAACGTCACGACCAGGCCGACGAGCGAAGCGCAGTAAAGATCCGTAAAGCTGAACTTGCCGCCGTCGTAGGCCATCGTCACCGGGATGAAGCCGATCGCAGACAGCACGGTCGCGACGATGATGGCCTTGTAGAGCGCGTTCATGATGTTGCCCGTGCGCCCGACGCGTGCGAAGAAGGTGCCGATCACCGACGCGAGGATCGAGATGCCGCCGAGCGCGAGCGGATAGAGAGCGAGCCCGCTCGAAGGGAACTGCGTGCCCAGCAGCATCACCGCGACCGCAGTCACGGCGTAGGTCTCGAACAGGTCGGCTGCCATACCGGCGCAGTCGCCCACGTTGTCACCGACGTTGTCGGCGATGACCGCCGGGTTGCGCGGATCGTCCTCGGGAATGCCCGCCTCGATCTTCCCCACCAGATCGGCCCCGACGTCGGCAGCCTTCGTGTAGATGCCCCCGCCGAGTCGCGCGAACACCGAGATGAGCGAGCCGCCGAAGGCCAGGCCGATCAGGTCGTGGATGGCCGAGTCGGCTGAATTGCCGAACCAGCCCGTCAGGACCCAGTAGTACCCGGCAACTCCGAGCAGGGCGAGGCCGACGACCAGCATTCCCGTGACCGTGCCCGCACGGAAGGCGACGTTCAGAGCCGGCTTGAGCCCTCCGCGCGCCGCCTCGGCTGTCCGCACGTTCGCGCGCACCGCGACGTTCATGCCGATGAACCCGGCACCTGCGGAGAGGATGGCGCCGACGAGGAAGCCGATCGCCGTGCCCCAGCCGAGCTTGTTGTAAAAGCCGAGGAGCAGGAACGGGACGATCGAGACCGCGGCGATGGTCGTGTACTGCCGGCGCAGGTAGGCGGCAGCCCCTTCCTGGACCGCCTTGGCGATCTCGCGCATGCGCTCGTTGCCGTCCGGGCGGCCCAGCAGCCAGACGGTCAGCCAGATGCCGTAGGCGATGGCGACGCCCGCGCAGATCAGCGCGAACAGCACCGGATGGTCGTTGAAGAAGCTCCCGACGATCAGCGTTCGTACCCCCTCACAAAGTCGGCGCCGAGTGACCTCGGCGCGGCGGGTTTTCTATCACATGGCGCCCACTGGAGCGCCGTTTCAGCCTCTGGCGGCTGCTTAGTCCGCGGCCTCGGGGCGGGCGAGCTCGAGCGGACGGCGCCGGCAGGCCTACCCTTCCTCGTCCCTCAGCCCTCGCCCTTGGCCGCGTCCGCGTATGCCAGCTGGAGGTTCGCGGTCACCTGCTTGAAATCCCGTAGGAGCTCCTCGTTCGCAGCTCCCTCGAGCACCGGCACGAGAGCGCGCAGGGCCTCGATGGCGAGCCGCGCCTGGTCGAGGTCCCGGCCTTCCTCGGCGAGCCGGCGGTATCCGAGCGACGAGACCGTGTAGAGCGTCTGGACGAGCAGGTCCGACACCTCGAGCGTCTTCAGCTCTTCCTCGAGTTGCTTCAGGAGCTCGTCATCGGAGGGCGGCCCGGTCTCGGTCACGATGGCTCCCACAGCTCGAAACGGTTCCCCTCGACGTCGCTCGCCCAGGCGAACCGTCCGTACTCCATCTCCTCGACCCGGTCGTCGACGTCTACACCGGCCGCGCGGAGCTGCGCGAGCATGGCGTCGAGATCGCGGACACGGAAGTTGACCATCAACTGCTGTCCACCGGGACCGAAATACGTGGTGTCCACCGGAAAGGGCGCCCAAACGGTCTGGTCGCCGTCCTTCGAGGTGAACGTCGTCCCGTAATCCTCCATGTCGATGCCGAGGTGTTCGGCATACCACGCTCGCAAAGCGACGGGGTCGCTCGCGCGGAAGAAGACGCCGCCTACTCCCTCCACCGCCTCACCCACCGACACGTTCCCGCGGCCTGCGGACGAGCTCGGCGAAGACGTCGCGATGAGAGCCCAGCTCTGCGACGCGTTCGTACTGCCGCTCTGCGGCGTTGGCCGCCGGCACTGTGAGGTAAGGCGCGGCGCCGATCTCCTCGGCGACGGGCAGGACCCACTCGATCAAAGCCTCGATCCGCGCCCTCGCCGGAACGACTTCGCCGCGCTGGAAGTCGATCATCCCGTTCGTCAGCCCGTACCGGATTGCGCGCCACATGTTCTCCTCGATGAGGCGGTGCGGTAGGTCGGTCAGCGTCTCTCCGTCGTCGAGCGCGCGTGCGAAGCGCGTCGCCAGCGCGTAGATCAGCGCCGCGAGGGACTGGGCCTGCACCAGGTCGGGTTGTGCATCGCAGATCCGAACCTCGACGGTCGGAAAGGCCAGATGCGGTCGCACGCTCCACCAGACCTGCGTGTGTTCGTCGATCGACCTGGTTGCGTAGAGAAAACGGATGTACTCCTCGTACGCGGCCCAGTCGTCGAACGCGTCGGGAACGCCGCAGCGCGGAAACAGCTTCGTGAAGATCTCGGTTCGCACCGAGTGGAGGCCCGTGACGCAATCTTCGAGGAACGGCGAGCTCGCCGAGAGCGCCAGGAGCTCCGGCAGGACGTTGCGGAAGGCATTGCACACGGCGACCGCGCGGTCGGCGCCGCGAATGCCGATGTGGACGTGGATGCCGAAGCTGTTGTTGCGCCAGACGACGTATTGCAGGAGCTCGTTGTTCCGCCGGTAGTGCGGCGTGTCGATGATGCGCTGGTCCTGCCACCGGCTCCATGGGTGGGTGCCCGTCGACGCGAGCCCGACTCCGAATCGGTCGGCCAGCTCCCCCAGCTGCGCGCGGCGCTCGGCCATCCGCTCCGCGACCTCGCTGAAGTTCTCGCAACGTCCGGTCTTGACCTCGATCTCGGATGCGATCAGCTCGCCGACGAGGTGCTCGTCGAGCTCCGTCCCCACCGCCCCGGCCTTCAGCTCCTCGAAACGATTCGTCAATTCGAGCGTGTCGGGATCGAGCAACGCGAACTCTTCCTCCACTGCGATCGTGAGGTCGTCTGCGTCTTCGAAAGCCTCGCGCGCAAAGCGGATCTGCGCCTCGGGAGCGAGTCGTTGCTGGTCACCCACTTTCACAAGGGTAAATGAAGCGATACCGGCTAATCGCCGCCGATCGGCTCCAGTAGCCGTACGGCGACACTCGTCCAGCTCCAGCGCTCGACGGCGGCGCGCCGGGCAGCCGCGCCGAGCTCCGCGCGTTCTTCCGCCGGCAGGGCGAGCAGCTCGTCGAGCTTCGCTGCGAGGTCAGCGGCGTCCCCATTTGCGAAGCTCGTCAGGTGCCGCTGCGCCGTCGGATACGCCGCCTCCAGCCCCTCCCCGATCTCTGCGAGTCCTGAGTGCCGAGCAACGAGCGGGAGCGAGCCGGCAGCCGCCGCCTCGG
>JBBWZE010000290.1:0-5868 GCA_039648845.1 Actinomycetota bacterium | reverse complement strand
GCGAGGCCCCCAGCAGTGGCCAAAGGGATCGTGACCTGACCGTAGCGGTCTCGCGCGGTGCGGACATGGTCGTGTTCCGGGACGGTGTCGCGCGGCGTCGCGGATGGCCAAGCGGCCGCTGGACGAGTCTCTCCGTGTCGCGGTCGCGGCAGGCGCGGCCTCGACGCTGGAGGTCGGCGCCGGCCGCTTCGAGCCGCGGACGTCGGGCGGCTGCAAGGGCCCGTCGACGTGCGCGAGCTCGAAGCTGTGGTGGGTTAGCGGCGCACGGCGAATAGCTCCCACTCGCCGTGGATCCCCTTGAGCTCGTGTCGGCCACGCTCGTCGAATTCGAGCCCGGAGCCTGCAACGAGATCCTTCACCGTCCGTGAGACGCGGACCTCGCTCGGGTCTGCCGTCCCGGCTACACGGGCACCCATCGCAACGGCGACGCCGCCCACTTTTCCGTCGATGAGCTCGCATTCGCCGCTGTGCAGACCCGCCCGAACTTCGAGATCGAGCTCGCGGATGTCGTCGACGATCGCGCAGGCGCAGCGCACCGCACGTGCCGGGCCGTCGAAGCTGGCGAAGAATCCGTCGCCCACCGTGTCGACTTCACTGCCGCGGAAACGAGCGAGCTGGCGTCGAACGATCGCATGATGCTGCTCGACGAGCTCGCGCCAGCGTGTGCCGCCCAGTTCTGTTGCGCGCGCAGTCGAGCCCACGATGTCCGTGAACAGGAGTGTTGCCAGCACGCGGTCTGGCTCCCCGGGGGCCCAAGCCCCTGCTTCCCAAGCGCCCGCGAGGAAGTCGCGCACGACCGTCACGAGATTGCCGAAGTCGCCGGCCCAGGGGGGAAGATCGCCGGGTGGAAGCTCCACGAACCGCGCACCGGGGATCCGCCCGGCCACGTAGCGGCTCGCGTCTGGATCGTTTGGCAGGAGCGCGCCACGTGTGCGTTCTCCCTCAGGCGTCACACGATGCGTCACGAGCGTGGGTGCGCGAATCGTCCGTAGCGCGTCGCGCACGTCGATACGGAGGTTCATCCGTGTATGACTCAGCGCCGTCGAGGGACTCGCCGTGAGAATCATGTACGAGGCGAGCCACTCAGCGAACCGCTCGTCGCCGCGCCGGCTCGGGATGCTCACAGCGATGGTTTCCTCCACATCCTCCGGAGTCGACAGGAACGGCTCGAACTCGTCCTCGTCTCGCGCGCCCCATCGGTAGTCGGGCGCCCAGGCGCCGCGCACCATCGGCGTTTGGAGCACGAGCGCGGCGGTGCGCTCCGGATACGTCGCGGCGAACAAGGCCACCATCGCCGCGCCGTCGGCGGCGCCCATCAGCGCCGCACGCTCTGATCCGGCGGCGTCCATCACAGCACGGACGTCGTCCATTCGCTCCTCGAGCGACGCCGCTCCGCCTACGACCGGATCCGAGATTCCCGTACCGCGCTTGTCGAACAGCAGCACGCGCGCGAACGAAGCAAGCGTGCCGTAGTAATCACCCCAGCTCTCGAGCTCCCACCCGTACTCGATGTTGGACATCGCGCCGGGCACGACGACCAGGTCGAAAGGACCCTCGCCGAAGACCTGATAGCCAATGTACACATCGCCGCTGCGGGCGTAGCGCGTCTGCGGTTTCATGCCGCTTAGTTTCCCATCTGATCGAGGCCGTCGGGAGCCTCAGAAGGCGTCTTGGAGGGGTTGCCCCCCCACCGCCCCCCACCAGAACCCCGACGACAAGGCTGCCCAGATCGGCTCGGGTGCGCACTAGCTCCAAGGAGACAGCCGCGTGCTCGCTCGCGCTCGTAGACCAGCCTGAGGCGGTGTAGGCGCCTCTTGGCGGCGCACTCAGGTCACTTTTGCGTCAAGAGTTCGTATGAACGTTCACTTCGTCTTCACAACGTCCTCGAACACGTTTGCCCACGCAGCATCCGGCCTGCACCACGAGATGCCCACGAGAGGTCGGGGTCGTCCGAAATAAGGGCGTAGAACACCGACAAGTCTTCATCGAGGTTCAGAATGTGACGCATAGCCGCAGTCAGGTCACGAGCGCCTCTTGTGCCGAGCTTTCGTCCCTTGACCTCGACCCGGGCGAATCCCGGACGGCCAGCGCCGATCCGAACGGTGCGCGGCTGCGCCGAGGGCAGCGCGAGTGTCGTTGTGTATGCCAGTGCTATGTCATCCACGCGGCCGGGCGGGAGGTCGGCGACCCCGTGAGACATGATCGTCCGGAAGAGGTCGACCGGCTCGCCTTTTGGCCCTTCCAGAGGTAGCTCCAGTGCGGTGGCCATAGGAAATAGATGCCACATCGGGCGTGCCCCAGTCCGGGTTTGTCACTTGCCCGCCCAGGCGGGACACTTAGGGCGATGACAGCGATCGACGTCCAGTGCGCGAGCTGCGGCGAGACGAACGCGCCGGAGGCGCGCTTCTGCAGCAGTTGCGGCGCCAAACTCGAAGTATCGGGCGGGCTGCGCGAGGAGCGGAAGCTCATCTCGGTCCTGTTCGTCGACCTCGTCGGCTTCACCACGCGGTCCGACGGGGCCGACCCGGAGGACGTCCGCGACGCTCTCCAGCTATACCACGCCGACGCGAAGGAGCGGATCGGGAACTACGGCGGGAGGCTCGAGAAGTTCATCGGCGATGCCGTGATGGCGGTGTTCGGAGCTCCGGTCGCGCACGGAGACGACGCCGAGCGCGCCGTCCGTGCGGCATTGAATGTGCTCGAAGGCATTGGCGAGCTTAACCGTGACCATGGGCTCGAGCTGGCAGCCCGCGCGGCCGTCAACACCGGCGAGGCGGTGGTTTCGATGGGTTCCTCCCGCGGGGAGGCGCTTGCGATGGGCGACGTGGTGAACACAGCTTCGCGACTGCAAGAAGGTGCGCCCGCGGGACGCGTCATCGTCGGAGCCGAGACGTACCGCGCGACGAGACAATCCATTCGTTACGAGGCAAGGGAGGCGGTCACCGCCAAGGGTAAGGCCGAACCCGTCGAGGCCTGGCTCGCAATCGAGCCGTCGACGCCGCCGGCTGAACGGCCCCTCGCCGCCCGCGAGCTCGTCGGACGTGATCGCGAGTTGGAGCTCTTGAGATCACTCTGGACGCGAGTGAGCTCGGACCGTCGCCCGCATCTCGTGACCATCGTGGGACCGCCAGGCATCGGCAAGTCGCGCTTGTGTTACGAGGGAGCCGCGCTCATCGCAGGTGAAGGCGGCAGGGCGTTCCGCGGCCGCTGCCTGCCGTACGGTGAGCAAGCCGGCTATCAAGCCTTCTCGTTCCTCGCCCGAGATGCGTGCGGGATCCTCGCGTCCGATCCGGCGGAGCTTGGTCGTGAGAAGCTCGAGCGCACCGTCCGCGAGACCATGCCTGACGCGGAAATCCTGGAAACGGCCCGCTATCTCGCACTCCTGCTCGGTCTCGCGCCGGACGACGCCGTCAACGAGGCTCGGCTCCTCTTCTTTGCTGCCCGGCGATTCCTCGAATGCCTCGGTTTCGCCCAGCCGACGGTTCTCATCTTCGAGGACGTGCACTGGGCGCAGTCGAGCGAGATCGAGCTGCTCGAATACCTCGCCCAGCACCTTCGGGACTCCCCGCTTCTGCTCATTGCGCTAGCGCGTCCTGAGCTGCTCGACGCCCAGCCGGGCTGGGGCAGTGGCCTCGCCGGCCAGACGACGATCCCTCTCGATCCATTGGAAGCGGCGGATGCTGCCGCTCTTGCAGCCCAGGTTGTCGCAGAGTCGACGGAGCGGTCAGTCGACGTCGAACGTCTCGTGGAAATCGCGGGAGGAAACCCGCTCTTCCTCGAGGAGCTCGCCGCATCCGTCGGGGAGGTCGGCGAAGGCGCCGATCTGCCGGTCACCGTTCGCGAGGCGATCGCGGCGCGCATCGATGCGATGCCGTCGGACGTTCGCACGGCGTTGCTGTCCGCTGCGGTCATGGGACGCACGTTCTGGCGAAGCGTGCTGCAGTCGGTCGGAGAAGTCGGAGACGTCGACGACGCACTACTGGTTCTCGAGTCGAGGGACATCGTACGCCGCGACCCCTCGAGTCAGCTCGCCGGCGACACGCAATTCACTTTCAGGCACATGCTCATTCGCGAGGTCGCCTACTCCACCATCCCGCGCGCGGCGCGGCGTGAGCGTCACGCCGCAGTCGCGCAATCGATCGAGCAAGTGCTCGGCGCTTCGGCGGACACACTTTCCTCGATCCTCGCCTACCACTGGAGCGAAAGCGATGAGCCTGCCCGCGCCGTTCATTACCTTCTTGTTGGTGCGGACAAGGCGCGGCGCAGCTGGGCGCAGCGTGCGGCCCTCGACCTCTATTCGAAAGCGCTGGAGCTCGCCGACGGAGAGGACCTGAGGCGGCGCATCCGCCTGCAGCGGGGTCTCGCACTGGTCGAGCTCAATGAGTACGAAGGTGCGGCCAAAGAACTGGGCGAGCTTCTGCCCGATCTGGAGGGCCACGAGAAGCTCGACGCACTCATCGGATATGGGCACTCCACGGTGTGGACCGAGCGGGACACCGAGACGATTGCGACCGCCGCGGAGGCGCTTGCACTTGCCAAGGAGCTCGGCGACGAGTCGGGTGCCGCCGCCGCGCTCGCAATGGAGAGCCAAGGTCTTGCCATGCGCGGTGCCGAGGGTGATCTCGATAGTGCGCTCGAGCTCGGGGACCGCGCTTTGGAGCTGTGGATTCCAGGCCTCAGGGGATACGACCGGGCCGACCACTTGCACCTTCACGCCGAGTGCACGTACTGGGTTGGGCAGTACGAGCGCTCGGCCGAGCTTTCCAGGGAGGCACGTGCCCTGGCGACCGACGTCCACAGCGCCGAGGCGCTGCTGCGCGGGGGAGGGACGGAGGCGCTCGCTCTCACAGCGCTGGGACGGCACGAAGAGGCGATCGCGATCTGGGCCGAGCTCTTCGAGCTCGCCCACGAACACGGCCGGAACCTTCGTACGCTGCTCAACTATTCATCGATCGCCTATCGAGAAGTGCTCGACCTCGAGGAGGCTCGCCGCCGGAGTGAAGAGGGGCTCGCGCAGTCCCTCGAAGGGACATTTGGCATGCCGAGGCGCTTTGCCAGGTCCGACCTCCTCTTCACACAACTCCTTGCCGGCGACGTTGGTGGTGCTCAAGCGATCTGGCCCTCGCTGTGGGAAGACGCCGGGAATGCAACCGGCTGGACCACGTGGCTGATCGCAGGACGCCTTGCCACCGCTCGCGCCGAGATCGCGGTACACGCGGAATCCGCTGAGTCGGCGGTCGAGTGGGCGGAGCGCGCAATCGAGATCGCACGTCGCACGAGACGGCGGAAGTATGAGGCGCGTTCCTTGACGTTCCTCGGCCAAGGGCTCGCGAAGCTCGGGCGCGGCGATGACGCGCTGCGATCGCTGCGGGCTGCCGTGGCTATTGCCGACGACCTCGTCGGACCGCCCGCCCGGTGGCATGCACAGACAGCGCTTGGCGCCGTGTCGTACGGGCTCGGCGACGATGATGCGGCCGCCGCTGCCTATAGGGAGGCCGGAGACCTGATCGAGTCGTTCGCGGGCACCCTTGCTCCGGAACGCTCGGCGCGGCTACTGGCGGCGCCTTCGATTAGCGCGACTCTTTCGCTGACTGGACGCAATCCAGCGGCCTGAGAGCCGTTAGGTGTGTCGCATCGGAGACGTCGTGATCGACATGCCGGCATACCTGCGACAGACTTCTGCAAAAGACTCGAGTCGGGCCTTGCGCTCCACCTCTCCTGGGTGGGCGGCCGCGTTTGCGGCCGCCGGCGTGGCCGTCTTGTTCGCATGTTCTCTGCTGCCACCCCAACGCGTGCTCTCGCTGCCCGACCGTGGCGACATACAGGAGTATTTCGACTACGCGCAGCGCACATTCGAGGGCCAGGTGC
>JBBWZE010000286.1:0-6574 GCA_039648845.1 Actinomycetota bacterium | reverse complement strand
TCTTGAGCGCCGAGTAGTGCAGCACCTGCTGCATGTACAGCGTCAGCAGGAAGAACTGCGAGAACAATGCGGCGCCCAACAAGAGCCCGGTCACGTTTGAGCCCGACAATGTCCGCAAGCGGAAGATCCCGAGCGGAAGCAGCGGGGCGCGCGACCGCAGCTCGATCACGATGAAGCCCGCGATCAGGACGGCCGACGCGGCGAGCAGCGCGATCGTGCTACCGCTGGACCATCCCTGCGTGGTTGCCCGAGTGAGTGCGTACACCAGCAGCATCAACCCGCCGGTGATCGCAGCGGCCCCCGACACGTCGAAGTGGCGGTCGGGGAGGTCGGCGCGGCTCTCACGCAGAAGGAGCGGGCTGAGCACGAGGACGAGCAGGCCCACCGGGACGTTGACGAAGAAGATCCACGACCAGCTGAACGCGCTCGTCAGCGCGCCGCCGAGCAGCACGCCCGCCGCGGCTCCGCTGCCCGAGACAGCGCCCCAGATGCCGAGCGCCCGGTTCCGCTCGCGTCCCTCAGCGAAGGTGGTCGTCAGGATGGACAGCGCAGCCGGCGAGACCAGCGCCGCACCGAGCCCCTGCAGTGCACGGAACGCGATCAGCGAACCCTCCGACCAGGCGAGGCCGTCGAGCAGCGAGCTGACCGTGAAGAGCGCGATGCCGGCGATGAACAGCTTGCGCCGGCCGAGGATGTCTGCCAGCCGGCCGCCGAGCAGAAGCACGCCGCCGAAGAGGATCGAGTAGGCGGTGATCACCCACTGCAGGTTCTGCTCGCTGAAATTGAGATCGGTTTTGATCGACGGCAGCGCGACGTTCACGATCGCGACGTCGAGCACGACCATGAACTGGGCGATGACGATCACCGCCAATGCGATCCAGCGATGGTTATCGGTCTGGTCGAGCGGCGCGTCGACGGTGGTCGAGGCGTTCACGTTCCGCCTCCGTTGCCAGTGAGGGTGTCGCGGCGGATCGACATAGCTCTCCTTTCGGTCAGGCGGCCACGTAGTGACCGTCGTCGGAGTGGTTGCCGACAAGGCGTGCGAGCCGCCAGCGCAGCTCCGCGATCGCTTGCCTGCTGGTCTGGAGATCGCCTTCGTCGCCGGCTGTCCGTTCGAGCCGGCGCAGTTGGGCGACCTGCCGGCGCAGCTGTGCGAGTAGCTGCTCGATCTCCTCTTTCTTGGGCGGGTGGGACACTGGCTTTCCTCCTCATGCTTTGATCAACGGTTGCGCTAGATATTTATTTCCTATCGGAAATGAATAGCCCTAGTCAATTATTGACCAGCATGTATGATTCAGCGCATGGCAACCACGGATCTGCTGAACGACGCGCGCGCTCGCTCGCTCCCGCTCTCAGGGATGCTGCTGGTGAAACTCGGCCGCGTCCTGCACCACGGTTTCAACGACGCGCTCAAGCCAAGCGAGCTCATGCCACGGCACCTCCAGGTGCTCGATGAGTTGCGCCAAGGCCCGATGCGCCAGCAGGCGCTCGCCGACCGAGTGGGCGTCGATCCCACGAAGCTGGTCGGCCTACTGAACGACCTCGAGGTTCAGCATCTGGTTCTCCGCCGCCGCGACCCCGTCGACCGCCGCCGGCACATCGTCGAGAACTCGCGAGAAGGTGAGGCGCGAGTCGACGCCGCCCTCGCAGCAGCCGCGGCCGTCGAAGACGAGGTACTGGCCGCCCTCGACGGCGAGCAGCGCGCTCAGCTACGTGACCTGCTGGTCATAGCGGCAGAGGGCAGTCCCACCTTGGACGCGGCCGCTCGGCAAGACGAGTGCAGTGAAAGCGTCTAGTGGCGTCCGGTTTTCGGCCCGACCTATTGTTTCGGCGGTAGCGAGCGGGCATAGGCCGTGCCGAGCTCGACCCACCTGGCGAGTTGGCGCTTGGTGCGAAGGTCTTCCGGGTCGACTCGTAGCCACCCCTGCATTGACCGCCCTCGCATTTCCATGAGATAAGCGTTCGTCCTCGCTACCAGCGTCTCTGACTGCGCTGGATCTACGCGCACCAACACTCCACCTTGGCCGCTCGCTGCCACCGCCATATTGCCGCCGATGAGAAACGCGAGCCCGCCGAACATCTTCTTCTCGGTCAGACCGGATTCGCCGGCGACCAGGTCGCGTATGCGCGCAGCCAGCTCTTCGTCGTAGGCCACTCCACGATCGTACGCCCAGCTGCCGAGCTCGCGGTCGGAAGCCGTTCGCGCTAGCGTCCGGCTGTGAGCGAGCAGCACGCGGAGCGCGAGCAGCGGGTCACTCCGCTCGAGCTCTTCTTCGATCTCGTCTTCGTCTTCGCGTTCACGCAGGTCACGACGGTCATGTCGGACGATCCGACCTGGGGCGGGCTCGAGCACGGTCTCCTGATCCTGGCCGTGCTCTGGTGGGCGTGGGCGGCCTACGCCTGGTTGACGAACACGGCCAATCCGGATGACGGCGCGGTGTGGGGGGCGATGCTGATTGCCATGGGGGCGATGTTCGTCGCCGCGCTGGCCGTCCCCGAGGCGTTCGGCCGTCACGGGGTCGTCTTCGGAGTTGCCTTCCTGACCGTGAACGTCATGCACCTCACGCTCTACGCACTCACGGCACGCGACGACCGAGACCTGCTGGCTGCGATCCTGCGGACCGCTCCGTCGACGCTTGCCGGCGCCGCACTGATCCTTGCCGCGGGGTTCGTCGAGGGCGGGCTCCGGCCGCTGCTCTGGCTGACTGCGCTCGTCGTCGGCCTCTTCGGTCCGCTGCTCGGTGGGATGAGTGGCTGGCGCGTGGAACCGGCGCACTTCGTCGAGCGTCACGGACTGATCGTGATCATCGCGATCGGCGAGTCCTTAGTCGCCATCGGGCTGGGTGCGCGGGCCACCGCGATCGGCACCGGCGTGATCGTCGCGGCCGTGCTCGGGTTCGTCGTCGCGACATCGTTCTGGTTGGCGTACTTCGACTTCTTCCCGATCCGCGGAGAGCAGCTGCTCGCCAACCGAAGCGGCACGCAGCGCATCGCCCTCGCACGCGATGTCTATACGTACCTGCACCTGCCGATGGTGGCGGGCATCGTCCTCTTCGCGTTCGCAATGAAGTCGACGCTCGCACATGTCGGCGGCGAGCTCGACACGATCCCGGCGCTTGCGCTCTGCGGCGGCCCCGCGCTCTACCTGTTCGCCTACGTGGCGCTGCGCCTGCGCGTCTCGCGAACGCTTGGTCGCGGCCGCATCGTCGCCGCTGTCGTTTGTGCGTCGCTGACAGCGGTGGCAGTCACCGTGCCGGCCCTCGTTGCGCTCACCCTCGTGGCCGCAGTCTGGGTCGCACTGCACGTCTACGAGATCATCTGGTGGCGCGAGGCTCGCGCGCGAACGCGCGCGATGCGGCTGCCGGCCTCCGCCTCCTGAAGCATTCGGTCCCTGCGGTAGACGTGCGCGAGCGAGGACGGCAGCGGCTCTACCGGTTGAACGGCCACGCGCTCAAGCCCATCCACGACTGGGTGAAGAACTACGAGCGGTCCTGGTCGGAGCGGTTCAACCAGCTGGACGTCGTGCTGGAGGAACTCAAGAAAAAGGAGGAAGAAAATGACCATGACGAGTAGTGGAGCGGCGACGGTGACCCTCCCCAGCGATCGGGAGATCCTCATCACCCGGGAGTTCGACGCCCCGAAGCACCTCGTGTACAAGGCGTGGACCACGCCCGAATTGGTCAGGCGCTGGTGGCACGCGAAGCGGGGCGAGGTGACAATCGCCGAGATCGACCTGAGGGTCGGTGGTAGGTGGCGCTACGTGAGTGTGACGCCCGATGGCTTCGAGGCCGGCTTCCACGGCGAGTACCGCGAGATCGTCCCGAACGACCGGCTCGTCTCCACCGAGGTCTACGAGGGCATCCCCGACGCCGAGGAGCACGCAGTGCTGGCTCACCCTCACCCTCACCGAGGTGGACGGGCGGACGACCCTCACGGTCCTCGTGGAGCACCCGACGAAGGAAGGCCCCGACGCCCACATCAACTCCGGCATGGAGGGCGGCATGCAGGACGCCATGGATCTCCTGGAGCGGGTCGCGATCTCGCTTCGCTGAGCACCATCCCGCACAGCCGACCACCGGGAGGTCGCTCCCGGTGGTCGGGCGTCACATATGGGTCGAGCGGACATCCCTCCGTAACTTCATCTGTTGAAGCTACTATTACCGACGTAGCTACCACAGAAGGGTGATGAAGCTTGAGCACTTTGCTGCTTGTCCCACTTGACGACAACGTCGTCTTCCCGAACATGACTGTTACGACCTCCGCCGACGTCGGCGATGAGCAACTCGTGCTGCTCGTGCCCAGGCACGAGGGCGAATTTGCAAAGGTCGGAACGGTCGCCGAAGTCGCCGAACGGATACGGCTGCCCGGCGGCGTCGCAGCCGTCAATCTCGTCGGTTTGCACCGCGGGGTCGCCGGCGCCGCCCACACCGACTCCCAGGGCCGGCTCCGGGTCGAGGTCCAGGAACGCCCGGACGAAGAGCCGCCGGGTGTGAAGACCCGCGAGCTCGAGCGCGAGTACCGCGCGGTCGTCGAGGAAATCTTGGAGCTCCGTGGCGATGACGGGCGTATCTCCTCTTTCGTGCGCTCGATTCGCGAGGTCGGCACGCTCGCCGACACCGCCTCCTACGCCCCCGAGATCACCTTCCAGCAGCGGATCGAGCTGCTCGAAGCGGTTGACGTGATCGAGCGGCTCGAAATCGCCTTGCGTCTTCAGCGCGAGCGCCTGGCCGAGCTGCAGATCCGTCACCGGATCCGCGAGGACGTCGAGGAGGGCGCCCAGCGGCAGCAGCGCGAGTACATCCTGCGCCGCCAGATGGAATCGATCCGCAAGGAGCTGGGCGAAGACGACGCCTCGGTCTCGGACGACTACCGAAGCAAGATCGCCGAGGCAGATCTTCCCGACGAGGTTCGCGAGCAGGCCGAGCGCGAAATCGGGCGGTTGGAGCGGATGGGCGATCAGAGCGGGGAGTCCTCGATGATTCGCACCTACCTGGACTGGTTGCTCGCCGTTCCCTGGGGGAAGCGCTCCGAAGAGCGACTCGATCCGGTCAACGCGCGCGAGGTTCTCGACAACGACCACGCGGGGCTCGACGACGTCAAGGAACGGATCGTGGAGTACCTTGCGGTGCGCAAGCTCCGGCAGGAGCGCGGCATCGCCGAGGACAAGCGCTCCGGCGCCATCCTGACGCTGATCGGGCCTCCTGGGACCGGCAAGACCTCGGTCGGCGAGTCGATCGCCCGGGCGCTCAATCGCGAATTCGTACGCATGTCGCTCGGCGGCGTGCGCGATGAAGCCGAGATCCGCGGCCACCGTCGAACCTACATCGGCGCGCTGCCGGGACGGCTCGTGCGTGCGCTACGCGACGCCGGGACGATGAACCCGGTGATCCTCCTCGACGAGGTCGACAAGGTCGGCGCCGATTGGCGCGGCGATCCCTCGGCCGCACTGCTCGAGGTGCTGGACCCTGCTCAGAACCACTCGTTCCGCGACCACTACCTCGACGTGGAGCTCGACCTCTCCGAGGTCGTCTTCATCGCTACCGCGAACGTGGCCGAGACGATCCCCGGGCCGCTGCTCGACCGCATGGAAGTGATCCGTTTCGACGGATACACGGTCGACGAGAAGGTTGCGATCGCACGCGGCTATCTCTGGCCGCGCCAGCGTGAGCGGGCGGGTCTGCGCGAGGACGAGGTGTCGATCGACGACATCACCCTCGAGCTGATCGTCAGTCAGTACACGCGCGAGGCTGGAGTTCGCCAGCTCGAGCGTGAGCTCGGCAAGCTGCTGCGCAAGACGGCGACCACCGTGGCCTCCGGCACCGCGGAACCGCCGATCTCGATCGGCGAGGCGGCGGCAGGCGATGCGCTCGGCAAGCAGCGCTTCTATCAGGAGTCGGCCGAGCGAACGGCGGTCCCCGGTGTGGCGACCGGCCTTGCGGTCACCGGCACCGGCGGCGACGTGCTGTTCGTCGAGGCGACCAAGATGGCAGGCAAGGACGGGCTCGTCCTGACCGGGCAGCTCGGCGACGTGATGAAGGAGTCGGCGCAAATCGCGCTCTCCTACGTGCGCTCGCACGCGGAGAAGCTAGGCCTCGACGAACACGTCTTCGAGGACACCAGATTCCATGTGCACGTCCCCGCAGGGGCGATTCCAAAGGACGGCCCGAGCGCAGGAATCACGATGACGACCGCGCTCGCATCCCTGCTCACGGGCCGGCCCGTGAAGCACACCGTCGGGATGACCGGGGAGGTCACGTTGCAGGGTCGCGTGCTCCCGATCGGCGGCCTGAAGCAGAAGGCCCTCGCGGCCCACGCAGCCGGCCTGACCGACGTGATCATTCCCGAGCGCAACCGCGCCGATCTCGACGACATCCCGGAGGACGTCCGCAACGAGATGAGCTTCCATCCGGTGATGAACCTCGACGAGGTGCTCGAGCTGTCGCTCGAGTCGCACTCGGCGCATGCGCTGTCGTAGCCGCTCGCCCCTCCCCGAGGAGGTCCGTCGCGCGGCGGACCTCCTCGAAAGGCGTTGGACGGTCTCGATCCTCTACGTCTCGCACGAGGGTGCCGTTCG
>JBBWZE010000261.1:0-16414 GCA_039648845.1 Actinomycetota bacterium | reverse complement strand
TCGCTCGCACAGGCAGCGTCCTCGCAACCGAGCTCGACCCGGCGGCGGTTCTGGAGGAAGTCGTGCAGCAGGCGCCCACGCTGCTCGGGGCCGACGCTTGTGCAGTCCGCACGCTCGAGGACGACGAACTCGTGGTGAGCGCTGCGTCGGGCGAGGGCGCCGAAGAAGCGGTCGGGAGTCGAACGTCTGCGACGGGGCGACTGTCCGGGGATGTCTTCCAGTCACGCTCTCCCCTCGCAGTCGAAGACGTCACCAGTGACGAACGGCTGGCCGGCGCGGATGCGATCCTCCTGTCCGGGTACGCGGCGTTTCTCGGCGTGCCGCTCTCGGGCCCTGAAGGTTCTCTCGCCGGCGTCCTCTCGGTCTACGCCACCAAGCCGCGAGAGTGGCGTCCCGAGGAGGTCGAGGCGCTGCTTGCGTTGGCGGGAAACACCTCGGCCGCGCTCGCGAACGCCGAGCTCTACTCGCGGGTCTCGTTGGAGAAGGAACGCAGCGTCGCGATCCTCGCGAACATCGCTGACGGCATCGTGGCGGTCGACCGCGAGGGCCAGGTCGTCCTTTGGAACTCCGCCGCCGAAGAGATCACCGGCGTACCTCAAGAGGAGGCGATCGGCCGAACGACCGTCCAGGTCCTCCAACGACAGCTCGAGTCCGGCGAGCTGGGGACGCAGTATGGCCAGCGTCTCGTCTCGATCACGCGGGGCGCAGACGAAGTCTGGCTGTCACTGAGCGAAGCCGTGATGCGCGACCCGGTCGGGGCGGTCGCGGGGCGCATCTTCGCCTTCCGCGACATATCGGCCGATCGCATGGTCGAGCAGGTCAAGTCCGACTTCGTCGCCGCCGTGTCGCACGAGCTGCGCACGCCGCTGACGTCGATCTACGGTTTCGCGGAAACGCTGCTGCGACAGGACGTCCCCTTCGGCGAGGAGGAGCGGCGCATCTTCCTCGGCTACATCGCATCCGAGTCCGAGCGCCTCACGGAGATCGTCGACCAGCTCCTGAACGTCGCGCGGCTCGATGCGGGCGACCTGCAGGTCGAGCTCGGCCGGATCGACCTGGGCAACGTCGTCTCGGAGCTGGTGGAAACCGTCGAAGAGAGCGGTGTCATGAACGGCCATCGCTTCGAAATCGATCTGCCTGACGAGCCTCTCGCGGCCGAAGCCGATCCCGACAAGCTGCGGCAGGTCTTCAACATCCTCGTCGAGAACGCGCTCCGCTACTCGCCTGGCGGCGGCACCGTCACGGTTGGGGCGCGCCGCAATCACGACCGAGTCGAGGTGCGTGTCGCCGACGAGGGAATTGGAATTCCGGCTGCTGAGCGCGATCGAATCTTCCGGAAGTTCTATCGAGCCGAGTCCGCCGCACGGGACGGTGCGGCCGGCACGGGGCTCGGTCTCTTTATCGCCAAGGAGCTGGTGACCGCGATGGGCGGTCGCATCTGGGTCGACTCGACAGAGGGGAAAGGCTCGAGCTTCTCGTTCGAGCTGCCCGCCGCACGGGAATAGATGGCAGTCGGTTTGGGTATAGCCGCGGCGACCCCGGGGTGGTGCGTCCGCTCATGACCAAAGTTCTCGTAATCGACGACGAGGCTCCGATTCGACTGCTTTGCCGAGTGAATCTCGAAGCAGAAGGCATGCACGTGATCGAGGCCCCGGACGGCCCCTCCGGAGTGGAAAAGGCGCGCGACGAGCGGCCGGACGTGATCTTGCTCGACGTGATGATGCCCGGGCTCGACGGGTGGCGGGTCGCAGAGCAGTTGTTCGAAGACGACCGGACTATGGGCATCCCGATCATCTTCCTCACCGCGCGGGCAGAATTTCGCGACCGGGCCCGCGGCCTCGACATCGGCGGGGTCGATTACGTGACGAAGCCGTTCAATCCACTCGAGCTGGCGCCGCTCGTCCAGAGCCTGCTCGACCGACTCGACCGCGGCGAGCGGGACGAACTGCGTGCCGAGAAGCTCTCGGAGCTGCGGACGCTGATGGAGTCCGAATAGAGCGCAGGAGAGGCCGTCTTCGCGGGCGACCTCTCATGCTCTCTTTTCTCCCGACGGCGTTAGCGCCCTGCGAAATCGGCCGTGAAAACCGCGGCGCCACCGTGGCCGGCGAACGTGCCGAACGCGATCCCGATGCCGATGCGGCGGAAGCCCGGCCTGAGAAGCACGGTTCTATGGGCCGGACTGGCCAGCCACTGACTGACGACCCATTGAGCGCCGACTCCCGTCCCCCAGGCGAGGTCCTCGCCGAAGACGGGGCCGCGTGCGCCCTGAGCCGAGGCTCGGCTCGCGACCGCGCCGTGCGCGAAGTACTGCCTGTGCATCATGTCTGCGGAGTGGCCGCGGGCGGCGCGGAGAAGATGAACGTCCAATCGCAGGGGGGCGAGATGATTGCTCGTCCGAACGGCATTGATCGTCTGGAGCAGCGAGGCCTCCGAGCTGCTCAGCGTCCGGGCCTGAGCGCCGGCAGCCGGCCCGAGCAGGGCAAAAATTGCCAGAAAAGCTACGGGAATCTTCTTTTTAATCGGCATTCGCGGCAGTCTGGGGGTCTGAATCTAGGGTCGCCTCCCCCAAAAGGGGTAGATCCCGTCCGCTTAGAGCGCCTTTTCAGCGGGCCGTCTGGGCCAGTCCAATCCCGACCAGGGTAAGGGCAGCACCGGACAGCTGGACCGGCCTGAGGGACTCTCCGAGCCAGGCCCAGGCCACCACGATGGCCACGACGGGCTCCAGCATCGCCGTGATTCCGGCCCTTGTGGCCGAGATGTGGCGGAGCGCGCTCACGATCAGCCCGAACGGCACGATCCCGCCCAGCACGACCATCCAGAGTATGAGCAGCCAGAGGGGGACGTGTGTCGAAGCGAGGTTCCCGAGCAGCGAGACGTGGTCATCGACTCGCCGGCCGGGGAAGCTCCACCACGGAGCGAGCAACGACCAGAAGATCGTCGCGAAGAGAAAGCCCCAAGCCGACAGTGAGATCGGATCGCGGCGACGCACGCCGCGCTCGGCGATCAGCACGTATGCGGCGTAGCTGATCGCGGCGAGCACACAGGCCGCAACACCGGGACCGCTGAGTCGTCCTCCGTGCCAGATCTCGACGATGAGCGTGAGCCCTGCGAGCGAAAGAGCGAGCGCCGCCCAGATCCGCCGCCTGACGGGCTC
Organism: Actinomycetota bacterium; assembly: GCA_039648845.1. GTDB lineage: Bacteria > Actinomycetota > Thermoleophilia > Gaiellales > Gaiellaceae > 3-1-20CM-4-69-9. Next base: position 13,260 of record JBBWZE010000261.1, on the reverse strand, counting down.
GTGGAAGACGAACCGCGCCCATAGCGCGACCAGGATCGGCGCGATGTACTGGATCAGCAGCGCGATTCCGATGTCGAGCCGATGGATCGCGAAGAAGTACGCCCACTGAACGACGGCGAGCCCGATCCCGAGCGCGATCAACAGAGGGAAGTCGCCGGCTCGAACTTTCAGTGCCCCGGGGCGCGTCGCGATCGCGATCAGCGTTAGTCCGATCAGCGCGCCGGCGCAACGCACTGCCGTGAGCTGTCCCGAACTGATGCCCGAGCCCAGGATCACCTTCGAGACCGTGCCGTTGACGGCAAACAACGTTGCGGCAACGGCGACCATCGCGTAGCCGAGCCCTGGGCGTGGCTGGACCATCGCGCGAACCTACACATGTAATCTGCGCACGGCGGGGCGTAGCTCAGCCTGGTTAGAGTGCTGCCTTTGGGAGGCAGAAGTCGCGAGTTCGAATCTCGCCGCCCCGACTTTGGTCGTCCTCCTTGCCGCGGGCTCGGCGCTGTTCTTCGGCGCGCTCGCCGTCACGATCCGTCTCGCGCTCGCCCGTGGCATCGATGCGGAGGCCGCAGCGCTCGTCACCACCGTCATCGCCGGCGTCATCTGTGCGTCGCTCGCGCTCATGACGGGAGACTTCTCGGGCGTGGCGTGGCGGGACACGTGGCCGTTCTTCGTCACCGGGTTGTTCGCGCCCGGAATCAGCCAGATCCTGTTCACCCGTTCCGTCGGCGTCATCGGCCCCTCGCGCACCGCCATCGCGGTGGGGATTTCGCCGGTGCTCTCGGCCGCGATTGCGGTCACCGTCCTCGGCGAGCCGCTGCACGTGGCGCTCGTGCTCGGGACCCTGCTCGTCGTCGCCGGGGGGACGCTGCTCGTCGGCGAGCGCAGTGGGCCCGCCGCGATGCTCTCGCTGGGGATCGCGCTCAGCCTGGGCGCGGCCCTGTTGTTCTCCATCCGCGACAACCTCGTCCGCTGGGCCGCGCGCGGCACCGACGTGCCCGGGCTCGTCGCCGGCACGGCGTCGCTCGTGTCCGCGACGCTGGTGATCCTGATCGTGGTTGCGTCACACCCTAGTGCGCGTGAGCGCATCCGCCTTGCTGCACGTCCGTTCGTGCCGTCGGGGCTCGTCTACGGCATCAGTTACGCGTGTCTCTATTCCGCGTTCGATCGCGGGCGCGTCACGATCGTTTCGCCGTTGGTCGCAACCGAGTCGCTCTTCGCGGTACTGATCTCGATCGTGCTGCTGCGACGCTCGGAGCGGATCGGGCCCCGCCTGCTTCTCGCGGCGGCGCTCGTCGTCGGCGGTGGTGCGCTCATCTCGAGCTTTCGCTGAATACGCCCGCGATGTGCTCCGTGCGCAAGAAGCGCAGGAAGAAGTACGCGAACACCGCAAAGAAAACGATCGCCTGCTCGACGGCCATCGTCACGCCTGCGATTTGCTGGTCCGTGCTGTCGGACAGGCCCCAGAGCTGCGGGGCGTCCTTGTAGAAGTCGTAGATCGGCCGCGGCAGCAGCGCGAGCAGCAACCCGAGCGGCGCAGCGAGCACGAACGCACCGAAGAGGTACAGCGCCTTCACGCCGTCGGAGTAGCGCCCATGTACTACAGGCCACCACATCAGGACACCCGCCAGGAAGTACGTCAGATGCTCGAGGTTGAGGAGCCAGCCGGACTGCTCGAGTGCTCTGTCGTAGATCGGCGGGACATGCCAGACGAAGTAGGTCGCGAGCCAGAGCGGCAGCGCGACGAATGGATGGGTGGCGAACCGGACTGCGGCGTAGCGTTCGAGCTCGCGCGCAAGCGCGGGCGCCAACGCGAAGACGACGAGCCCCGGCGCCCACTCGGCCGTGACGACGTTTTGCAGGAGGTGAACCGAGAGCAGGTAGTGGAGCGCGATCGTGTGCAGCGGGGTCACGTAGACCGCGAGCAGGAGGATCACGGCGAGATCGAAGGCAACCCTGCGCGTCGCATCTGCCGGCCACCGTCGCTGGCTCCAGAAGTAGCCGGCTGCGAGGACGCCGATCGCGAGCAGCACGTCCCAGTGGAGCGACCACGAATGCGGATCCACGCCGCTACGCTAGTGGGGAGGCGCCCGTGGTGTAGTGGTAGCACCTGACCCTTCCAAGGTCATGGCACCGGTTCGAGCCCGGTCGGGCGCTTGAGTACATCCGAGGCTGCCGCTATGTTTTCTAAAATGAAAACAGCGGAACGAGAGCTCGCTCGAATCATCCGGCGTGACGAGGGTGCGCCGATCAAGGAGATTGCGCGTCGAGTCGGCGTTGCGGCTTCTTCGGTAAGTCGGTGGGTCCGGGATATCGAACTCACTCCGGCGCAGGAGCAGGAACTACTACGCCGCAATCCGGCGTACAACCGGCAGTTGAGTGGTACGGCCATTCAGGCCGCCAACCGTCGGGCGGAACGACTCGCTTACCAAGAAGCAGGCCGACGTCTTGCACTTCAACGCGACAGCTGCCACGTCGCGGGCTGCATGCTTTATTGGGCGGAAGGCGAGAAAGATCGGAACGCTCTGCGGTTCTACAACTCGGATCCAGAGATGGTGCGTTTTTCGTCTTCTTCCTCAAGACGTATTTCGACTTACGGGACGAGGAGATCAAGATCACTTGCAACCTGTTCGCTGACCACATTCAGCGACAGCGTGAGATCGAGCAGTTCTGGCTCGATGTTGCGCAACTGTCGAATCGCTCGCTTTGCAAGTCGTACGTGAACGTGTACTCAAAGCACAGCAAGAAAAAGCGGACCAACAGACTTCCCTACGGGACCGTGCGCGTCACGGTGTGCAGGACGCGCGTCGTCCAGAGCATCTTCGGCGCCATCCAGGAGTACGCGGGTTTCGAGCGGGAGGCCTGGTTGGAATAGAAGCTCGATGGCCGACGAGAACAAGGAAGACCGTCACAACCGAGAGCTGATCGAGCTCCTCAACGAGCTCCGCGTGGCGCTCCCGGGCGTGCAGGTGCTCTTCGCCTTCCTGCTCGCCGTGCCGTTCGCGAACGGTTTTCCGAAGCTCGGCAAGCTCGACCGCGACATCTTCTTCGTCGCCTTCATCGCCACCGCGCTGTCGACCGTGCTCCTGATTGCCCCGAGCTCGTATCACCGGCTCCGCTGGCGCCAGCACGACAAGGAGCGGCTGCTCATCGCCTCCAACCGGCTGACGATCGCCGGGCTGGCGTGTCTCGCAGTCGCGATCACCAGCACCGTGTTCGTGATCACCGACTTTCTCTTTCACCGAACGTGGGCGGCGACGTTCACCGCGTTCATCGCGGTGGGCTTCCTCCTGCTCTGGTACGGGCTGCCGCTCGCCGCGACTATTCAGGACCGTCGGAGACCGAGACGCTCTCCATGACGACGTCGTCCTGCGGCTTGTCGCGCGCGTCGCGCGGTAGCTCGGAGATCTTGTCCACGACGTCCATCCCCTCGGTCACGCGTCCGAAGACCGTGTGCTTCCCGTCGAGCCAAGATGCCGCCTCGGTGGTGACGATGAAGAACTGGCTGCCGTTCGTGTTCGGCCCGGCGTTCGCCATTGCCAGCGCCCCGCGCTCGACCTTGTGGTCGTTGAACTCGTCCTCGAAGCTGTAGCCAGGCCCGCCCGAGCCGGTCCCTGTCGGATCGCCGCCCTGGATCATGAAGTCAGGGATGACGCGGTGAAAGATGACACGGTCGTAGAAGCCGTCGTTCGCAAGCTTCACGAAGTTGTCGACGGTCTTCGGCGCGTCGTCCGGGAAGAGCTCGATATGGATCGGGCCGTGGTTCGTCTGGATGATCGCCTGCATCGCGACGGAATGTACCGTCCGGCCGTCCCGCGATGCTGCAGTCGTGCCGGAAGGCCCTGTACGCGTTGTCGACTTCCGTCCACGGACGGTCTTGCGCGTTGCGGGGATCCTCATCGCGACCGCGATCGTGCTCGAGATCGTCTGGATCGCGCGCCAGGTCCTCTCGTGGGTCTTCATCGCCGCCTTCCTCGCGCTTGCGCTCAACCCGGCCGTCGACCATCTCGAACGTCGCCTCAAGCGTCGCTCGATCGCGACGGGGATCGTCTACGTCGCCGCGCTCGGCGCCATCGTCGGAATCGGGCTCCTCTTCGTCCCGACGCTCGTCAATCAGATCAACGACTTCGCCGGGAAGGTGCCTGACTACCTGGACGACCTGACCAAGGGTCGCGGCCGGCTCGGCTTCCTGCAGGAGAAGTACCACTTGGTCGACAAGGCGCGCAAGGCGCTGAAGGACGGCGGGGCCTCCAAGCTCTTCGGCTTCTCCGGCACCGCACTCGCCCTCGCGAAGGGCGTGGTGAACGTGGTTCTCGCGACCGTCACGATCGCGTTCATGACGCTCTTCATGCTGCTCGAAGGGCCGAGATGGGTGGAGTCGTTCTTCTCGCTGCTGCGACCGGAATCTCGCCCCCGCTGGCGGGCGGTTGGACGCGACATCTACCGCACGGTCGGCGGCTACGTGACGGGCAATCTCTTCATCAGCCTCGTCGCCGGGACGCTGACCACGATCGTCCTGCTCATCGTCGGCGTGCCGTACGCGATCGCGCTCGGGCTCATCGTCGCGATCCTCGATCTGATTCCACTGGCCGGCGCAACGATCGCGGCCATCATCGTGGGAGCCGTCGCGTTTCTGCACTCGATCCCGGCAGGGATCATCGTGATCGTGTTCTTCATCCTCTATCAGCAGGTCGAGAACCACATCCTCCAGCCCGTGGTCTACGGACGCACGGTCCAGCTCTCTCCGCTCGTGGTGCTGATAGCGGTGCTGATCGGCGCCCAGCTCGCAGGCGTCCTCGGCGCGCTCGCGGCGATTCCCGTCGCCGGCTCGCTCCAGGTGATCTTGGTCGATTGGCTGCGCCATCGCCGCGGCGAGGAGCCTGCCGGGGCAACCTGATCCCTCGTTCGAGGGAGGCCGTGCGCGGAGGAACTGGCCGATCCAAAGGCCATGGCCCGTCGTCCGCTCCTTTGCCTTGCACTAGCAGTCTCCGCCGTCGGGCTCTGGGCCGGTGCCGCACCGGCGGGCTCGATCGGGCAGCGCCCGACAAGTGCCACGGGTGCGCTCGAGCAGGATGTCCTTTCGAATGTCAACCTCTTTCGGCGGCAGCACGGTCTCGGCGCGCTGCGGCTTTCCTCGAAGCTCGCCGCCGCGGCCCGGCTGCATTCGGGAGAGATGGCGCAGCGTGGTTACTTCAGCCATGACTCCGCCAATGGGACGTCATTCGACAGGCGGATCGCGCGCTTCTACTCGTCGGGCGGCAAGCGCTACTGGTCGGTCGGAGAGAACCTCCTCTGGTCGTCCCCCGACGTCAGCGCGTCGAGCGCTCTGGACATGTGGCTGAACAGCCCGGAGCACAAGAAGATCCTCCTGACCGCACGCTGGCGCGAGATCGGCCTCGCCGCCGTGCACACACAGTCAGCACCTGGTACGTACGGCGGACGCGAGGTCACCATTGTGACCGCCGATTTCGGCGTCAGGCGCTAGAGCACCTCCGCGATACCCTGTCCCTCCGGCGCCTGTAGCTCAGTGGACAGAGCGGCGGCCTTCTAAGCCGCGGGTCGGAGGTTCGAATCCTCCCAGGCGCACTCCCGCGGAAAATCCGGCCGCGCTGCGCGCGGCCATGATGATTTTCCGCGGTTCGCCTCCTGTCGTAGAGCGGTGGCGGCGAGCGCCGGCAAAGCCGGCACTCGCGGCGTTAGTTCGTCGGCGGATCGGGAACGCGAAAGCCGACTACGAGTTGAGGAGGTTTCTGATGGCCAACGAGTTGAAGGGCAAGAAGATCGCGTTTCTCGCGACTGACATGGTTGAGCAGGTCGAGTTGACCGGGCCCTGGGAGGCGTTGGAGGATGCCGGAGCAGATTTGGACCTCGTGTCCATCAAGGACGGACAGATTCAGGGGTTCAACCACTACGACAAGGCCGACAAGTTCAAGGTCGACAAGACCGTCGAGGAAGCCAGCGCCTCTGACTACGACGCGCTCGTGCTGCCCGGTGGGGTCGGCAATCCGGACACTCTTCGCCTGGACGAGAACGCGGTGCACTTCGTGCGCGAGTTCTTCGAGCAGGGCAAGCCCGTCGGTGCCATCTGCCATGCGCCATGGATGCTGATCGAGGCCGGTGTCGTCCGCGACCGCACCGTCACCTCCTGGCCGTCGCTCAGGACCGACCTGCGGAACGCCGGTGCAAACCGCGTCGACCAGGAGGTCGTCGTCGACAACGGTCTCGTCACGAGCCGCTGGCCCGACGACATCCCTGCCTTCAACAAGAAGCTGATCGAGGAGTTCGCAGAGGGCCGCCACGAAGCGCAGGCTGCGAAGGCGAGGGCCACGTCATAGGCGCATCAGGGGGCCAGTGAGTAAGCACCGGGTGAGACACCGCTATCCTGAGCCCGAGCGCGGTGGCTGTAGCTCAGTTGGTAGAGCCCCTGGTTGTGGTCCAGGTGGTCGTGGGTTCGAGTCCCATCAGCCACCTCCGACTACCGCCGCGAGGTCGGGCTTCCCCGGCCTCGCGACCAGCTGGTTAGCGTGCGATTCGCTCGACTGCCTGTGCTACTCGCCGTGGCAGGCGTTGTGAGAGGTCGCGGCCGCGAGTTCTTTCGTAGATGAAGAGGAAGCCAGTTGCCCAGGCAACGCCCAGCGTGATTCCGGCGAGAACATCGGAGAGGTAATGGACCTCGAGGTAGAGCCGGCTGAATGCAATCAGTCCAACGAGCACGGCAAATGCGAGGGGGAGCACTAGCTTGCCTCTTCTTCGGAAGTGTCTCGCCGCGAGATAGAAGAGGATCGCGTAAATCGCCGCCGACCCGGCAGCATGACCACTCGGGAACGAGTAGGTGTCGAGATGAACGTAGGCAAGCTCCGGACGGGGACGATGGAACAGCAGCTTGAGCACCGAGAACAAGACCTCGATCCCGACCGCGCCGGTGGCAACAAGCACGGCCTCGTTGACCAGGCGGCGTCGAAGCAGAAGTAGCGCCACTACAAGAACCAACAAGCTCAGGAATGGCACGGACCCGAGCAGCGTGAAGACCTTGAAAGCCGAAAGGAGTGTCGGATTGGAGTGCTCGTGAAGCCAGCGGCTGAACTCGACGTCCCAACGGACGAGCGGGTCGCCCGTTAGGTAGTCCTCCACGATGTGGCCGAACGCGGCCACCGCGCCGAGCAAAGTCAGAAGAAGGAACGCCTGCGTTTGAAGCTCCGGCTCGCGCCTGCGAGTCCACAGGCTGCTGAGCTGCCGCCAAACCGCGAGACGACGCGCCGAGGGGCGACGCCGCGCCGATCCGCCGCGCGTGAGAGAGACTTTCTCGGCTCGCTCTGGCCTCATCAGGATCGTCACCCTAACCGTCGAACTCGGCGGATCGCTTCGATCATTCGGCTGCTTGTCGCGGGATCGCCCGGCGCCGCGACGAGACGTGGATGCACGAGCCGACCAGGAGGCCGAGCACCCATGAGATCAGGGCCAGTCCGATGACGAAGACCGCGAATCCGGGCTCCCACCATCTCCCGAGGTAGGCGTAGCAGTCCGAGCAATCTTGGCGTTGATCGCTCGGCGTGGCCGCGAAGTAGGCGACGGCGAGCAACGCTACACCGAGACCAAAACCGAGTAGAAGCAGCAGTGCAGTGCGACGCCACGTCCCGCCCACAGCAACCCCGAGCGCGAGTGCCGTCACGCCGGCGACGGCGGCAAGGATGGAAATCATGAAGGACTACTTACCCGGGACGGCTCCTTTCCCTATCGCGGGAGAGCAGTTTTGGGCCCTCATCTCCTGACCCGAGCCGCCGCTACGCTGCGGCCCACGGCCCCGTAGCTCAGCGGATAGAGCGACGGACTTCGAATCCGTGCGCGGAGGTTCGACTCCTCCCGGGGCCACTCCGCGGAGCAATCCGGCCCGCTGCGCGGGCCATGATGATTGCTCCGCGTTCGCGTTTCGATCCGCTGCGTTCCGGGCCGCGACGGGCGAGGCCCGCCGCGGCGACGGTCGAAGATCAGTCCAGGGGCGCTGCTCGGCCGCAGCGGGGACAAACCCACTCTGTGATCGGTTGCCCGTGCGCGCCCTTGCGGCCCGGGTGTGCCTGCTGGCCTGCCCAGCGCGTTCGCAGCCGCATCGGCCCGTGTCCGCTTGGACACTCCTTCGGCACGAGTGTCTCCTCTTTCGGGTCCGCCAAGTCCGGAACATCCTAGGGAAGCCGCAGTTGCCGCAGATGACTATGTCTTTCAGTCGCGATCTGCTTGCATGCGCAGTGATGGCCGGTTCCCTAGCAACCGTGCTCATCTGCGACGACGAGCCGTCACTTCGCGAGCTGATCCGTGTCAGCTTGGCCGGTCCGTACCAGTTCGCAGAGGCCGACGACGGCGAGGAGTCCCTCGAGATCGCACGACGCCTGCGTCCTGACGTGGTCATTCTCGACATGATGATGCCGCGCCTGAGCGGGCTCGAGGTCCTGGCAGAGCTGCGGCGGGACGAAGCGCTGGCGACCACGGCTGTCATCGTCCTGACGGCCCAGCCGGAGACACGCGAGGAGGCTCTGCGCCAGGGCGCAGACCTCGTCATGGTAAAACCGTTCGAGCCCGAGCAAATCAAGGCTGCGGTGGAGGAGGTTCTCACCGAAAGACGATGAGCCACGCCTACCCCGACGCAGAAGCTGCAGCAGGCTCGGAGGAATCGAATCATCAGGCGACAAGATCGTGGAGGGCGTCTGGCCTAGTCGCACGAATCGCCTTCTCCGCGATCGCAGTCGCACTCGGCCTTGCGATTGTCTTCGCCGTTCTCCTTCTCGCGATCGTCAGTCTCCACCAACGCTCCCTCGAAGCGCGGCGCTCGCAGCAGGTGATCGCGACCGCGAACCGCCTCCAGACGTTCGTGATCGATCTGGAGACCGGCGCGCGCGGGTTCGCGCTCACACGGGAGGAGCGCTACCTCGATCCGTGGCGGGTCGCGCAGGCTCGGTATCCCGGGGCGATTGCCACTCTGCTGGAGCTCACGAGAGACAACGGATTGCAGCACCGTCGCGCATTGGCCATAAAGACACAGATCCAGGTCTACTTCAGCGACTATTCCGTCCCGCTCGTCGAGTTCTTGCGGCGTAACCCCCAGGAAGCTCCCAGCGTCGCGAAGGATGCGCGCGGCCGGAACAAGGTCGAGGCGATTCGCAGCCAATTCGACCGTTTCCTCGCGACCGAGACGGCGTTGAGCGCCGCGCGTAACGAACGCGCGCGCGCGACGACCCGCAACTCGCTCGTGGTCGGGGGGATCGGGCTCGGCGCAGCGTTGTTCTTGATCCTCGTCGGAGCCATCTACGTGAACCGGGCGGTCGCAAGGCCCGTCCGCCTGACCGCGGACGCCGCGGCACGTATCGCCGGCGGTGACCTGTCAGAGCGCCTCGACACCGATGGACCGGGCGAAGTCGGACAGCTGGAGCGGACGTTCAACACCATGGCAGCGTCCCTCGAGCGAACCGTCGCAGACCTGGAAGAGCGAAACCGGACGCTGCTCGAAAGCGAGCAGGTCAAGAGCGAGCTGGTGAGCAACGTCTCGCACGAGCTGCGCACACCGCTCGCCAGCGTGCTCGGGTTCTCGTCTCTCATGCTCGACCGAGATCTCCCCCCTGAGGAGACGAAGCGGTACCTCGAGGTAATCCGCACGGAGGCACGCCGCCTGGCAGCGCTGTTGAACGACCTGCTCGACCTTCAGCGCGTCGAGCAGGAAGCGCTCGACCTGCGCAACGAGGAGGTCGATCTCAACGAGCTGCTTGCCACGCAGGTCACGCTCTACTCGGCCCAGAGCGACGCGCACGAGCTGAAGTTCGAGCCCACCGAGGAGGCGCTGACCGTTCGCGGCGATCGTGACCGCCTCGCACAGGTGGTCGGGAACCTCCTCTCGAACGCAATCAAATATTCGCCTGAGGGCGGAGTCGTCGACGTGACAACCACCCTGATCGGCGACGAGGCCTGGGTCTGGGTGCGCGATGAAGGGCTAGGGATTCCCGGGGGTCACCAGGAGCAGATCTTCACGAAGTTCTTCCGCGGCGACGTCGGTCGTGAGCTCGGGATCGCGGGCACCGGGCTGGGTCTCGTCCTTGCGCGTCAGATAATCGAGGCGCACGGCGGTGAGATCGGCTTCGACAGCGAGTCGGGGCGAGGCTCCACCTTCTGGCTCCAGCTACCTGCGTCGCGCGCCAGCGAGGCTGAGGCCCAGGAGCCTTCGCTAGCAGCCAGCGACGATGCGGAGCCCCGTCACGGGATGTAGCTCGGCGCCGTTCCGCGCCGAGCCTCGCAGCCCCCGACGCTGGCTCCAGAAGCCGACGCCGCTGACAGAGACGATCGCCCCGAGCGACTGCCAATCCCTCGTGGCCGGGTGCCCGCATTCGACGGTGAAGAGCTTGAACGTGGACGCCATGTCGGTGCGCGCACGCGTGGCGTTCGAAAGACAGTCGGGCGTGGGAATGACGGCGTTGAGATACGACTCGTGGTCGTAGAGCTCCAACCTGATCCCCCCGGTCTCGACGCGGTACTTGGTGATCTGGGCGACCACCTGCCATGCATGCCGCTGGAAGGGTGTCCGCCGTAGCCTCGGCAGACGGTGCGGGAACGGGCGCTCGCCGATCGCAGCGATCGTCGTCCTCGTAGGCTCGAGCTCGACAGCTTTGCGCCCGGGGTCACTCAGCGTCTTCAACCGCCAGAGCTCGCCACCGCACCGGTCCGCCGTCGGACCAGACGTACCCCGCCCAGCCGCAGCGGCCGCGAAGGCAGTAGCGGCGAGGAGGATCAAGGCGATGGGTCCTGCTCGCTTCATTTCACGTTCCGGCCGCCCGAGATCGTACGCCTCCTGGGGAGGAAAGGTCTACCCTGGAAATCGCCGGCGGGCGTGGCGGAATTGGTAAACGCGCCGGGTTTAGGTCCCGGTGGGGCTGACGCTCCTTAGAGGTTCGAGTCCTCTCGCCCGCACTCCCGATCGAAATCCGTCTCCGCTTCGCGGAGACATGATGATTTCGATCGGTTCGACCCAGGGGCGGGGCTGCAGCAGGGAACGCCGGCAAAGCCGGCATTCGCGCGGTCATCACCGACCGAAACCCGTCTCTGCTTCGCGGAGACATGATTTCGATCGGTTCGCCTGCTATCGGAGGGCCGCAGCGGCGAACGCCGGCGAAGCCGGCATTCGCAGCGTCAGGTCCTGGACTGAACGCCGTCCAGGAGGTGCCAATTGCCCTTCAGTGCTGCTTCGGCTGCTGCCACCAGTCTGTCTGCGTCTTCCGGTGCTGCTTGTCGCAGCACTTCGGCTGACGCTGCGGCGTGCTCGTGGTCGCGGTCTGAGTGCACCTCGAAGTACTCCGTGGCTTTCGACCCTGCGCTGAAGCCATAGTGGTCGACGAGACCCCTGAGCTTCGTTTGCGAGATGGCCGGCTGGCCGGATTCGACCGCGTAGAGGACAGCTCGCGCTGCCATCGAGTCATCGGTTCGCCAGGCTTCGGCGCACTCACGTGTCTCGGTGCTCGGCTCGCGGTCGAGCGGCGCTTCGAGCGCTTCCGCGAAGTCGTCCCACAGATCGATGTGCGCTTTCTCCTCGGCCGCGTGCTCGGGGTCGCCGCCGGCGGTTGCCGCATCGGCGAGCGCCACCACGGCGTGCCGGTACTCACCCGCGTAGTACGCAAGGTCTTCGCGGGTCAAGTCGCCGCGCTCCCAGCGGACATAGAAGGGGTGGTCGAGGACGTTCCAGCGTGCCCGCGCCTCCTCGATTCTCTCGATCAGATTCATGTCGCTCCCTTCGCCGTCGGACTCCGAGAAACGATCCTACGCGAGCCGCTCGATGCCATCCACGGCTCGGCCGAGCGCTTCTTCGTCGAAGAGGTAAGGCGTTGCGTTCGCGAGCTGGTGAGCCGGGCCGTCGAGGTCGTCGGAGCCGTCGGCCGCGTTGATCGCATAGCGGACAGGAATCTCGTGCGAGACCACGAGCATCGATTTCTCCCCACGCTGCAGGAGCTGCCGGAAGGCCTTTGCGTAGCGCAAGGCCGCTGCATCGAGAGACTCTCCCCCGGGAAACGGATCGCTGCGTGTGTGCTCCCGCTTCCACGCCCGGTAGCTCTCGAGCGGCATTCCCTCGAGGTCGCCGACGTCGATGTCGTCCAGGAGAGGCTCCACCTCGATCGGAATGTCGCGCCCCTCGAGGGCGATCTCCGCGGTTTCGCGGGTGCGAGAGAACCGCGTGCAGATGCAAAGTCCCAGGCGGATGTGGGCGATCTGCCGACCCAGGAGCCGCGCTTCCTCGCGCCCCTTGTCGGTCAGGGCGACGGGAACCGAGGGGTCCCCGTTGATCCGGTTCTCCGAGTTCAAGGTCGATTCGCCGTGTCTGGCCAGGACGTAGAGCTCCACCATGCAGAGGCTATCCCCGGCTTGACCAACCACCTCGGACCGCAGCCTTCAACCCGTTTGGTCTAATGGCTCGGTGGCGACCCAGGTCGAAGAGCTGCCGGACAACAAAGTCCGGCTCACGGTGGATGTCCCGAGTGCGGACGTCCACCACGCCGTCGAGCACGCAGCCTCCGACCTCGCCTCCAGCGTCAAGATTCCTGGCTTCCGCTCGGGAAAGGTTCCGATGCCCGTGCTCCGGACCCACATCGGCAGGGAGCGTCTCTTCAGCGAGGCGATCGAGAGCCACATCTCCGGGTGGTTCTGGAACGCAGCGGCCCGCGAGCGCATCCGGCCCGTCGAGCAGCCCGAGCTCGACTACGAGCTACCCGACTCCGAAGACAAGGACTGGCACTTCACGGCGACTGTCTCGGTGCTTCCGAAGCCGGAGGTCGCCGACTGGACGAAGCTGCAGGTGCCGTACGTCGAGCCTGCCGTCCCCGACGATCTCGTCGAGCACGAGCTCAACGTGCTTCGGTCCACGGTCGCGGAGCTGACCCCGGCCGAAGGACGCCCCGCGGCGCTGGGCGACACCTTGGTCGTCGATCTGGTTGCCGACGACGGCGGCGAGCGCGACTACGTCGTGGAGCTCGGCTCGGGCCGGCTGATTCCGGAGCTCGAGGAACAGCTCGTCGGGATGAACGCCGGCGAGACCAGGGAGATCGAGTTCGAGACAGGCGGTGAAGCAGAGCCGGTCAAGGTCGAGGCGGTCGTGAAGGAGATCAAGGAGAAGGTGCTGCCGGAGCTCGACGACGAGCTCGCTCGCTCAGCCTCGGAGTTCGACACTCTCGAAGAGCTCCGGACTGACATCGAGCAGCGCATCCGCGAGCAGGTCGAAGCCGAGGTGAACGAGGTCTTCAG
>JBBWZE010000249.1:0-12765 GCA_039648845.1 Actinomycetota bacterium | reverse complement strand
GCCACGCTGAGCGGGCGAACGACAGCGACTGCATGCTCCATGGATCCTCCCTCTGAACGCGGGCCCCAGTGCCCGACCGGTTGAGGCCTCGGTTCTGTCTGTGCTCGAGGAGTCCTCCGCCTCCAGTTCTCGACTGAAAGCGGGCAGTGATGCCCAGGGCGCGACGTCTACAGCTCACGCCGCAGCTCGGGCTGCCAGGGGAGAAGCGCACCCCGAGGGAAACCCTGGGCAACGCGCTCTTTCGACCTCGCGTGGGCTGATCCTGGCTAGATCCGTTCCGATTTCTCAGAACGCGTCCCTCGATCACGCCGATGCGCCGCTATTGAAGGGGGGAACGAGCAGTTCTACAATCGAGCATCAACGCGAGCGGCGTCGATGCGGTCATCGGACGCCGCAAACGGAAGGGAGAACAAGCAGCATGTTTCAACGATTCTTTCTTGCGCTGTCGGTTGCTCTCGTTGCGCTCGCCTGCATCTCGTCGGCAAGCGCAGGCCCGACAGAGACGTTCGCGATCACCTGGTCGATCGCCGGACCAGGCGCGACCGCGCCGCCGGCGGATTCCGTCCTGCCCAACTGTGGAGGCGTTCCGAGCGGAATGTGGGTGATGGGAACGGGGACCTTGACGTTCTTCGCGCCTACCGGCAACGGCGTCAACCTGAACTCCACAGCGCACGGAACGGCGACGGACAGCGCCGGTAACTCCTACATGTGGAACTACCGGCAGACGGTTCAGCCGTTCGGCGACGGCAGTCAGTCGCGAGTCGTCGACGATTTCGTGCTCTCGGGCAGCGGGCCGGTGGGCGGGCTCCGCAGCCATTTCATCGCGATCATCGACGGCGATAGCGTCGAAGAGGCAACCACCTTCGAGCCGTTACTGCTCAAGGGTGACCCGTTCAACTGCGACCCACTCTGATCTAGGCGCGTCCGGGCGGCGGCTCCTGCACGCCGCCGCCCGTCTCGCCGCTGTCGGCGCCGCCGCAGGACTGGGACTGCTCATCCTCGGGCCGAACACGCTGAACGGCGGTCGCGACGCGCTTGGGCACGAGCTGCGCGCGGAACTCGAGCGGGAGGGTTTTACCGGCCGAATGGAGTCGACGCTGCCGCGCCGCCTCGGCCGGCGAGTCGACGTCAAGCTCGCAAACCTCGGGCGGTTGCTCTGGTTCGACACCGTCACGGGCCTGAACGGCGATAACACCTGTGCCGGCTGTCACTCGCCGACGAACGGGTTCGGCGACACACAGGCGATTGCGATCGGCATCGAGAACAACGGCATGGTCGGCCCCAGTCGTCGCGGGCCGAGGAACATGCGCAGGGCGCCGATGGTGATCAACACCGCGTTCTTCCCGGTGCTGATGTGGAACTCCCGCTTCTCGTCGCTTTCGGGCGATCCGTTCGACAACAGCGCCGGCTTCCTGTTCCCACCGCCGGAAGGTATGACCCTCTCGAACGAGGACCATCTTCTCCTCGCGCAGGCCTTCATTCCACCAACAGAGCGAACCGAGGTCACCGGCTTCGGTTTCGACGGAGACAACGAGGCCATCCGCGCGGAGGTCGCCCGCCGACTCGATGCGGTTCCCGCATACCGCCGCCTCTTCGGGGAGATCTTCCCGGGCGTGCGCTCCGGTGCCCCGATCGAGTTCTCGACGTTCGCCCGCGCGGTCGCAGAGTTCGAGTTCTCACTGACCTTCGCGAATGCGCCGATCGACCGTTTCGCGCGCGGGGACGAGGGCGCGCTCACATCGAGCGAGGAACGCGGCGGCCTCCTCTTCTTCGGTCAGGCCGGCTGCGCCGGCTGCCACAGCGTCTCAGGCACGTCGAACGAAATGTTCACCGACTTTCGCACTCATGCCATCGGCGTACCGCAGCTCGTCCCGGAGCTGACGAACAACCAGTTCGACGGGACTGCGGCGGACGAGGATTTCGGGCGGCGGGAGATCACCGGCGATGTACGCGACAGCTACGCCTTCAGGACACCCTCGCTCCGGAATGTCGCGGTCGAGGCCGCCTACATGCACGACGGCGCGTTCACATCCCTGCGCGCGGCGATTCGGCATCACCTCGACGTGCGCGCCTCCCTGGTCTCGTACGACCCGTCGGCGCAAACGCTGCCGAGTGATCTCGCGGGCCCGATCGGCCCGGTCGTGCCGCTACTGGAAGCGCTCGACCCGCTGGTGTCGGGACGAATCGAGCTGACCGCTACAGAGCTCGACGACCTGGTCGCTTTCGTCGCGCGAGGTCTTCTGGATCCACGTGCGGAACCGGCGAGACTGCGGACGCTTGTTCCGAAGACCCTGCCGAGCGGGCGGCCGCCGCTGACGTTCGAGTTCGGCCGCTAGGGCTTCGGCCTCTGCGGGCTCGGCACGAAAGGCTTCCCGGCTCGCTCGAGCGGCAATCCGGCGTCGCGCCAATCGTTCTTGCCACCGGTGTAATGCCGGACGCTCGCATAACCGAGCTCCTGGAGGCGCTGAGCCGTTGCAACGGAGTCGTCGCAGTCCGGGCTGGAGCAGTAGACGACGATCTCGATCTGCGGATCCGGAATACGCCGCGCGACTCGCGCTGGATCGAGGCCGGATGGTGGCAAGTTGATTGCCCCGGGTAGATGCGAGTGTGCGTACACCATCGGCGCGAGGGCGTCGACCAGGACAAAACGGTCGCCTTTCTCGATCCTGCTCAGAAGCTCCGCGGCCGTGATCGTCGGGAGGATGACTGCGGGCCGTGTCACACCAGAAGGATCGCAGGTTGCACCGAGGCTCCAGCGGCGCCGGAGGCTCCGCACACCGCCTACGTAAGAAGCAAATTACGCGCCTCGGGCGCCTCCATGGAAGCAATCGGAAGGGAGAAACCCACTCGTGCCCCGCCCGAAGGGCGATTCTCGGCCCAGATGCGGCCTCCCTGCGCCTCGAGTAGTCCTCGCGCGATCGCGAGGCCGAGACCGGCTCGCCCGCCGCCAATCCGTGCCCGGGCCGGATCCTCACGCCAGAACCTGTCGAACATCCGCGCCTCGGCTTGCTCGCTGAGTCCCTCCCCGGTGTCCTCCACCAGTACCTCGAGCTCTGCACCCACGGGTCTTGCGGAGACGAGGACGGCGCCGTCGGACGGCGTGTGCCGAAGCGCATTCGTCAGGACGTTCAGGAAGACACGCTGAACGTGCCGCGGGGCGCAGTGAGCGGCCGGCAGTGGCTCCTCGAAGGAGAGTTCCAGGCGCACCGCGCGTGAGCGAGCCTCGGCTTCGAGACCACGGACGCAGGACGTGAGGAGCTCGCCGACCGCCGTCTCGCTCAGCTCGAGTGTCAGAGCGCCGGCATCGATCTGCGCGAGCTCGAACAGGTCGTCGATCAGCGCGCCGAGAGTCGTGGTCTGCTCACGCAGAGCATCGAGGTAGTCGTCCTCGGTTGCGACTCCGTCCTGAATCGCCTCGAGCATCGCCTGAATCGCAGAGAGCGGTGTTCGGAGGTCGTGGCTCGCCCAGGCGACGAGCTGTCGCCGCGCATCGAATAGCTGCTCGATGTTCGCCGCCATCTCGTTGAACGACGCACCGAGTCTGGCCACCTCGCGAGGGCCGTCACTTGCCGCTCGTGCTGCGAGTTCGCCTGCCGCGAGCCGTGCGGCGGCGCGTTCGAGCGAGCGGATCCGCCCAGCGATCGATTGGCCGAGAAGCAGCGCCGCGACGAGCGCGGTGGACGCTGACGCGGCAGCGACGCCGAGCAGCTTGACGTCGTCATTCATGTGGAACATCACGAGACCGCCCAACGTCACGGCCGCGAGCGGGAGCGCGACTGCGACGAGCGCGAGGGCGGCCAGCTGAAGCCGGACCGTGGGAAGAATGCGGAGCGCAAAGACCGAGGCGAGCCCTGCCGCCAGCGTGCCGAGAGAGACGATGACGGCGAACTGCGTCACGGTGTGAACCGGTAGCCCACACCCCACACGGTCTCGAGGAACCGCGGCCGCGAGGGCTCGTCCTCGATCTTCTCGCGGAGTCTGCGGATGTGGACGGTCACAGTTCCCGTGTCGAGCGCGGTCGTGTACCCCCACACCCGGTTCATCAGCTGGTCGCGCGAAAACACGCGCCGTGGATGTGAGACGAGGAACCAAAGCAGGTCGAACTCCTTGACGGTCAGCTTCAGGGGCTGGCGCTCGCGGCGGACCTCTCGTGCTGCGGCGTCGACTTCGAACGGGCCGAAGAAGACGCGCTCGGCGTCGGCGGGAACGGCGCGGGAGCGGCGAAGAACGTTCCGCACCCGTACCGAGAGCTCGCGGGGTGAGAAAGGCTTCGTCACGTAGTCATCGGCGCCGAGCTCGAGCCCGACGATCCGGTCCGTTTCGTCGCCGCGCGCGGTCAGCATGATCACCGGGAGTTCCGAGCGGGACCGAATCCAGCGGCAAAGCTCGAGGCCGTCCGTTCCCGGGAGCATCACATCGAGCACGACGAGCGCCGGAGATTCGGCTTCGAGGATCTCTCGGGCCTCGTCTCCGGTGGCCGCCTCGCGGGTCTCGTAGCCGTCGCGCCTGAGGTAGCGGACGACGACGTCTCGGACGATCGGTTCGTCGTCCACAACCAAAACGGTCGGCATGGATGGGATTCTCGCGGTAGTGAAGCCCGACTCGCGGAGGAATTCAGAAATCCGTAATGAGCCGCCGGGCCGGCGCGCGTCCTCACGTGCCGACCCGGCCGCGTTTTTTCAGGAGCCCGGGCTGTGGATCGCCGGACACACGAAGCTCTTGATCACTCCGATGTCGGTGGCGGCGCCCCCGTTGATGGCGGCCGCGATCTCCTCGTCACTGTCGAGGTTCCCGCTTCCGTTCGTATCGTATGCCGCAACAGCGGCTGCGTAATTCGTGAACTGCAGGCCATGGACACGCCAACGGCCGCCGTTGTAGCCGCTGTCGCCGGGCGCTGCCGTGGCGACGTTCGGCTGCAAACCGAAGAACTCGTAGATCGTGTCGAAGCTGTGATCCGGAGCGCCGGTCGTCGAGAGGTCGGTCGGCGTTCCGACGGTCCGGTACAGCTGGCCGTCCACGTAGAACGACGGGCCTGTGACGCCGCCTGATCCTCCCGCCGTCGCGGTCGTCCCGAATGCGACCGCCACGAGTCCCGAGGCGATCGCTGCCAGTAAGAGTCTCCGCACTTCGTTCCTCCTTGAGGCTGATTCGAGCTCGGATTTGCAGAGCGGCATCAGACTGGCAGCGTGGGATTGCCAAGACCTTTCGAGCGCATTAAAGGACCCTGAACTCTGGATCGGCCCTGCTAAGCGGTTCGGCGGCTCAGCATTGGTGGCGATCACTCCCGTGCGGTGACGCCTCCAAGCTTGTCGGGATTGGTGATCAGGTCGATCGCCACAATGCGGCCCCGCGCCACGGTGAAGCCGACGACCGCGAACGGCTTGTGCTCGGGCCCTACGACGACTCCTGCACTGCCGTTGACGAGGGCGGGTCGTGCCATCGGTGCGAAGCGTGTGCCGCGCGACAGGATCTCGGTTGCCACGGCCTCGGCCCCGGTGATCGGCAATCGCTCGAGCGCGCGGATCTTCCCGGGATCGGCTCGGAAGACTACGTCGGGGTCCAGTACGGCGACGAGCGCATCGAAGTCTCCGGCGCGTGAGGCGGCGAGGAAGGCGTCGACGATCTCGCGCTGGCCGCGCACGTCCGTGTCGGGATTCGGTTCAGCGCCTTGCACGCGGCGTCTTCCTCGGCTGGCGAGCTGACGTGCCGCGGCGGGCGTTCGGCCCACGATCGGAGCGATCTCGTCGAACGGCACAGCGAACATGTCGTGCAGCACGAAGGCGAGCCGCTCGGCGGGTGTGAGCGTCTCGAGAACCACCAGGAGGGCGAGCCCTACCGAGTCGGCGAGGATCGCTTCTTGCTCGGGGTCGGTTTCGTCGTCGAGGCTGACGATCGGTTCCGGCAGCCAGCTGCCGACGTAGTCCTCCTGGCGCGAGCGCCGCGAGCGCAGCATGTCGAGACAGACGCGGCCCACGACCGTCGTCAGCCAGCCGCCGATGTTGTCGACGTCGTCGGTGTCGGCGCGACTCAGACGCAGCCAGGCCTCCTGCAGCGCGTCGTCGGCCTCCGTGACCGAACCGAGCATCCGATAGGCGACCGCCTGCAGGTGCGGCCGGTAGCGCTCGAACTGCTCTAGCTGCCAGGACTGCTCGTTCACCGTCACATCCTTCCGTTGAGTTCCGTCATAGGTGTGACGAACCAACGACGGCAAATGTGACGCCGACTGAACAGGAGAGAACTCATGCAACCCAGATCCGCACCCATTCCTCGAGTGAAGCAACCAGCGCTCGACGTGCGCAAGCTGCGAAAGACCTACCCGGGCGGGATCGAAGCCGTGAAGGGCATCGATTTCGAGGTCGCCGCCGGGGAGGTGTTCGGCCTGCTCGGCCCCAACGGAGCAGGCAAGTCGACCACGATCGGGATGCTCACGACCACGATCGCCCCGACCAGCGGCAGTGCGCACGTCGCCGGCTTCGACGTCGCGAGCGAGCCACTCGCCGCCCGCAGCGTCAGCAGCGTCGTCTTCCAGGACCCGGTCGTGGACAGCGCCCTCACGGGCCGGCGCAATCTCGACATCCACGCCCGGCTTTGGCGCGCCGACCCCACCGCAGTCCACGGCCGGATCGGCGAGCTCGCCGAGACGCTTGGTCTCGCCGAGCTGCTGGACCGGCCGGTCGGAAGCTACAGCGGCGGCGAGCGGCGCCGGCTCGAGATCGCCCGCGCGCTCGTCTCCGAGCCGCGGGTGCTGTTCCTCGACGAGCCGACGGTCGGTCTCGATCCGCGTATCCGCCACGAGCTGCTCGACGTGATCGCGCGTCTACGCGGTCGAAACGAGATCACGATCTTGCTCACCACTCACTACCTCGACGAGGCCGAGCGGCTCTGTGACCGGATCGCGATCATCCACGCCGGCGAGATCGTCGCACTCGACACACCAGACGCTTTGCTGGCCGGTCTCGGACACGAGCTCGTCGAGCTGCGGGTGAACGGCGATGCTGCGACCGCGCTCGCCTCGCTCCGTACGCGCGGCATCGCCGGGGACGATGCATTCACGATCGGCTCGACTCTCACCGTTCCTCTGCACGACCGCACCGCCGCACACGCGATCTCCGTCATCCACGACGCGGATCTAGCGGCCAGTTCGATCAGCACCCGCCAACCGACACTCGACGACGTCTACCTGCAGCTGACCGGAGCGCGTCTCGCCGACGCCGCCTGAAAGGAAGAGAAACATGACCACCATCAGCCCGGAAATAACCCTGCCCCGCCCGCGAGTAAAGCAGAACCCGTTCGCGCCCCTCGCAACTCTGGCGGCGCGTCGCTTCCAGCTCAGCGTCCGCACCCCTCGCGAGCTGGTCGTGCCTCTGCTCACTCCGATCCTGTTCGCGCTCGTAATCGCACCGGCGCTCAAGCAGGCGCTTCACACCAGTGCCGCGTACGAGGCTTTCGTCGCCACGGGCACGATCGGCCTGCTGATCCCGCTGAACACGATGTTCGCCGGGCTCGGCGTGATCGTCGACCGCGAGAGCGGGGCCCAGCGGGAGTTGCTCGCCGCCCCGATTCCGCGTTCACTGCTCGTGCTCGGCAACCTCGCCGTCGCGTTCGCGATCACCGCCCTGCAGGTTGCGGTGCTGATCGTCGCCGCGGTCGCCAGGGGCATCGACATCAACCCGACCACCTCCGGCGTCGGTTGGTTCGTTGCCTCAGCGGCTCTCTTCACGATCGGCATGTACGGAGTGGGGGAAACCCTCGCCAGCCGTATTCCCAGGGCCGAGGAGTACATCGCCCGGCTCCCTGCGATCGCGATCGTGCCCTGGTTCCTGGCCGGCTCGCTGTTTCCGATCAGCGCGCTCCCCGGCTTCCTGGAGTGGTTCGCGAAGTTCCTGCCCCTCACGCACGGCCTTGCGCTCGTACGCTACGGGCTGCTCGGCGATAGCAGCGGCCTCCACGACATCTGGAGCATGCACAGCACGACGATGATGGCCACGCTCAGTCTCGGCGTCGTCGCAGCTTTCGCCGTCGCGCTGACGGCGATCTCCATCCGAGTCTTCAATCGCTCCGCGGTGCGGTGAGGCGAGCGGTCTCAGCGAAAGAACTGGGTAGCCCTGCCGCGGACGCGGCAGGGCTACGTCGCTTGAGGTTCGATGGCCCAGGTGCTTAGCTCGTCCGGTGGCGGTTCTTGGAGCCATCGTGTGAGCAATCGCCGGTTTCGCGATCGGCATCCTCTTGGTCGAGGTGATCTTCCCCAACAATCAGAGCTGGCCGGACGTCGTGCCGTTCGTCTTGGCGATCCTCGGCGCAGTCGCCGGAAGCCGAGCCGTTCGCGGGATCCGTAGTAGAGCCTCGAACCTGAACTGAGGAGCGTCGCGCCTACCTCGGCTGCAGCATCCGAGCCGAGTTGCCGGACGGGTCGCGGAAGCCTGCGTCGATGCCGTAGGGCTGCTCCGTCGGCTCCTGCTGGAACTCGACGCCGCGCTTCTTCAGCTCCTCGTAGGTGCTCTTGACGTCGTCGGTCGAGAAGAAGAGGCCGCCGGCGGCACCCTTTGCCATCAACGCCGTGATCTGGTCGTGCGTCTCCTGGTCGAAGACGGGCGGCCCGGGCACGGCCATCAAGGCCAGCGCGACGTCCTGTCCGGGCAAGCCGACCGTCAGCCACCGGAAGTTCCCCAGCTCGGGCACGGTGACGTCGTCACGGATCTCCATTCCGAGCTTCTCCGTGTAGAAGGCGAGGGCCTCGTCCTGGTCGTGCACCCAGACATTGACGTTGGTGAGGTTCTTCAGCATGTCGTCCTCCGATGTTGTGGAACAGTCGGGACGACGTTAGCCGGGACGATTCCCGTTGTCTTCTCGAAAACTGCTGTATGGCGGGCGAGCATAGGCCTGGAGCACGCACGTCGGAATGCGCACGCGAGCGGAAGCCGGCGGGTAGCTCGCTCGGTAGGCCGTGGGCGACATGCCGAACGTGCGGCCGAAGCTTGTCGTGAACGACCCGACGCTGCGGAGGCCGACGGTGAGGCAGATGTCTGCGACGGAGCGGTCGGTGTTGCGAAGCAACGCGGCTGCTCGTTCGAGCCGGCGAGTCAGGAGGTACCGGTGCGGTGTCTCGCCGAATGACCGCCGGAACTCTCTGCTGAAGTGCGCCGGCGAGAGCCGCGCAGCGCGTGCGAGCGCCGGCACGTCGAGCTGGTCCCGGTAGCGGGCGTCGATCAGGTCCTTCGCACGGAGGAGATGGCGCCCCGAAGGGACTGGCGTGATCATCGGTCCAGTATTACTGCGGCAGTCAAGCCGCAAATGTGAGCCCTCAGTGTCGCCCGCGCCGGCGGCGACGGCCGAAAGCCTGCCGCTTCTTCGCGCTTCGGCCGAGTAACTCGCTCTCCTCGAGGCTGCTGCCGGCGCCGAGCACGACGCACTCGAGCGGCGAGTCCGCGACGACGACGGGCAAGCCGGTTTCCGAGCTCAGAAGGCGGTCGAGCCCCCGTAGCAGTGCGCCACCGCCGGCGAGCACTATGCCGTGGCGCCCGACATCTGCGGCGAGCTCGGGCGGTGTCGATTCGAGTGTCCGTTTCACCGTGTCGACGATCGTTTCGATCGGCTGCGCGATTGCGGCACGCACATCGTTCGAATCGACGGTTGTGCGTCGAAGCAGTCCGGTGATGCGGTCGCGTCCGGCGACCTGCGTCTCGAGTGTTTCCGGTAGCGGCCACGTTGCGCCGCATGCGATCTTCGCCGCCTCGGCGGTCTCGGGTCCGATGAGCAGGCGCGCGCTCGCGTCGACATGTCGAACGAGCGCATCGTCGAGCTCGTAGCCGCCGACTCGGATCGACTCCCACACCACGATGCCGCCGAGCGCGAGAATCGCCACTTCGGTGGTGCCGCCGCCGATGTCCACGATCATCGTGCCCTCTGCCTCGGCGACCGGTAGTCCCGCACCGATAGCCGCCGCCATCGGCTCCTCGATCAGGGACACCCTGCGTGCGCCGGCGGCGAGCGTTGCTTCCTCGACGGCGTTTCGTTCGACGTCGGTCGTTCCGCTCGGCACGCAGAGAACGACATGCGAATAGGACAGGCCGCCGGCGCCGCCGGCGCGCCGGATGAAGTAGCGAAGCATCTCTGCGGTCACATCGAAGTCCGCAATCACTCCGTGGCGTAGAGGCCTGATCGCGCGGATGGTCGCCGGCGTGCGTCCGATCATGCGGCGTGCCTCCTCGCCGACCGCATGGACTCGCCCTGTCACCTCGTCGATGGCGACGACGGAAGGCTCGAAGACGGCGATTCCGCCGCCGCGAACGAAGACGAGGGTGTTCGCCGTGCCGAGATCGATCGCGAGCTCGCGACCCCGCTGGAAACGCCGTTGTGCCACAGACCCGGCCCAACGGTACCGGCGGGTCAGGAGGTGGTCGTCTGGGTGCGTCTACGAGGAAGGCGCGCCGCGGGGATCGTCCGCGACGAACGGCTCTGCGGCGGGAACCTTGTCCACGACCACGTAGGTGTCCGTCCACTCGATGGCCCGCTCGATCTCGGGCGTCTCATGGCCGGGTTTGACGACGAAGCGGTCGTCCTGTGCTCGGACACGCTCGTACACCTCGAGTGGGACCTGTACCCGTTGGCCGCAGCCGCCTTCCTCGCCGCACTCGCACAGGAAGTCGGTGCCTTCCGGCGACCAGGCCTCGGCTCGTTGTCCGAGCTGGGCGATGCGATCGTTGACCTCGCGGAAGAGCGCCTCGTTTCGGGCCTGGCGTTCGAAGCGCTCCGGGACGGTCACTCCACCCTTTTAGCACGGGCGGAGAGCCCCGGTTTTCGATCCGGAGCCGTTGCACCAGTTGCTGGGCAGCTACTTCAGCGCGCGCACGAGAGCGTTCGCGTTGCCTCGCCGTAGCTGCGGATTCCGCCGAAGAGATGCGGGACGGAGAAGCCCGTCTCGTTGGCCGACGGCTGAATCGCGAGTGCCGGCACCCGCGCCATGCTTGTGACCAGGGGTCGGATCGGCTGTAGGTACTTCGAGCGGCCGCACGAGATCGAGGCTGCGTAGAGCGCCTTCTGCCGAAACGCGCGGCCTTCGGGAAGGGTGAAGTCCAGCTCCACCGCGTAGCCGCCGGGTGAGAGCGAAGGCTCTCCCACGAGCGCGAACTGCATCCGTGGTTCTGCGCGCAGGCGTTTTCCGAACGCGAGCGCAATCGAAGTGAGCGGAGCTTGCACGGGTAGCGCCGCCTTCAGCCCGGTCGCGCTCGCCGCAGTCGCCTGAATATCCGACGCGTCTGTCGGAAGCTCGATGATCAGCGGACCCGCGCAGTCGAGCCGGTACGGAGTTCCGCGCGGCAGCGGGCGCGTGCGCAGGTGGACGACGTAGAGCTGGACGAGGACGGCTGACCCAGTGGCCTCCCTCACGTCAAAGGTGCCCGTGACGGAGCAATCGATCCGAATGACCTGCCCGGCGCGTGTCGTCGTTCCTTGTACGCGGTGCGGAGTCAGCTCGACTTGGGACGACTGCTTCACAACGACGGGTGCGCCTCCCACGAGCTGAACCGCTATCTGGCCCTCGAACGCACATCCGGCCGCGACACTCGGCAGCCCTGCGAGCACGAGCGCAACCAGGATCAGTCGAGCGTGACGAGGCCCCGGCACACGCCGGAGCCTCGCACAAGGTAGACGCAGAAGGTTCCCAGGCTCGCCGCGCCGCTCGGCTCTATTGGGCCGCAGTTCAGCCGCTGATGTGACCTTTGCCCCGCCAACTTCGTCCTGAGAGGTGTGAGAGCCTCGAAAGGACGAGTTTGCCTCGTAAGCGAAGGATCAACCTATGGCCGGCCTCGAAGACCTGTTCCGTGCGCACTGGTCGTTGGTCAACGGCTATCTGGCGCGCAGAACGGGCGATGCGGTGCTTGCGGAGGAACTGGCACAGGAAACGTTCTATCGCGCAACCAGGGCCTTCCTCGGCTGGCGGGGCGGGTCGGCCGTGGCGTGGCTCCTGGCGATCGCGCGCCATGTCCTGATCGACGAGGCGCGTCGTGGGCGACGCCTCGTGCCGCTGCCGGACTCACTGGTCGCCGGCATCGAGCCCGGTGCTGGAGAGGACGTCACGAAGGTGCTGGCGTCCTTGCCGAAAGCACAACGCCAGGTGCTCGAGCTGATCTACATCTACGGCTACTCGCACGCGGAGGCAGCGGCCATCCTGGGGACGAGTGAGGGTGCTGTGAAGACGGCGGTCTGGCGGGCGCGGTCGGCCTTTCGGCGTGTGTACCTCGCGGAGGCCGGACCGGTACCCGACCCTGACGTGCACGGACCGAGCTCTTGATCGCGCGTGCGACCGGAGCGTTCGTGGTCGTCCTGGTCCTGCTCGGCTACTTCCTCGGGGACTTCAACAGCGACCGCGAGCTGCTCGTAGCGGCCGCTATCGCGGCCGTCGCCGCAGTTCTCGTTGCAATCTGGCTTCGCCCCGGCAAGCATGGCGAGGGCGAGCCCGGGATATTCGACGAGCGTGCCACGCGGCGGGCCGTACGTCGTGGTGTGATCCGGACGGCCTTCGTCGCTGTCGTCTGGGTGGTCGTCGCGTCGATTGTTCTCAACATTGCTTCGGGGTTCTGGCAGACGCGCGGCGACCGGCGTGACCATTTCGCCGAGGTCGCCGGCTACGGATTCTTCGCGGCTCACCCAGGCTTCCGCTGGACCGGGCGAGGATTGTGTTGCAACACCGATCTGCGTTGGACCGAACTGCTGCTGACGCTCGATCCCAAGGTGGCGAGCCCGCTTCAACAGACATCCGAGCTGAAA
>JBBWZE010000206.1:0-5872 GCA_039648845.1 Actinomycetota bacterium | reverse complement strand
TTGATCGACCAGTGCACCGAACGCACCTCCGGAAACTGTCGCAGCGTGTCGACGAATCCACCGGTATCGAACTTCTCGCCGGGACTCGTAACGAGCTGAACGAGCACCTGGCCGGTGTTGCGACCTTCGCGCACGACGAGATGGCGCAGGTAACCGGTGTGCTCTGCCTGGTCGTACGCGACGAGCTTGTCGCCGCGCGCCCACTCGCGCACGGCGTTGCGGATCGCGTTGCCCACGTCCGTCGTCAGCCAGCAGTAGTCGATCTGGAGCACCTCGTCCCAGCGACCAGCCTTGTGCAGGCCGAGCGTCGGCCGGTCGTCGAGCTGCGTGAACGAGTACTCGAGCTTGTTGCGGTAATGGAAGATCTCCTCTGCCGGAAGGATCTCGTCCAGGGGCGGCTCCGCGAACCCCCCGATGCGGCGGAGCGCGTCCCCGACCTGCGCCTGCTTTGCCTCGACCTGCGCCTCGTAGGCGAGATCCTGGAACCGGCAGCCGCCGCAGGCCGGGTAGTGCTTGCAGGGAGCGTCGACACGCAGCGGGCTGGGATGCAGCACCTCGGTAACGAGCGCCTCGGCGTGCCGCCGCTGCACTTTCGTCACGCGCGCACGAACGGTGTCGCCGGGGAGGCCACGTCGCACGAAGACGACGAAACCGTTCAGACGAGCGACACCGTTCCCGCCGAATGCGAGGCGGTCGATGGTGAGTTCGAGCTCCTGATTCTTGGTGACGGGCGCAGCCACTTCAAACCAGGGTATGCGCTAGGCGGCCTCGCGGAGCCGTCCTCCCGGAAGCCGGACCGGATGGTTCGACCGGAACACATCCTCCGGGTCGACCTTCCCCTTCACGGTCTGGAGCCTGCGATAGCTCGCGCTGCCGAATAGGCGCTCACCGCGCTCCCGGCGCTCGGTGAAGTTGAGGTAGTCGCGGCCCGCATCCCATGAAGCAAGCGCCGCCTGGACGACCTCGACGTGCGCCCTCATGGCTGCACCCATCTCGGGTGTCATCGAGATGCCGACGGCGAACATCGCAAAGCCGGCCTCGATGGTGGCCAGCGCCCCGTGACCCGGCTGCATGCGGCCCAACGCGCCGCCGAGGTGGCGCACCTCCACCGAGAGGAGCGGTGAGCCGGAACCGGCGCCGGCAGCCGTGACGATCGCGTCGATCGCCTCCTCCGGGAAGTCGCGGAGCAACATCCCATCAGCGACGCCCGGCACCGGATGCTCGGGATCCATGTGCAGCGAGCTCAATCGCTCGACCGGGATCGTCGCGAAGGTGTCCATCGCAGGCCCGAGTTCCCGCAGCGGCCGCAGGAGCTCGTCCGTCGCGGCCTCGCCGAGGAGAGACGTCGCCTCGACGACCACGAACGACCCGCCGCGCAGCGGTTCGGGGATGTCGGGGATCGGCGGGAACTGCAGGAAGCGGCCGACCGACGTGACTTCATCCGGCACGTCTTCGATCCAATTCCTCCAGGCACGCAGCACCTCCTTGCCACGCTCGATCGGGAAGAAGAGGACGCCCGCGAAGACCTCGGCGACCGGATAGAGCTGGAACTCGAGTGCAGTAACGACGCCGAACGAGCCGCCGCCTCCTCGGAGCGCCCAGAAGAGCTCCGACTCGTTTTGCGCATCCGCGCGCACGAGCTCCCCTTCGGCATCCACGAGCTCGACGGCAGTGACGCTGTTCGCCGCAAGCCCGTAACGCCGCGCAAGCCAGCTGATCCCGCCGCCGAGCGAATACCCGACGACGCCGACATCCGGCGAGGATCCCGCGAGCGCAGCGAGCCCGTGCTCGGCGGCAGCCTCGCTGACCTCGGCCCACAGGACACCGGCCTCGACTCGGGCGGTGCGCGATTCTGCGTCGATCTCGACTCCGCGCATCCTCTCGGTCTTCACGAGGACCGTGTGTGCGAGCGAGCCCATGGCTGCGGCGTTGTGACCGGTTCCCTGCGGAGCCACCCGCAGTCCGCGGCTGCGCGCCCAGCGTACGACCGCGGCGACGTCTTCGGCCGACTCGGGCAGAGCCACAGCGGCAGGCTGCTGGTCAACGGCGAGATTCCAGGCAACGCGCGCTTCGTTCCAACCTGGATCGTGGGGCAGTACAACGGTTTCGGTCTTCATTGCGGCCTCCTAGGCAATCGTTTGCGTGCCCAGAGGCTGACAGGAGCACCGCTGGAGAAGAAGGTGGTCGGCTGGTGTCTCGAGGTGCGGAAAGCCGTACGATCGGTCGGTGGATGCCTACGCAGCGGCACGCGCCTGGGTCGACGCCTGGGATCGCGCGTGGCGGGCAAAGGACGAGAGTGCGCTCGAGCCGGTCTACGCCGATGACGCCGTTCACCGCTCGCATCCGGACCGCCAGCCACACTCACCAATCGAGTACGCGCGGTCGGCGTTCGCCGACGAAGGCGACGACCTCGAGCTCTCGTGGGGCGAACCGCTCGTCGCCGGCAGCCGTGCCGCCGTCGAATGGTGGGCGGCGCTGACGGAGAGCGGCGAGCTCGTAACGCTCGCCGGCACCTCCTGGCTCACGTTCGGTGACGACGGTCGCGTCGTCGAGCAGCACGACTACTGGACGATCACGCCCGGCCGCGCCGCCCCTTGGAAGGGTTGGGGACGCGCTGGCAGCTAGCTCAGCGGAGTGACGTAGACCTTCCGTTCGCGCGGCCCGTCGAACTCGCAGAAAAAGATCCCCTGCCACCGGCCGAGCGCGAGCTTGCCGCCGTCGAGCGGAATGAGGATCTGTGGGCTCATCAACGACGCACGGATGTGCGACGGTGCATTCGGCCCGTCCGGATCCTCGACGTGCTTCCAGTCCCAGCCGACGTCCACGACCTTCTCCAGCGCGGCTTCGAGGTCCTGGGCGACTGCGGGATCGGCGCCCTCGTTGATGGTGACCCCGGCCGTCGTATGCGGGACGTACACGAGCGCCGCGGCTGCCCCGTTGAGCGAGCCGAGCGCATCCTGCACG
Source organism: Actinomycetota bacterium (assembly GCA_039648845.1). Lineage (GTDB taxonomy): Bacteria > Actinomycetota > Thermoleophilia > Gaiellales > Gaiellaceae > 3-1-20CM-4-69-9. Next base: position 2,908 of record JBBWZE010000206.1, on the reverse strand, counting down.
CGCTTCGTAATGTCCACGAGCTGCGTGCGGCGCTCGGTCTGGAGACGGATCTCTTCCACGGCTTGCGTATCCTACGAGACGATGCCTCCTGCCCCGCCCTCTGACCGGGAGCTGGACGCCTATCGCGAACAGGCGGACCGGTTCATCGCAGAGCTCGACGAGGAGTTCTACCTCCATTACGCCGGTTTGAAGGAAACCTTCGACCTGGTGCCGATCTACGAGCGCCACAAGAATCTGACCGAGCTCGACCAGGTCAAATCCATCGGCCTGGCGGTCAACGGGGGTGCACGCGTGCGAGAACTTTGGCGGTTCGCCTGCGAGGGGTATTTCGGCGAGCTCACCCGGGATCACGCCGAGAAGCTCGCGGAGTTGGAATCGGAGCTCGCAGTGTCCGTAGACGGAGAGGAGATTCCGTATCGGATGGTCCGCCCGGCTCTGGCGAACGAGGCGGACCGGGAGAAGCGCCGTGTGCTGGACGAGCGTGCGAACGAGTTGCTCGACGAGCACATGAATCCGCTCCACCTCGACGCCGCGCAGACGGTGCAACGCGGGACCCGCGACCTCGAGTTCGCGAACTATCTCGAGCTCTACCGCAAGGCTCTGCCACCCTCTGCGCTCGACGACCTCGCCGCACAGTGCCGGACGTTCCTCGACTCGACGGAGCGGCTCTACGAAGAGTCGGCGGACAAGCTCTTTCGCACGCGTGTCGGCGTCTCGCTCACGGAGGCGGAGCGCTGGGACGTGCCGCGCCTGTTCCGTGCGCCCGAGTGGGATCCGATGTTCCCCGCGGACAAGATGGTTCCCGCACTCGAAGGCACGCTCGAGGACCTGGGCATCGACCTGAGCTCCCAGGAGAACGTCACGCTCGACCTCGAAGAGCGCCCGAACAAGAGCCCGCGCGCCTTCTGCGCACCGATCGAAGTGCCCGATCGCGTTGTGCTCGTCATCCAGCCGATCGGCGGTCCCGACGACTGGCGCGCGCTCTTCCACGAAGGTGGGCACACCGAGCACTTCGCTCACACGTCACGGGATCTCTCGATGGAGGAGAAGAGGCTCGGCGACAACGCGGTCACCGAAGGCTGGGCGATGCTCCTGCAGCATCTGACCGACGAGCCAGAGTGGCTGACCCGCCGACTCGATTTTCCGCGTCCCAACGAATACGCCGTTGAAGGCGCCACCGGCCTCCTGTACTTCGTGCGCCGCTACGCCGCGAAGATCCTCTACGAGCTCGAGTTCCATGCCGCAGAGGACGTGACGACGATGCGCGGCCGTTACGCCGAGCTGCTCTCGGATGCGCTGAAGATCGACGTCACCCCTACGAACTACCTGGCCGACATCGACTCCGGCTTCTACGTCTCGTCGTACCTGCGCTCATGGGCGTTCGAGGCTCAGCTGCGGGCATACATGAAGGAGAAATTCGGCTCGAAGTGGTTCGCCACCCGCGAGGCCGGATCGCTGCTCCGCGAGCTCTGGGGCGAGGGCCAGAAGATGCGCGCCGAGGAGATGCTGAAGGAGGTCACCGGCTCGACCCTGGAGATGGAGGCCGTCGCAGAGCGGGTGAAAGAGGTTCTCAGGTAGGGGGGCACCTCCATCCTGGCTCCATGCATAAGCTTTATGCATGGCCAGAGCTCGAGTCCTGATCGCCGGCGCAGCCGGCCGCGACTTTCACAACTTCAACCTCGTCTACCGGGACAGTCCGGCGCACGAGGTGGTCGCGTTCACCGCGACGCAGATTCCGAACATCGACGGTCGCCGCTACCCCGCCGAGCTGGCGGGGTCGCTGTATCCGGAAGGCATTCCGATCCTGCCCGAATCCGCGCTCGAGCAACTCGTGCGTGAGCACGAGATCGACGTGGTCGTGTTCGCCTACTCGGACGTCACTCACGAGCACGTCATGCACATCGGCTCGCGCGCGCTCGCCGCGGGCGCGTCGTTCGAGCTGATCGCCCCACGGCAGACGATGCTGGCTTCGTCGAAGCCGACCGTGGCGATCTGCGCGGTCCGCACCGGCTCGGGCAAGAGCCAGACCACCAGGCGCGTGGCAGAACTGCTCCGCGGAGCCGGCAAGCGCGTCGCCGTCTTGCGCCATCCCATGCCGTACGGGGATCTGACGAGGCAGGCGGTGCAGCGCTTCGAGCGCTACGAGGATCTCGAGGCCGCGGACGCGACGATCGAGGAACGGGAGGAATACGAGCCGCATCTCGCGGAAGGCAACCTCGTCTTCGCCGGCGTCGACTACGAACGAATCCTGCGAGCTGCGGAGCAAGAGGCGGACGTAATCCTCTGGGACGGCGGCAACAACGACACGCCGTTCATCAAGCCCAACCTTCACATCGTCGTCGTCGATCCGCACCGGCCCGGCCACGAGCTGCGCTACCACCCCGGTGAGACAAACCTCCGCATGGCGGACGTCTGCATCGTCAACAAAATGGACAGCGCAACGCAGGAGGGCATCGACGCAGTTCTCAGCTCGATTCACGAGAACAACGCAGACGCACGCATCGTCCTGGCCGCGTCGCCGTTCCACGTCGAAGGCGAAGCGGAGGAGATCAGGGGAAAGCGCGTGCTGGCGGTAGAAGACGGGCCGACGTTGACGCACGGGGAGATGACCTACGGTGCGGCCGTCCTCGCCGCGAAGCAGTACGGCGCGGCCGAGCTCGTCGACCCACGCGCATGTGCGGTCGGGTCCATCGCCGAGACGTTCGACCAGTATCCGAACGTCGGCACGCTCCTGCCGGCGATGGGCTACGGGCGGGAGCAGATGGAAGATCTGCGCCAGACGATCGAGCGCTGCGACGCCGACCTCGTGCTGATCGGGACGCCGATCGACCTGCGCAAGCTGATCGACCTCGACAAGCCGGCCATGCGTGTGACGTACAAGCTCCAGGAGATCGGCGAGCCGACGCTC
>JBBWZE010000187.1:0-4490 GCA_039648845.1 Actinomycetota bacterium | reverse complement strand
CCGGTCTCGACGTCGACGGCGACCTCTGCAACCTGGACGCCGAACGTCAGGACCTGCATGCCGGCCGGGTTCGGCCCGCGCGCTCCCTTGCCCAGAATCTGACCGTTCTCGAGCAGGCCCGTGACTTCCGTGAGCGGCCACGAACCGCCGTCGCCGGACACGATCTGGCCGTCCCGAAGATCGAGCACCCGCTCCTCGAGGTGGAATCGCTGCGCCGCGATCTCGATGATCTGGCGCTTGGCATCCGCAGCGGCCGAGCGCACGGCCGGCCCCATCGAGGGCACGGTCGACGAGCCTGCGGAGATCGATGCAAAGGGTCCGCGGGCCGAGTCGCCGAGGGAGACCTGCACGTGCTCGAGCGGAACCCCGAGTTCTTCCGCAGCGATCTGAGCCATCGCCGTCCGCGTGCCGGTGCCGATGTCCTGCATCGCCGTGACGACCTGCGCGCGGCCGTCTGAGCCGACGCGTATCCACGCGTACGAGGGCGGACCGCCTCCTCCGTACCAGATCTGGGACGCGAGACCGATGCCGTGCTTCCACGGGCCCTGGCTGCGCGCGCGTACCGCGTCACGCTTCGCCCAGTGCGGCTCTGCGCGGCGGTAGCACTCGGCGAGGTTCTTCGACGAGAACGGGCGGTCATCGGTGCGGTCGGAGTCGGCGTAGTTCCGGCGCCGTAGTTCGAGCGGATCGATGCCGAGATCCAGCGCAAGTTCGTCGAGAAGGCATTCGAGCGCGAATGTGCCCTCGACGAAGCCGGGGGCCCTGAAGGCGGCCATCGGTGGCAGGTTGAGCTTCACCGGATACTGCGTCGTGCGCACGTTCTCGCACGCATAGAGCATCTTCATCGGACCTTCGGTCGTCGCAGACCAGCCCGAGAAGCCGACGGCGTTGACGAAATCACCGCCGAGCGCAACGAGCGTGCCGTCCGAGGTTGCAGCTGCGGTCAACCTCTGGATGGTCGCGTTGCGGTTGCCCGCGGCGACGTTCTCCTCACGCCGGGTGAGGGCGCACCTGACCGGCCGCCCGGTTCTCTTGGCGAGCTCGGCGGCGATCGGCGTGTAGTCGCCGGGGCTGTTCTTCGCTCCGAAGCCGCCGCCCATCGCATGGCAGACGACGCGCACCTTGTCGGCCGGCAGGCCGAGGTGGTCGGCCATCGACGCGCGGATGCCCCAGATGTACTGCGTCGAGATGTAGATCGTGATCCCGTCGTCCTCCCAGTGGCAAACGGCCTGATGCGTCTCGAGCGAGTTGTGGACCACGACCTGGGTCCGGTACTCGGCCTCGACGACGACGTCGGCCTCCCCGAGCCCACGCTCGAAGTCCCCGCGCTCGTACCTGGCCACGTCCGAGACGAACGACTCCTGTCGCACCGCCTCGTCCGGGTCGAGCAACGGCTCGAGCACGTCCCACTCGACGACGATGCGCTCGACGGCCGCCTGCGCCTCGCCGAAAGTGTCGGCTGCGACTGCGGCCACCGCATGGCCGACGTAGCCAGGCTCGTCGGTGAGTTGATCCTCGTCCGCGGGGCCGATCACAGCACGCACTCCGGGTGCGCCGCGCGCCGGCTCCAGATCGATCGAGGCCACGCGTGCGCGCGCGTAAGGACTGCGCAGAACCGCTGCGTGCAGCATCCCCGGCAGTTGCAGATCGGCCGTGAACGGCGCCTGGCCGCGCGCTCGCGCGAGTCCGTCGACCCTGGGCACTCTCCGTCCCACCGTCGTGAGCGGTCCCGCCGGCCACTGGTCGAGCGCGTCCTCGTCGACGACGATCCAGACTTCCTCGTAGCGTCCTTCGACTTCCTTCTCGGTGCGGATCAGTCTTGCCAAGTTCTGATGGCCTCCTCGATCTTGGGATACGTACCGCAGCGGCAGAGATTGCCGGACATGGCATGGCGGATCTCGTCCGTCGACGGGCTCGGGTTGCCTTCGACGAGCGCCGCCGCGGAGACGACCTGACCCGGCGTGCAGAACCCGCACTGCACGGCGTCAGTCCGGACGAAGGCGTGAATCAGCGGATGGTCGCGAAGACCTTCGATGGTCGTCACCTCGCGGTTGCCGACGGTGTGCACGAGCGTGATGCAGGAAAGCGTCGGCACGCCGTCGAGTTGCACGGTGCAGGCGCCGCAGTGTCCTTCGCCACATGCCACCTTCGTCCCGGTGAAGCCGAGGTCCTCGCGCAGGACCTGGGCGAGCGAACGCCCAACCGGCGCGTCGAAGGAGTGCGTCTCGCCGTTGATGCGCAACTCAGGCAGGCGTCGTCACCGCCACGATGTCCGCGAGATGGATGAGCCGGAAGGTCGCGCGCGTGTGTGCCATGCGGTCCCTTTCGTCCCCTTCTTCCGGCAGTGTCAACCACATGTCCTGTGCGACGATCAGGAGCTCCCTGATCTGATCGAGCTCCTCGCGATGTCCGTCCGCCCGGTCGTCGCAGGCATTGAGCGCCAGGCCGAGCACGCCGATTCGATCCTGCTGTCTCGTCCAGAGGAGTGGAGTCGCCATCGACAGGTACTGGTGGATCCGCGCCAGCGACATGGGCTGCGAGAAGGTCTCGAGGCCCTTGGGAGCCGAAGGTTCGACCGCCGGCTTGCCGTCTGCGATGCGGTTGGCGTTGCCCGCGAGCACGCCGCGGACCTGTTCGTCGGTCAGCTGCGCGAGGCGGGCGGTCCGCAAAGAGATCAAGAGCGAAGCCGGCTGCTGTCCGTACGGATAGTCCGACGCGTACACAACCTGTTCCGGTCCGACGAGCCTGTAGAGGCCGAGTAGGTCGAGCGGGCTCCAGACCGACGTGTCGAAGAAGACGCCCGCCTTACCGCCGAGCCTGTCGGCGAGGGCTGCGAGATCGGCGATGCCTGCGTGCGCGACGATCAGCTGCGCCTCCGGATAACGGTCGACGACGCGTGCCAGGTCGTCCGCGATCGGCGGCAGGCCGCGACCCCCATGGATCAGGATCGGGACATTGCGGTCGGCAGCGAGCTCGAAGATCGGAGACAGGCGCTCGTCGTCCAGAAGGAACTTCTGCGCCCTCGGATGGAGCTTGATGCCCTTGGCGCCTCGGTCCAACATCCGGGTCGCTTCCCCGATCGGATCCTCCGCGAGATCGAGGCGGACGAAGGGGATCATCCTCCCCTGCGCGCGCTCGCCGAACGCGAGCGTCCTGTCGTTGCCGGCTCGGAACCCTGGGTGTCGGTCGGGCTCGTCGAGGCAGAACATGAAGCAGCGGGAAATTCCGTACTTGTCCATCCCGCGCTCGAGGTCTTCGTAGATCCCGACCATGCCGTCGATGTCGGTGCCGAGATGCGTGTGCGCATCGAAGATGTCGGCATCTGCGGGCAGTTCCTTTCGCAGCTCGTCGTCCCACTGAGCCATCAACTTCTGGGCACGCTGCGGCGCGTCGTCCACGCTTTGGAGTCTATGCACGGGCTTATTGGCTCCGTGAGGCTTGGCGCCGGGTTAGGATCCGACCGTGCCCGACGTGCTGATCTACGGCGACACGATGCGTTCGCCCGAGCTTCGGCACGAGGTGCCGGTGCCGATCCCGGACCCCTTCCTCTATGCCGAGAAAGGCGATCGCCGGATCGTGATCCTCCACTCCCTCGAGATCGCGCGGGTTCGAGAGGACGCGCCGGACCTGGAGATCGTCCCGCTGGAGGAGCTCGGCTCCGACGAGCTCTTCACGCAGGGCCGGCAGGGCTGGGAGGTCACGCTCGAGCTCGCCGTTCGAGCCTGCCGCCGCCTTGGGATCGAGCGTGCGGCCGTTCCCGAGAGCTTCCCGCTCGGGCATGCGGACCATCTCCGTGCGAACGGAATCGAGCTCGTGGTCGAGCGCGACCTCTTCGACAACCGCCGCCGGTCGAAGAACGAGACCGAGCTGCGCGGGATTCGCAACGCACAGAAGGCGTGCGAGGCGGCGCTCGACGCATCGCGCGAGCTGCTGCGGCGGGCACAGCCGAACAGCACCGGCCTCGAGGTCGATGGCGAGCCACTCACCTGCGAGCGCCTGAAGCGCATCATCGAGGACGTCTTTGCCGACCACGATGTCGAGGGCAGCGACATGATCGTGTCGCACGGCGTACAGACGGCCGTCGGTCACGACATGGGCTCGGGCCAGATCGCGCCGAACGAGACGATCGTCTTCGATCTCTTCCCCAGGGACAAGGCGACCGGCTGTTACGCGGACATGACGCGCACCTATGTCGTCGGCGAGCCGGCCGACGAGGTGAAGGAGTGGCACAGGCTCGTGAAGGAGGCGCTCGATACCTCTACTGCGGGCGTCAAGCCCGGCGTGAACGGCCGCGCGCTCTACGAGGAGGTCTGCGAGATCTTCCAGAGCGCCGGCTACAAGACGCAGCTCAACAAGGAGCCGGGGGAGGTGCTGGAGGACGGGTTCTTCCACGGCCTGGGTCACGGCGTCGGGCTCGAGGTACACGAGTTGCCGTCGATGAGCCGGATCGGGCACGAGCTCATTCCCGGTGACGTGGTCACAGTTGAACC
>JBBWZE010000259.1:0-16508 GCA_039648845.1 Actinomycetota bacterium | reverse complement strand
AAGGCTGCAGCGATCCGGCGGGCGGCTTCCGCCACCGCCTCGTCACCGATCCCGGCAACGTTGGCAAGATCCTGCTGGAGTGCCTCGACATAGGCCGCCACGTTCATGGACGGCACTGTGACATCAGCGTGATGTCATGTCAAGTCAGTTCTAGTGTCACCGGCGTGTCATCGTGATGCAAAGCCCGCAAATTGCATGACTTTTGGCGCGCGGCGGCCCTCATCCGGCGCAAAAGTCCCAGTCTCGGCACGCTTTCGCCGTCCGAAACTGACCATCCTCGGGGTCAGACCCTTTTACGAAGTCGTCACGATTGCAAGAAGGCACCGATTTGCAGGCATTTCGGTACTTGGCACAAAGCCGGCACGAAACCGCCCCAGTTCCGGCGTGCTTCCGCCGTCCGAAACTGACATCCGTGGGGTCAGACCCTTTTACGAAGTCGTCACGATTGGAAGAAGGCACCGATTTGCAGGCATTTCGGTTCCTGCCACAAAGCCGGCGCGAAACCGCCCCAGTTCCGGCACGGTTTCCCCGCCCCAAACCGCCACCGCCTGGGTCGGGCCACTAAGACAGTGCCCCGTTACGACCCGTTCTACAGCGGCGCGTCGAAGACGCCGAACCAGCGGGTCAGGTCTTGCTCGACCGGCAGCTCTTTCTCGAGCTTGGCCTTCAGCTCCAGCTCCTCCGCGTTGTCCCGCTTCTGGTCGTCGCCGGTCGGGACGAAGGGCCAGAACGCGCCGCGCTTATAGCCGTAGACCCAGTACACCGGATACTTGCCGCCCTCGAACTTGAACACCGCGGCGAGGAGCTGCGAACCGAATCCCTGCTCCTCCAGGCCCTGCGCGACCGCATGGATCGTCGTCACCTGATCCTCGAGCTCAGGATCGCGGACGATGATCCACGTGTAGCCGAAGGAATCCTCACGCCGCTCGAGCTTCGAGCCTGAGTCGCCTGCGACTCCGTCGAGGAGCTGCTGCAGATCGTTCTCCGCTCGCACGAAGTCCCCGGCAGAGAGCGGCTTGAAGACGATCCCCGCGTCGCCGGCCGTGCGGAGCCCGAGCTCGGTGTCCAGCGTCACCGCGGCCGTGGTGAGCGCGAAGAGCCGTTCGCGCGCGGGCCCTGCGAGCTTCTTCTTGCCGAACAGAACGTCGCGCAGGCCCACCAGGGGCTACGCGACCGGCCGGCCCATTTCTCGGGCGATCTCGGCCAGCGCCGCCAGGCGCTTCTCGAGGGGCGGATGCGTCATGAAGAGTGACCGCGCCGACGTCTTGATCGACGTCGGGATGATGAAGAACGCGTTCATCGTCTCGACCTGGCGAAGGTCACGCTCGGGGATCCGGAAGATGTCGCTCGAGATCTTCTGCAGCGCGCTCATCAGATGCTCGGGCGCGCCGGTGATCAGCGCCGACCCGCGATCGGCGGCGAACTCGCGGTACCGCGAGATCGCGAGGATCAGGATCTGACTCAGGAAGTAGGTCACGACGGACACGAGCAGGACGATCAGCCAGACCGGAATTCCGCCCTGGTCGCGGTTCCGGCCGCCGCCTCCGAACATCCCGCCGTAGAGCCCGAAGCGGGTGAGCAGGCCGGCGAGCATCGCGAAGAAGCTCGCCACGGTCATGATCAGGACGTCGCGGTTCGCGACGTGAGAGAGCTCATGCGCGAGCACGCCCTCCACCTCGCGCGGCTCCAGCCGCTGCCAGAGACCGCGCGTGACCGCGACGGCGGCGTGCTTCGGGCTCCGCCCAGTCGCGAACGCATTCGGTACGTCCGTGTCGATGATCGCGACCCGCGGCTTCGGCAGGTCGGCCATCGCGCAGAGCCGCTCGATCATGTCGTGCAGCTCGGGAGCCTGATCGCGCTCGACCACCTTCGCACCCGAGGCGGCCAGGGCGAGCTTGTCTGACGTGAAGTACTGGAAGAAGGCGATCCCGACGACGATCAGGATCATCGGGACGAGCCCGACACTCAGGACGTTGAAGAGGACGACCGCAAAGACGACGTACAGAAGTCCGAGCAGAGAGGCCGTTGTGAATATTCGCAACGTCAGACCGGCGTCGCGACCGTAAGACCTGCGTTTCATCGAGAATCGCTCTCCTTGAAGGCGAGGGTTGTAAGAGGAATGGTAGCCGTGGGGCTCGTGACCGGCGCGTTTCTGGTCGCGAGCCCGGTGGCCCAGGGGCGCCCAACGATCTACGTCATGCCTCCCGACAGCATTTTCGGCACGGGCGCAGTCGGCCTCTATGTACCTGGGGCCGGAGGGACGGTTAATCGGGGAGGCACGATCGCTGCCCTGAGGCGCGGCGCGGTCCCGAGCAACCTCGGCAGGCCGCACGGAAAGATCCTCGTCGACGTCGCCTTCGGCGTTCCAACGGGGCCGCTCCAGCCCGGCGTCTACGTCAGCCTCCCCCCGCCGGGGGAGCGTCCGAACACGAAGCGCTACGGAGTGATGATCCTCGGCGCCGGCTACCACGGCATTCTCACGTCCGACTCCACGCGGATCCGCGGCCTCGTCTCGATCGCCGATCTCGCCCCGACGGCTGTCGCGCTGCAAGAGGGACGCACGCCGCGCATCCGGGCCGAGGCCGACCGGGACGCACTCGAGGATCTGCGCGTACTCGACACGCGGCTCGCACGCGTGCACCGCGACCGCGGCTGGGTGTTCGTCACCGTTGTGTTGACGATCATCGCGCTGACCTTGCTCGCGCCTCGTGCGGGAGCTCTCGGCGGCGCCGCAGCCTTCACGGCGTCACTTCTCCTCTCGTGGGCGGGTGCCACACGGCTCGGTGTCGTGATTCCGGCGATGGCGATCATGACGATCGCCATCGCGGTTGCAGGCTCGTTTCGCCGAAGCATCGTCCCCGTCGTCGTCGCGGTTTTTCTGGGAGCTCTGACGATCGTGCTCGCCGTCGATCCCGAGCTCAACTCCCTGGCCGTGCTCGGCGCGCGACCCGACGGCGGCGGACGCTTCTACGGGATCGGCAACCAGGTCGAGACACTCCTCCTGCCTCCCGTGCTCGTCGCGGCGGCGATCGGCGGACTGCGCTGGCTCGTCCCGCTCGCAGCCCTCGCGCTCGTGACGATCGGTTGGAGCAAGGCGGGGGCGGACGGCGGCGGCGTACTGGTCTTCGCAACGGCGCTCGGGGTTCTGGCGTTCCGGCTCCGCGGGCTCGCGGTCACTCCGCGCCGCCTCGCTCTCCTGGCGGTGGCCGTCGTCGTCGTCGCACTCGCCTTCGTCGGGCTCGACGCAGCGCTCGGGGGATCGAGTCACGTCACTCGGGCGGTTGGCAGCGGTCCCGACTCGCTCCTCGGCGGTCTCGGACATCGCCTGCACCTCTCGTGGGCGGCCGTGACCGACCGCTGGTTCCACGGCGCGATCTTTCTTAGTTGTCTCGCTGCGCTCGTGTTGATGGGCACGATTCGGCCGCGACGCGCAAGCGTCGACGCGCTGCTAGCGGGGCTCGCGGTGTCGCTGCTGGTAAACGACACGCCGGTCGACGTGATCGGCCTCGGCGCGCTTGGCTGCTGGGCTCTCCTTCGTTGGGAGTCAGTAGACTCGCGCCCGATGCGCCGGGGAGTCTTGATCGCCGCCGCTGCCACCGCAGGCGTGCTCACAGTTGCGGGCTGCGGCAACGAAGGCGTCGTTCGCGCGCTGCCGAACACGGTCGTCGGAACCGTCAAGGCCGAAGCGCCGGGCAAGGCGATCTTCCTCAACCAGGGTTGCGGCGCCTGTCACACCTACAAACCCGCGGGGCCCGCGGCGAACGGGAAGATCGGGCCCGACCTGGACAAACTGGCCCAGTACGCGAAGACGGCGGGTCAGCCCCTCGCACAGTTCGTGCATGAATCGATCGTCGACCCGAACAAGTACGTCGAGAAGGGCTATCCGAAGGGCGTGATGCCGGGGACCTACAAGAACCTCCCGCCCACCGATCTCACGGCCCTCGTCGACTTCCTGACGAAGCCGCAGGGCTGAACCTCCCCGAGGACTTCCCGCGCGAGCTCGACGCCGTCGCGTGCGACCTCGATCGCACGCTCATCGGTGAGGACACGATCCTGCGGCCGCGCACTCGCGCGGCGATCGCCGCTACCCGCGCCGCCGGAATACACGTCGTGCTGGTGACCGGGCGAATGTTCCAGTCCGTTCGCCGTTACGCGGTGGAGGCAGGTATCGACGATCCGGTCGTCTGCTATCAGGGCGCCGTGGTCGCGGATCCGGCGAGCGGGCGCTGGCTTCGTCACGTGCCAATCCCACTCGAGCTTGCACGCGAGACGATCGGCGCACTGAACGCAGACGGCTTCGGGCTGAACTGTTATGTCGACGACAAGCTGTACGTCGCGGAGGTCACTCCAGAAGCGACGCGCTACGCGGATTTCCAGGATCTCGAGCTCCACCCCGTCGGGGATCTGCTCGTGTGGCTCGACCAACCGCCGACGAAGTTGGTGGTCATCGGCGACCCGGAGGTGCTGGACGGGCTGAAGCAGCGGATGGTCGAGCGGTTCGACGGTCGCCTCTACATCTCGAAGTCGCTGCCGTACTTCCTCGAGTTCGCGTCACCGGAAGTGACGAAGGCGACCGGCCTGGATTTCCTCGCCGAGCATCTCGGCTTCGCGCGCGAACGCACGGTGGCGTTCGGCGACGGGGAGAACGACCTCGAGCTCGTCGAGTGGGCCGGCTACGGGGTGGCGGTCGAGAACGCCCACGACCTGGTGAAAGAGGTCGCCGACTTCGTCTGCCCCTCCGTCGACGAAGAGGGCGTAGCTCAAGTGCTCGAGGCCTACCTAGACTCCCGCACATGATCGATCTGCGCGCTGCCCGCAACGATCCGGAGACTTTCCGCGCAGCGCTGGCGCGGAAGGGAGCAGCCGAGGTTTTCGATGAGCTGCTCGACGCCGATCGTGCAGTGAGGGAGATCCAGCCACGCGTCGAGGAGCTTCGTGCAGCACGAAAGCTCAAGGGGAAGCCGACACCGGAGCAGCTCGAGGAGCTCGAGCGAGTGAAAGCAGAGCTGCATTCGCTGGAGCAGCAGCTCGCGGCGGCCGAAGGCCGGCGCAAGGAGCTACTCGACCGAGTCCCGAACCCGCCGGACGAGGCGACGCCGGATGGAGAAACCGAGGACGACGCCGTGGAGATGCGCCGCTGGGGCGATCCGCCGCCGTTCGACTTTCCGGTCAAGGACCACCTGGAGCTCGCCGCGGCCGGCATCGACCTCGAGCGTGGCGCGAAGGTCTCGGGCTCACGCTTCGCCTTCCGCAGGGGCGACGTCGCGCTGCTCGAGCTCGCGCTCTACCGGTTCTCCCTCGAGCGGCTCACGAGCCGCGGCTTCACCCCGGTTCTGCCGCCGGTGCTCGTTCGTGAGGAGGCGATGTACGGGACCGGATTCTTCCCGACCGACGAGGTGAACATCTACGCGGTCGAACGGGACGAGCTCTATCTCGTCGGTACGTCCGAGGTTCCACTCGCGGCGATGCACGGCGCCGAGATCCTGGACGCCGACGATCTACCGCTCCGTTATGCCGGCTACTCGACGTGCTTCCGTCGTGAGGCCGGCGCCGCCGGGAAGGACACGCGAGGGATGTTTCGTGTCCATCAGTTCGACAAGGTCGAGATGTTCGTGTTCACCCGGCCCGAGTGGTCCCGTGACGAGCACGACCGGTTGCTCGAGATCGAAGAGGAGCTCGTGCAGGAGCTCGAGCTGCCGTACCGCGTCGTCAACGTGGCCGCCGGCGACCTCGGCGCATCGGCGACGAAGAAGTACGACATCGAGGCGTGGTTCCCCTCGCAGCAGCGCTACCGCGAGATCACGTCGACGTCGAACACGACCGACTATCAGGCCCGCCGGCTCGAAATCCGCTACAGACCCGACGACAAACAGTTGCAACCGGTGCACACCCTGAACGGCACAGCCGTGACGGGGCGAGCGATGCTCGCGATCATGGAGAACTTCCAGGAAGGCGACGGCTCAGTGACGATCCCGTCGCCGCTGCACGAGTTCGGTGCCCCGCAGAAGCTCGGCGCCGAGCGCAGCACGGCGTGAGTTCTCACCGCCGAGCGCGCGGGTACGGTGTGCGAACGGCGGGGTGCCGGAGCGGTCGAACGGGGCGGTCTTGAAAACCGCTGACCGTCGCAAGGCGGTCCGTGGGTTCAAATCCCACCCCCGCCGCTCAACCAGGCTGGTTCGCGCATGCTGAAACGGCCCGCTGCCTCGTTCGTTACGCGCCAGAGAGGTTCGCACTTGACGCTGGACACCGCTCAGAAGGGGTGGAAGAGCAGGTGGGCTGGTGCGCGAGTGGCGAAACACATCGCGGCAACCTCCGGCGTGACAGGCCGGTTCGGTCCCAATGTCAGACCACCACCGATGACTGCAAACGACTCAACCGCGCGGGTTGATTCGTGGCGGTACGGCGCCCGGCTACCCGCGTTTCAGCAGCCGACGTAGGCCGGAATGCGCTGGGCACCGCGCACTAGACCTGCGCGACTGAGAGCACGGCGCGTGTGGAGCGGCGATCCGAATCCAAGCTCAACGCTCATACGGCAGCCTGCCAAGCGAGTGAGGTAAATCGCTCCGAGCCGGGGGCCGTAGGAGTCCGTGCAGATGATCAGCTTGCGCGAATCAGGATCGCAGAGAATCCCACCCTCGTAAGCTGGGTGCGTGGGACGACCGAGCGCGCGGTTAAAAGCGCGTGCGTCAGCGTTAGTCCACCCGGTAGATGAGACGCGCGCGTCGGCGGTGCCGAATGAGCCCGCTATCGCGACGACAATCACCGCGGCGATTACGAGGAGCTTCATGGCTCGCTAGTTTGTCGCAACGCCACCGAGAGTGAACCCGCCGAAAGTATTGATCTTTGTTCTAACGCCCTATGCAATGGCGTTAGCCTCGCCATGATGGCGAACCCGCCGCGGCACGTACCGACTGAGACGCTCGTCGATGGACTCCGCATCGCCGCCGAGCGTCTCGAGTGAGCGAGGAGCGCATCAGCGCCCCCGCCTTCTAGTGCCCTCTTCGAGGCATCGTCCCGCGACCTCCGCTGAAGACCTCTCAAGGGCGCCACGACGAGGCGAGCACTGGTGCGCACCTGGTGGTCATACAGCGCCCTTGTGGAGAAACGCCACGGTGCTTGGGTTGCTCGGGTGAGGTCGACAACCCGGTCGAAGGGTTGTTGCCTAGCCGCCTAGACGTTCGGCCAGTTACAGATGCACTCGGTCTCGTCAGTATTTCGTCTGTGATGCAAGCCAACAGGCGCCGAGTAGTGACGGTGGCCCTCGTGGTGATTGTCGTAGCCGTTTGTTCGGTTGTGTCCGCCTCAGCGAAGCTGACGCCGCCGCGCGCGGCGGCCATTCTCAAAGCCGTCAATCGGACCGACTCCGCGCTCGATACGTCGTCGGCCGCTCTTGGAAACTGTGATGGCACGCTCCAGTGCATGTATGAGGCGTTTGCACCATGGCGCAGCGCGATGAAGGCAGCAGAGAACACCTTGTTCTCTGGCGCCCTATCGCAAAAGTCGGGCGCTTGCCGCAGTGCACTTTTCAAGCAGAGCCGCGAGGGCGGCAAGGTGCGCTCTGGACTAGACAGGGCTCTTATCGACTTTACATCGCCAAATCCCGTAACGAGTGATCGCGGGAAGCAGGAGTTTTCGGCGGCGCTAACAGGTCGATTGAAGTGGATACGTGCCGCGCGTGCTGCAGTGAATCTCTGCCGTCGCGTCTAGCCCGTGAAGTCACCAACGAGGTTCCAATGATTCGAGGGCTTACTGTGACGCTACTCGTCGCCCTAGCGATCTTCTCAGCATTGCTAACGGCGGGAGGTGCATCGGCCCGCGCGGACTATCGCTGGCCTCGATGGGAGGAGCGAGATTTCGTTCTTTCTTGCATGGGCAAGGGCAGTTCAGGAGGCAGATGTGTCTGTGCCCTTCACTGGCTTGAGCGGCGTTACAGCTACAAGAGAATGGTCTACATCATGAACAACCGGCCCGTCTTGCTTGCGCGAATTATCGACCGGGCAAGCGCAGCGTGCTAACGAACGTCGCGTCGGGATTCTCTGTAGCGACTCCTCTTCAGCCCTCGACGAGCTCGAGCGTTCGCGTTCCCGCCTCCACGGCAAGAAGTTGCCCTACGCCGAGGGCCTGATTCGACGCGCCGGTCGCAGGTTGGCAGGGAGGACTGCGACTGCACCTTTGGTGACGTCATCAAAAGCAACTGGTACGTGTGCCAGCAAGGCCACGGGCTGGAAGACTCGTCAATCGCGGCGTCAGAGTCGCGCCCACCCCGCTCGAGATCCCAAGGATTGTTGATAGTGGTCGCGGGATCGCCTATGCCGCAAGTGTTCGACACTTACGCAGGCAGCTGGTGATTTCTGCCCCGCATGCGGTGCGCCGTTCGATGGGCGAGGAAGGTTCCGCTCGCTGCCGGGAGACGATCGACATTTTCCTCGAGCCGTATCTCCCGCCCGGCGAGGGGACATGCTCGCCCTGTGGGTGAAAGCCCCCGGGAGAGAGGCGTTCCGTCTCAGCAGGCTCGCGGGGTGTGACCGAGAGATGCGCGCCTTTCAGGCGTAACTCGCAGCCCGTCCGTTGGCACGGTCGTGGTACCGACCTGAGCGAACATCACCGCGCCCAAGGGAGTGGGAGCGCCCCCAAACGCCGCTCCCGTCCATTGCTGCAGGCTTCAAATCCCACCCGCCGCGAGCCCTGAAGTTCGCCTCAACCGTACGGTGTGCGACTCGGTACTAGCGCCACGAACGGTTGACGATGCCAGGCCAGCCTTAGTACCTTCCACTAGTCGCACAGGCGACATCCGTTGTTTTAGGGGAGAGGAGTCAACAATGCAGAGGAAACTTGCGGCTGTGATCTGCGCAGCCGTCGTAGTTGGTTTGAGTAGCGGTGCTGCTCTCGCAGGTGAGGTGAAGGGCCCTCCGGGGACGCCAGACCCGACTAATCCCGTCCCTGGCACGTCGGGACCTACCGCAGCGCCTGACCACGCTAATTCAGCGTGCGCGTTCTCCGGTCTGAACGACATGATCGTGGGCCAGGGGCCAACAGACACCATCGTCCAGACCCCCGGCCATTTCATGCTCGCTGGACTGACGGGTCCCGGTATTCCCGGTCACGGAACCGGGATTCCAGGGTTCTTCGAGACAGGCTGCCGGGGCGGTAGCAACTAGAAATCCGTAACAGAGACATCCGGTTGGCCCCGGCCGAGTAGGCGGGGCCAACCTCCCTTCCTCAGGCAGCTACGACCGAGAACTCCTCGTAGATCCGGTGAAGCTGTCTCTCGCGCGTACAGAAAGCACGGACGACCTTCGGGTCGAACTGGGAGCCGTCGTGCGAGAGAATCTCGTCGGTCGCCTTCTCCCACGTGAGCGCCGCACGATACGGACGGTCGCTCGTCATCGCGTCGAGCGCATCGGCGAGAGCGAAGATGCGTGCGCCGAGGGGAATGCGGTCGCCCGTCAAGCCCAGGGGATAGCCGCCGCCGTCCCACCGCTCGTGATGCGACCGCACCACCCCAAGCCCTTCGCCCTCGAGCAGCGCGACGCCCGACAGGATCTCGGCGCCGATCGCGGGATGCAGCTCGATCAGGCTGCGCTCGGCGGCACTGAGAGGCCCCGGCTTGTTGAGGATCTGATCGCCGACGCCGATCTTGCCGACATCGTGGAGGAGAAAGCCGTACTCGAGACTCGCATCGTCGAGCAACCCGGGCTCGACCATTTCAGTGAGAGCGACGGCGTAGTGCTGGACGCGTTGCGCATGGAGACCCGTCCCAGGATCCTTCGCCTCGAGCGCGTCTGCCAGTGCGGCGACCGTCTGGCGGTAGGCGTGCTGCAGCAGCCGCCGCTGAGAACGCTCAACCTCGACGATGCGGCTCAGGTCGCGTGCGTAGACCAGAAGTTGCTCGGCGTCGCCTTCGCTGCGTGAGACGAGACGCTCCGTCGGCATCTCGTCGAGGCCGTCGATCAGCGCGATCAGATCCAGCGGGCTGAACGGCTTGTGCAGGATCGCGCGCGCCCCGGCCTTCTGCGCCTCTGCCGCCGGGGTTGCTGTGCCGGTCAGCAAGATGACCGCCGGGGGCTCGTCGCGTCCCGCCGTGAGCTGCCGGCAGAAAGAGACCCCGTCGAGCCCAGGGAGCTGCACGTCGAGGAGCACAACGGCCGGCCGCCAGAACCGGGCGACCTCGCGCGCTTCTTCGGCCGAAGCCACCTCCTCGATCTCGAACTCGTCCGCGGCGAGTGTCACGCGGAGCAGCAGGCGCAAAGTGGGATCGTCGTCGACGACGAGGATCCGGCGTCGGCTGCCGGGCCAGAGATCTCGGTAGAGCTGCGGCGTTTCCATCAGGGGGTGGACCGGCGGCCGCAGGCACCGTTCACCCGAAGCCTAGCGCCGAAAGACCCGATTTGGGGCGAAATCCCTCGACTGAGCGTGGCTCAGCGAGACACGTAAAGCGTCAATGTCGCGATCGCGACGACAAGCAGCACGAGGGCCGCGTAGCGCACGAGGCGCGAATCCCGTGGCGGCGCGAGGACTGTGAGGCGCACCAGGAGGTCGCCGGGGATGGAGCCCGCGCCCGCGTCGTTGCCGTCGCCGCCGACGCGGAGCTGCGCGCCGTCTTGTACCCCCGCCGGCACCAGCAGGCGGATCCGGCGTTCGGCCGAGACCGTGCCCTCTCCGTTGCACTCGGAGCATGGCTCAGCGAGGCACGCAGGGCACGGCTCGATCTGCAACAGGTCCGCCACCTCCAGACTCGACACCGTGCGCTTGCGTGCCGTGCCGCCGCAGTCCTCGCATTCCGGGTCCGGCAGGCCGACCGAGCCGCGCCCCACGCATGCCTGGCAGCGCACCAGAGCCTCGTAGCTCACCATCTGGCGCGTCCCTTCGGTGGCCTCGAAGCTCCACAGCTCGATTCCGACGTGGACGTTCTCCCCCCGCGTTGCTACAGCAGGCCGCGCGTCCCAGAGCGCGTCGTCGAAGCCCTGGTTGCCGCGACCCCGGTAGCCGTAGCGGTCGTACAGGAGCCTTGCCTCCCGCTTGGAGAGAACCGAGTAGGCCTCGGCCAACTCGCGGAACCGCGACTCGGCATCGGGAGCATCGGCCACGTCCGGATGCCAGTCGCGCGCAAGCGAGTGGAAGGCGCGCTTGATCGTGTCGCCGTCGGCGTCGCGGGCGAGCCCCAGCACCTCGTAGTAGTCCCTCTTGACCGCGGCCATGTCGGGATTGTTGCGCACCAGACAGACACCACCAATATCTCCGGACCCATTCGCTAGGCGCCCCACCAGAAGCTCGCTGCCACGACGACGTAGAAGCCGACGAGGATCGCACCCTCCTCCCACGTGCTGTCGCCGTCGTAAACGACGACGGCCATGATCCAAGCAGAGAGCAACAGGGAGATCGCGAGCAACGTGGGAAAGACGAGCGTGAGCTGAGTCCCGAAGAAGAGGCTTGCGAAGACGAGGATCGGCGTGAGCAGCAGGGCGACCTGTAAAGCCGAATTGATGATCACCGAGATGGCGAAGTCCGGCCGGTTCCTCGCCGCGAGCTGGACGCCGACGACGTTCTCGACGGCGTTACCTGCGATCGCAACCACGATGAGCCCGGCAAAGACTTCGCTCATGCCGAGAGCCTCGGTCGCAGGCTTGAGAGCCGTGACGAACCAATCGCTCACCAGAGCTGCGGCCACACCGGCCCCGCCCAGGACGACCACAGTGATCGGAAGTGACCAGCGCGGAGGCTCTGCCTCGAATGTGTCGCGGACCGCCAGTAGGGCCGGGAGCGTCAGGAAGAACAGAGCGATCAGGACGCCTGCGCAGATGAGGCTCAGCGACTTCTCATGAGACGCCGCCGCCGTCGTTTGGACGGCGTGCGAGAGGGTCGGCACCGAGAGGATCGCGGCGGCCAGGACTGTCAGCGTGGCGATGAGCCGCGCACGCGGCGAGTCGAACGTCTGCCTCCCGTTCCGGAGGCCGCCGACGATGAAGGCGAGCCCGAGTACGAGCACGCTGTTCGCGATCACGGATCCCACCAGCGCCGACTGAACGACCAGCGTGAGCCCTTGACGCAGGGCGAACAACGCGATGAAGAGCTCCGGGAGGTTGCCCAATGCAGACTGGATCGCCCCTGCCGCGGAGGATCCGACTCTGCTGCCGAGCTGTTCGGTCGAGGTGCCGACGAGCCGAGCGAGCATCGCTATCGCGAGCGCCGCAACGACGAACGTCAGCACCGGCGTCGCGTCGGTGAAGTGCGCGCTCCCAGCGGCGGCTACGAGCACTCCCGCGATGCCGATCTCGATGACGTCTCGCCTCGTCACGGCCATATCATCGAGGGGATGGAGGGCGAAGAGCTGCGGGAAGTGATGCGGCGCTTTCCCGCGCCGGTCGCCGTCGTCACGACTGCGCTGGAAGGGGAGCGGTTCGGGCTGACGGTCGGCTCGTTGGTCTCGTTGTCGCTGGAGCCACCGCTCGTCGGCATCTCGATCGGCAAGGACTCCTCGTCGCACGAGCCGATCCGCCGCACAGGAGCCTGGTCGGCAAGCCTGCTGTCCGGCGCGCAGGCGAACGTCGCGCAGCATTTCGCTCGCAGCGGAATTCCGCCTGTTGCACTATGGGACGGCGTCGACGTGCGCGACGGCTCCCGTGGACCGCTGGTGAACGAAGCCCTTGCCTGGCTCGAATGCCGAACCTCATCCGAGCACAACGCGGGCGACCACACGATCTTCGTCGGCGAAGTCGAGTCGACCGAGTTGGGCATGTCAGGGCCGGGCCTCGTATACCGAGGCGGCGAGTACCTCCCCGCGTGATCGACGCCGTCGTCTTCGATCTCGACGGCGTCATCATCGACAGCGAAGAGCTGTGGGACGAAGTCCGCGAAGAGTTCGCACGCGAACGCGGCGGCCGCTGGAGCGCGCAGGCGCAGGCCGACATGATGGGGATGAGCTCCACCGAATGGTCGCGTTACCTGCACGACGTCGTCGGCGTGCCGGAACCGCCTGAGGAGATCAACCGCGAGGTCGTCGAACGAATGCTTGCGCGTTACTCGGGGCACCTCCCGTTGATCGACGGCGCGGTCGACGCCGTCAAGCGGCTGGCCGCTCACTGGCCGCTCGGCGTCGCCTCGTCGTCGAACCGCCAACTGATCGACCGCGTGCTCGAGGTCTCGGGCCTCGCGCCGTACTTCAAGGCGACGGTCTCGTCGGAGGAGGTCGAGCGCGGCAAGCCGGCGCCCGACGTTTACTCCGAGGCGGCACGCCGGCTCGGCGTGGAGGCAGCGCGCAGCGCAGCGATCGAGGACTCGGCCAGCGGCATTCGTTCTGCCCATGCCGCTGGTATGCACGTCGTTGCGATTCCGAACCGTGCATTCCCGCCGCCGGCAGCCGCGCTCGCGCTGGCGGACGTCGTGCTCGAGTCGATCCAAGAGCTCGACCCGGAGGTGGTTAGGGAGGCGGAGCGCCCTTCGACTGCCAGTAACGGTTGAGCGCGCCCTGCACCTTCACGAACCAAACGATGTTCCCGATCAGCGGCAGCAGGATCCACAAGCCGGTGAGTCCGCGAACGGGGCTTGCCTGCCCATCGAGGTCCTCGTACATGTAGCGCACCTCGGACGGGACGAGGAAGAACGTCACCGGCGAGAGGAGGAAGTAGATGACGAACCCGATCACGCCGCCGACGCCGTTCCCCGAGTAGCGCTTGATCTCCTCGTGCGTCTTGTACGTCCAAACGAACGTGTAGATGCCGAGGGTCAGGATCGCCCAGAGAATCGACAGCCCAATCGAACGCGTATTTCCGACTGGGCCGCGCTCTATCTGTGGTGAGGCCATCGCCGCGGGCATGTGCCGATCATGTCATGCCCTCCAGACGAGGTTCATGCCGTCGCGCACGGTGAGCAGCACGTTCTCGACACGAGGGTCCGCCGATACGTGGTCGTTGAGCTCGCGGATCGCACGCGTGGTGTCCTCGTCATCCTCGTCGTCGACCACGCGGCCCGACCAGAGCGTGTTGTCGACGATGATCAGCCCGCCATCGCCGAGCAACGGCAGGGTCGCCTCGTAGTAGTTGACGTAGTTCGGCTTGTCTGCGTCGATGAAGACGAGATCGAAGGGACCGTCAAGCTGCGCGATCGTCTCGAGGGCGGGACCGAGCCGATAGTCGATGCGATCCTCGACGCCGGCCTCCTGGGCATAGCGCCGCGCGATCGCGTTCGTCTCCTCGTTGACGTCACAGGTGATCACCCGGCCGTCCGCGGGAAGGGCGAGAGCCATCGAGATCGACGAGTAGCCGGTGAACGTGCCCAGCTCGAGAATGCGTCGGGCGCGAAGGCTGCGGACGAGCACACGCAGAAACTGACCCTCGAGCCGGCCCACCATCATCTGCGGCGCGGTCGTCTTCTCGCGGGTCTCCGCGGCCAGCCGCTCGAACAGCTCGCCGTCCGGCGTCGTGTGCTCCTCGGCGTACGCCTCGACGCGGGGGTCGACGATGTCGCTCACTCGACTCGCCCCAGCAGCACGCAGCCGTTATGGCCGCCGAGCCCCATCGCGTTCGAGAGGGCGACGTCGACCTTCGCCTCGCGGGCCTCGTTCGGCACGTAATCGAGATCGCAATCCGGGTCGGGTTGGTGATAGTTGATCGTGGGCGGGATCACACCTTCATGCAGTGCGAGGACGCACATCATCGCCTCGATCGCTCCCGCCGCGCCGAACGTGTGGCCCATCATCGACTTGGTCGACGAGACCGCAAGCTCGTACGCATGGTCCCCGAAGACGTCCTTGATCGCCTTCGTCTCCGCCAGATCCCCGAGCGGGGTCGACGTGCCGTGCGCGTTGATGTATCCGACCCGCTCGGGCTCGATCCCGGCGCGCTGGAGCGCGGCGCGCATCATGTCGGCGACGCCGGTCGCCTCAGGCTCCGGCTGCGCCATGTGATGCGCGTCGTTCGATGCTCCGTAGCCGAGCACCTCGGCATAAACCTGCGCACCGCGAGCCCGGGCCGCCTCCAGCTCCTCCAGGACGAACACGCAGGCACCCTCCCCCATGACGAAGCCCGCGCGGGTGGCGTCGAACGGACGCGAGGCCCGTGGCGGATCCTCGTTCTCCACCGCGAGCCCGCGCATGGCCGTGAAGCCGGCGAGGATCAGCGGGTTCAAGCAGGCCTCACCGCCCCCCGCGAGCATCGCGTCGGCGTCGCCACGCTTGATCAGCTCAGCAGCCTCGCCGATCGCGTGAGAGCCGGTGGCGCACGCCGACACGACGGCGTAGTTCGGACCTTTGATCCCAAGCGAGATCGCAAGCTGGCCGCTGGCCGAATCGACCAAGACGTTCGGAAGGAAGTTCGGCGATACCCGGTCGGGCCCCCGCTCACGGCGGATTTCCTCCTGCTCGAGCAACCCGTTGATTCCTCCGATCGCCGTGCCGAAGACCACGCCGACACGCTTGGGATCGAAGCCGTTCAGCCCGGCATCACCCATCGCCTCACGGGCCGCGCCCATGGCCAGGAGGACGTTCCGCTCGAGCTTGCGCACCTCTTTCACCGAGGCGACCGTGGTGGCGTCGTAGTCCTTGACCTCTGCGGCGATCCGCACCGGCGCGTCGCCGGGGTCGAACGACCGAATCCAGTCGATGCCGCTCTCCCCTGCCACAGCGGCGCTCCAGGTCGACCGCGCGTCGTTGCCGAGCGGCGTGACGGCCCCAAGCCCTGTGACCGCGACCCTTCTCATCACCTGAGCTTAGACAGGCGCGTCCGGTCCGAGGTTACGAAATAGCAGCTTCGGGGCATAAATCCGCTCGTTCCTAGCAAGCGCAAGGGCCAAGTCCTCGCCCTTCCAGATTCAGCGGAGGTGCGACATGGCAGTGGCTATCCCCCCACTGGTCGAGCAGCCGAGGTTGATGTTCTTCCACTCGGCGCTCTCGGGTCATTGCAGACGGGTGGAGGGTTTCCTCGCCCAGGTGCTGCAACGGCGGCACAACCACGGCACGTTCGACGTCGTGAAGGTCGCGGAGGAGGAGCATCCGGACCTGATCGAGCGATTCAAGATCGAGACGGTGCCGACGCTTGTCGTCGTCGAGCACAAGGCCGTCGCGGCCCGCCTCGAGCGTCCACGCGGCTGTCGCGAGATCGAGGGCTTCCTGGCGCCCTGGCTCAACTAGAGGCTGGCCTCCTACCGAACAGCCACGGCCTGGTGTCAGACACCGGGCCGTGGCCTTTTGTGACGTGGCTAGACCGCGACGCCCTCTTCCCGGAGAGAGAGCTCTGCGAACTTGTCCCAGTTCTGTTCGATGATCAACGCCATCGCGCGTTCTTCTTCGATGATCTCCAGAGCCGCTGTGGCGGTCTCCTCGTCGCCCGCCTTTTGTGCGATGCGGCGCAGGAGCTCGTAGCTCGCGATCTCCAGATGCTCCGTCGCGTAGGCGTCGCGCGCGTTGCGGCCTGCCTTGTCGCCGCGGACGAAGTCGAGCGGCATCTTCGCGAGCGCTCCGAGCACGCCGCCCAGCTGCCTCACCGTGGACGGCGAGACGTCGTGGGCCTCGAGCC
>JBBWZE010000144.1:0-4006 GCA_039648845.1 Actinomycetota bacterium | reverse complement strand
GTGCTCGCCCTCGACGCAGCACGGGAGCTGCACGTGCCCCTGCCATCGACGGCCGCAGCCGACGAGCTGCTCACCGTCGCGCGGGCGCTGGGCTATGAGCATCGCGATCTGGCTGCAATGTTCGAGGTGCTCGGGCGGGTGGCGGGTGACCCAGCGCTTGCGCAGACATGACCGGCCAGCTTCTTCGAGCGAGTCGGCTCGGCAATGAGCGCCTGGCCAACCAGGTTCTCCCAGCGGGCCCGCCGGGCAACGAGCGCCTGACGACGTCGGTCGGGCTGGTCCTGCTCGTCCTCCTCATCGTGGAGACGCTGACGACGCTGTCCGCGCGCTCCTTGCTGTCTGTGCACCTGTTTCTCGGGCTTCTTCTGTTACCGCCTCTCGCGCTGAAGCTCGGCAGCACAGGCTGGCGCTTCTTGCGCTACTACGCGGGTGACAAGCTGTACAGACACGAAGGGCCACCGAGGCTCGTGCTGCGGTTGCTCGCTCCACTGCTGATCGCTTCGACGCTCGTGCTCTTTGCCAGCGGAATTGCGCTGGCCGTTGTCGGCGGCGATGGACTGTTCGCTGTGCACATCGTCAGCTTTGGCGTCTGGGGGCTGGTGATGATCGTGCACATCCTTGCGTACCTCGCACGGACGGTGCGGGTCGGCACCGCGGATTGGCACCGCGGCGCCGAGCCGGTCATTGCCGGAGCGCGCGGCCGGCGCGCAGCTCTCGGCGGTGCCGTGCTCGCGGGTGTGATTCTCGCCGCGGCCACCTATCCGCTCCAGCAAGGCTGGCTGAGCCACCGAGGGGATGGACACCGTGACGGTCTCGCATCCCGCTACCCGGACATGTCCACGTTGAACCGTTGAGGAACAGGGGAAGTGCTCCGAGCGTTTACATAGGTGAGGGCGTTGGTGCTCTCAGTACCTTTGAAGGAGAACACATGACTCGTCATCCAGACCTACATCTCATCGATGTCCGCTGCTCTTCCTGCGGAACGTCGTTCACAACCCGTTCGACCGCAACGAAGCTGTCCGTCGACGTCTGCTCGGCTTGCCATCCGGCCTATACCGGCCGTGAGCAGGCGGCCGTGAGCGGTGACAGGATCGACCGCTTCAATCAGCGGCGAGCTCTGGCCGCGGCCTAACCGGTGTCGAGCCCGCAGGCCGGGGGCGGATCGAGAAGTTGAAATGTCCGGCCGCGCAAGGCGCGGCCGGACGATCGGCATCAACGCGCGTCGAGAAAGGTGATCACGGCGAGAACCCGGCGCTGATCGTCCTCAGTCGCGGGAAGCCGCAGCTTCGTGAGGATGCTGTGCACGTGCTTCTCGACGGTCCCCTCGGTGATCCAGAGCGTATGGGCGATGCCTGCGTTCGAACGGCCCTCGGCCATGAGCGAGAGTACTTCTCGCTCGCGCGGGGAGAGGACGTCGAGTGGATCTTCGACGCGGCGCGCGGCGACGAGCTCCTGGACGAGGGCTGGATCGACGACTGACCCTCCCTTGACTATCCGCTCGAGCGTCCCGATGAATTCGTCGACGTCCGTAACGCGGCTCTTCAGCAAATAGCCGCTGCGCTCCCCGCTCGCAAGCAGGTCCGTGGCCTGCTCGACCTGGACGTGCGCTGACAGGACGAGGATCGCGATCTCCGGGAGCTCCTCACGGATCACACGAGCGGCATCGAGACCTTCGCTGCTGTGGCTAGGGGGCATCCGGATGTCGATGATCGCTAGGTCGGGTTGGAGATCACGAACGAGCTCGATCAACTCGGAGGCTGTGCCGCACTGGCCTACGACGTCGAAGCCGGAGCGCTCGAGGAGGCCTGCCAGGCCCTCGCGGAGGAGGACCTCGTCGTCCGCCAGCACCACCCGCGTTCGATCCGTGGTCATACCGGCGATTATGGGCCAGATCTCACGTCGCGACCGGCGAGCGCGTGAGACTGGGACGTGAGGGCGGCGCTCGGCTGGGCGGGGAGCCGCACGTGCAACGCGGTTCCGTCGCCAGACGGGCTTACGACGGCGATCGTCCCGCCGAGCGCCTCGACCCGATCCTTGAGGCCGATGATGCCCGAGCCCCGACTGGGATCGGCGCCGCCGATGCCGTCGTCGCGGATCGAAAGAGTCAAGGCAGCGTCGCTGTAGTCCATGTACAGCTCGACCGCAGAGGCCTGGGCGTGCTTCGCAGCATTGGTGAGCGCCTCGGACACGACGTAGTAGGCCGCCACCTCGACCGGTTCCGCGAGCCGCAAGTCGAGATTCAGGTCGAGGGCGATCGGGACGGTGGAGCGGCGGGCGAGCTCTTTGAGAGCCGGAACGAGACCGGCCTCCGAGAGGACGGCCGGATGGATCCCCCGCGAGAACTCCCGCAGCTCGTCGAGCGCCGCAACCAGACCGTCGGCAAGCAGCGACAACTCGCCTCGGAGCTCGCCGGCTGCCTCCGGCGTCATGCTCTCGGTCGCGCGTGTCTTCAGTGCTAGCGAGACGAGGCGCTGCTGTATCCCGTCATGCAGATCGCGCTCGAGCCGCCGTCGCGCCTCGTCAGCCGCGGCGACGACGCGAGCCCTGGAGGCGTTGAGCTCGGTCCGAGTCTGCGCATTCGAGATCGCCGTCGCGACCAGGTCGGCGAAGTTGGCGATCCGCCCCTCGACCGCGTCTGGCAGGCGATCGGCTGCCGAGGCCAAGGCAGCGCCCCAGAGCCGACCGTCGATGATGATCGGTGCTGCGACGGCAGAGTTCCTGCCCAGCCGACGAGCCAGGTCGGCGATCGTGCCGGAGAGGTGGTCGTACCGGTCGATCCGGGCCGAGCGACCGGTGCGGAACACCCGCGCCAGGACGCTCTCGCCCTCGAGTGTCCAGTTCGAGCCGACCGGCAACAAATGCTCATCGCCCCAGATGGCGACGACGGTCGCAGTCGCGTCGGATTCGTAGCGGAGGATGCTCGTGTTGTCGATCTCCAGGACCCGTCCGATCTCTTCAGCGACGGCGGCGAACACCTCGCCCGGCTCCATGCCGCGCGCCACGAACGTCGCCACCCGCCGCAATGCCGCCTGTTCCTCCGCGAGCCGTCCGATCTCGGTCCGTGCGTCGGCGTTGGCGATCGCGGTCGCTACCAGGTCCGTAAACGCGGTGACACGATCGACCGTATCCGCGGGCAAAGGTGGGCGACCCTTTGCGAGGCCCATCGTCACCGCGCCCCAGACACGGTCCTCCACGATGACGGGCACACCAACCGCCGCACCGATAGCGAGTTCTTTCGCTCTCACGATGCTCTCCATCGTGACGTCTGCGTAGTCGTCGATCCGCAGGGGTCGGCCTGTCCTTTTCAACGACGCAACCACGCTCGGATCGGCGGGGGAGAAATTCCAAGTCCGGCCCACGTATGGCGACAGGTCGCCGGACGCGGCGATAACCGTCCCGCTCTCATCCGTGTCGTAGCGAAAGAGCCCGACGCGCGGCACCCCGAACAGGCCGGCGACCTCGTCGGCGACAGCTGCGAACACCTTGCTCGGCGGAGCAGCTTCGGCGACGAGTGTCGCGACGCGGCCGAGCGCCGCCTGCTCCACAGCGACCCGTTCCAGCTCCTTGCGTGCCTCGGCGTTCGCGATCGCCGTTCCGACGAGTTCCGTGAACGCTCCGATCCGCAACTCCGTTCCTACAGGCAGCGGCTCCGGCTGCACGGATCCGGCGGTCATCAGTCCCCACACCCGTCCTTCGACAACGATTGGAGTCCCGACCGCCGCGCGAACTCCCAGGGAGCGGACGTATTCAGCCGTTGAACATTTAGCTTCGCCGTAGTCGTCGATCCGCGCCGGCCGCTGTGTGCGGAGGGCGCGAGTGGCAACGCTGTCGCCCTCGAGCGACAGCCGCATGCCGACCGGCACGTTCCTGCCGCGCAAGCTCCAGGCCCCCACGACCGTCACGGTCTTGTCGCCCTCGTAGACGAACATCTGCGCGAAATCGAGGTGAAGGAGCCTGCCGACCTCCTCGGTCACGGCGGTGAAGACCTCCGCCGGCGAGGCCTGTC
>JBBWZE010000128.1:0-6855 GCA_039648845.1 Actinomycetota bacterium | reverse complement strand
GGACGCATCTGATCGCGTACGTGCAACGAGGCTCTGCAGTCGCGCTTCGGGACGGGCCGTTCGGCCGGGTAGTCGGGCGCGTCGGCTCCACGACGCCGTTCGGCTCTAGTCGCGCGCTCGGAGTCATCGCGTCCCGCGGCGGCCGTTGGCTAGGCGTGACAGAGCCCGGGTTCGGTCACAACCGGGTCGTCTGGGTCGACGCCGAGGGCGGCGGCCTGCGGTTCGTGCGAACCCGGATCGACCTGGAGGCGGACCTCTCCACCCGAAGGCTCGTCGTTCGCCGAAACGGTATGGCGATGCGGCGGCTACGGGTGGGCGTCGGCCGCCCCGGCTCGCCCACCCCCACCGGGCGGTTCGCCGTGACCGACAAGCTCGACGGACGGATCTACGGCGCCGTCTACGGCTGCTGCATACTCGCGCTCTCCGCGATCCAGTCCCATCTGCCACCGGGGTGGAGGGGCGGCAACCGAGTGGCGATCCACGGAACGCTCTCGTCGAGCGATCTCGGACGCGCCGTCTCGGCCGGTTGCCTGCACGTGAGCGCCCCGGATCAGCGCTACCTGATGCGAACGATTCCGCTCGGCACCCCTGTTTACATTCGACCATGAGCGCGGACCTCGGTCGGACAGGTGCGAACTCGGGCTCGGCTGAGAGCGCATCCGGATCGAGGAAAGCTGCTGTGCCCACGTACCTTGAGGTTGCCCGGCGGTCCCAGGCTGCCTGGGCATCGGACAACAAGGAGCAGCTCTCGATGGCCTACGATTGGAGGACCGAGGTACCCGGCATTTTCGCTCGGCATGCCGACAATTGCCCTCGCCGCGACGGGGGGTTCTGCATCTGCGGCCCACTTGGATATCGCGCGAGCGTCGTGGATCCGGAGACCGGGAGGCGGTCACTCAGCCCCGAGTTCGAGACCGTCGCCGAAGCTCAGGCCTGGCAGCGCGACCAGCACGAGTCGGTGAAAGCATCCAACGGCATGCCGGTCAACGGCGCAGAGCTCGGCGCGGTGATCGATGAGTTCCTCCAGGACGCCGAGGACGGTCAGGCGCATGATCGCAATGGCCACTCCTATCCACCGGAAAGGCTGCGTCAACTGCGCGGTGCGCTGAGCTACGTCGACTCGGCACTGGGATCGACGAACATCGAGGACGTTCGCCGCCGGCACGTTCAGGCAATGGTCGATCAGCTTCAAGCCGCAGGAGTGACCGCGGACCGGGTGACGACGATCACGACCGCCCTGCGGTCGCTCTACGCCTATGCGATCCAGCGCGACCTCGTCGGCTACAGCCCAGTCGTCGAGCTCTCCCTTCCCGGGCCTGACGAGCTCGAGCCTAGGAACAACGGCGCAGTTCATGCCTTGGCTCCCGACACGCTGAGCGGCGTGCTGGCCCAGGCGCCACAAGTGCAAGCCGAGCCCGAGCCTCAGCGATACATCCCGGACGCCATGCCGATGGAACGCGTCATGTGGTGGGCGGTAAAGGTCGTCGTGCTGCTGTTCGCGTTGATCGCGCTCGTGCTCGTTGCCGAGTCCGTCTGACCCCGCGGAACGTCAGCGCCGCAGCGCGCCCGCGACCTCTTGCCACCAAAGCTGCTCGGGGCCGTTCTCCGCGCTCGCACGACGCCGTCGCGCGTAGCGACGGACGAGCTCAGCCGTTCCGACCGCAACTGACGTGCCCGTCACCGCGTAGCGCCCGTCCTCGAGGGCAACGAGCGCGCCGCCTGCATCCTCTCGCATGCGCAGGCGCTCGATCACCGGCGTCCCCGCGATGAGGTCGGGGTCGGACGGATCTCCGTCGCGTGCCTGCCACGCCTCTGTTAGCAATGGCTCAGCCCCGTCGCCGGCAAGGACGGGCACCTCGCCGTTGTTCGGCGCCCACACCGGATCGCGCCAGGCATCCAACAGCCGGCGCAGCTGCTTCGCGACTTCCTCGCGGGCGACGAGGTGCAGCGTATCGCCGGCCCTGATCTGTGTGCTTGCCCGCGGCGGCACAGCTTCGCCGCCGCGCACAATGACGGTGAGCGTCACCTCGTTCGGCAGCTCGAGGTCCGTGACTCGCCGCCCGACGATTCCGTCCCCTGTTGCCACTGGGTACTCGAACACCTCCGCACCGAGTCCGCGGATCGTCCCGAAGTCGGCCAGAGGGCGAGGCAGGGCCGGCTCGCTGCTGGTCAACCCGAGCCAATGAGCAAGAGGCTCGAACGTCGGGCCCTGCACGAGAGTCGAGAGCACGACCGCGATGAAGATGACGTTGAAGAAGGCAACGCTGCCGGAAATCCCGCTGGTGACGGGGAACGTCGCCAGTACGACCGCCACTCCGCCGCGCATTCCGGCCGCGCCGAGCACGACCCGCTCGGCCATGCTGTAGCGCTCGAACGCCGTGGCTGCGAGAACAGCGAGGGGGCGTGCGAGGAGTGTGACCGCGAGCCAGAGGAGCAAGCCCTCGCCGATCGCGTCGCCCAGCTGGCTCGGAAAGACGAGCAGGCCTAACGTCAGGAACAGGGCAACCTGGGCCACCCAGGCGAGGCCGTCGTGGAAGATCGCGATCGTCTGGCGGCCCGGAATCTCGGCGTCCGCGAGCGCCAGCCCCGCAAGGTAGACGGCGAGGAAGCCTGACCCATGGAGAGTGTCAGCTGCTCCGAAAGCCAGAGCAGCGACCGCGAACGACGCAACCGGGTAGAGGCCAGCCACCGGTAGGCGTGCCCGGCGAAACGCCTCTGTGGCGAGCCAACCTGCAACCAAGCCGCACAAGGAGCCGATCAGCAGCTCGCGGCCGAAGAGCGCCAACATGTCGACCAGGTTGTAGTCGGGCCGTTGGATCCAGGCGATGAAACCGACCACGAGCAGCACTGCCACGGGGTCGTTCAATCCCGCCTCGGCCTCGAGCGTCGTCGCCACACGTCGGCGGAGGGTCGAACCGCGGATCAGTCCGAAGACCGCGGCGGTGTCGGTCGACGCCAGAATCGAGCCGAGCAGTAGGCCCTCGAGGACAGGGAGCCCGAAAAGCGCCGCGGCCGCTAGACCGGTGACGAGCGCTGTGATCGCGGTGCCTCCGACCGCAAGTCGCACGGCCGGCCCGATCACCGGCCGGATCCTGGCGAACCCCGATGTGAGTCCGCCGTCGAAGAGGATCAAGGCGAGGGCAATCGTGCCGATCTGTCGTGCCAGCCCGTAGTTGTCGAACGCGAGCCAGCCGGCGCCGTCGGAGCCTGCAGCCATCCCGACGACGAGGACCAGCAGCATGGCCGGAAGGCGCAGTTTCGCCGCAAACACCGAGGCGGCCAGTGCGCCGACAAGGAGGATGCCGCCTAGGAGGACGAAATGACCTTCGGTCACGGTTTACATCCGAAAATGACTACTGGAGGTCCAGAGTTGACACGCGATCGGCCGTGACTATTTCTCTGGTGCCGATTCGTTCTGCGCTGGCGCCGATTCGCTCTGGGCTGGCGCCGGCGCCGATCCGTTCCCCGGCGTCGCGAGAACGGCCGGTGTCCGCCCGTTCGTGCTCAGGATCACCGTCGCCTGCTTGGGAAGCGCCTTGAGCGCGTCGATGTTCGCCAGGGCAGGACTCGCGTTGTAGGCCTCTCCCAGCAGGCGATTCCGTTCGTTCTGGTACCTCGCCTGCTTCAGCTCCGCCCTGGCTCCGTTGACCTGCACGTACTTCGCCTGTGCATCGTCCACGGCGTTCTGGACACTTCTCGGAAGCGTCACGCGCGCGATCCGCATTCGGATGTTCCAGAAGTAGGGCTGACCGAGGGTTCGCGTGAGGTCGCTCTCCAGAGTCGAGCTGAGCCGATCGGCGAGTGCCCCTGAATCCGCGACCGGGGGTTTCGACGTCGAGCCGATCGCTGACCTCCCACTGCTCACCAGCGCGCACGAGGCCACGAGCTCGGCGCAGTCGTACCGGCCGACCTCTCGGCGCAGGTTGTATTCGAGCACTGGCCGGAACAGGTTGTCCAACCAGGCGTAGAATCCGTCGTCTCCCTGCCACGGGTAGAGGCCCTTTCCGCCGGCGGCCGGTGGGAAGCGCCGCGTGCCGTAGGAGATGTCGAAGCGCTCGAGAGCCTTGACGTCGCGCTCTCCGACGAACCGCATGAAGACCGTCGCCTCGACTGCGATCTGCACGCCGTCCTTCGTCGGCACGGTGACGACGTCCACGCCGGGGCGGCTGCCCCGCCGCGGGTCACCAGTGAGGGTGTAGGTGCGATTGACATTCGACGCCGGATACTCGTGTGGATGCTGCGAGAAGAATCCGATCCACGTCAGCGGCTGCCCCGGCATGAGGATCTGCCGGATATTGCGCTTGTCGAATGGGCCGCCGTTTCGGACGACTCCGACGTAACCGACGTTCTGGCGGGCGACCCTCGCCCCGCTGACACCGATGATGAGACCGATTCCGATGAGAGCGGCTATCACCGCCGCGAGGCGGCGATAGCCTCCCTTACGCATCAGCCGGAGCGCCCAGGGCGGCGGCCCTCCGCGGCTCGGCTTCGAGTCTGCGCTACCGGGTTCGTAAAAGGCGGAGGCGTTCGGATTGGCGCGCGCTCGCGTGCGCGGTGAGCGGGAGGAAGGACGCGTCACCGGTCGCAACGGCTCATGAGCGCGAGCGCGCGCCATACCTCGACACTCAACAGCCGGCTGTCCCGCGTATCAACAAGGGCTGCCGTTCACGTGAGAGGCCATCGCGATCGCCGGGATGGAGGTTGCGTGGTGAGATGGCGAGAGTCTTCGCCTCTTAGATCGCCAGACCCGGTTTTCCGATGCTGTGCCCTAACTGCCACCGCCAGATCGCGCGAGGTTCCTCGTTCTGTCCGAGCTGTGGAATGTCGCTGAACGGGGCAGCCGGCGTGTTCGAGTTGGTACTGCACGATGGAACACGTGTGCCGGTTCTCGATGGTATGACCATCGGGCGCGCACCGGGGAACACGCTCCAGCTCGATGATCCGAGCGTATCCCGGCACCACGCCAGGATTACGCTGGGCGACCCATCTGGTGCGCCGCTGCTCGAGGATGCAGGGTCGAGTTATGGCACGCGCCTCGACGGCAGCCGCGTCGACGGTGTGCGAAGACTGGGCGACGGCTCGCACATCACGCTTGGAGACGAGGAGCTCCTCGTTGAGCGCCGGCGCGGCGCAGCCGAAGCCGGTCGCACGATCGTCGTGCCGCCGGGCGACTCGTTGATCCTTCCGGCCTCCGGTGCCGCCGCGGCACTCGCGCCGGCGGCAACCGGCTTCGGCGAACATCCTCGGCTTCGGTCGGGCTACGCGCTGAAGCGGCTCGAAGTGGCGGAGGGCCCCCGTCGATGGGTGCTCAACGATCTGCGCACCGGCAAGTTCCTTCACCTTTCGGACGAAGATGCCGGCCTGCTTCAGCTCCTCGACGGCCGGCGAGAGCGAACCGAGCTGATTCAGGAGGCCGAGCAGCGGTTCGGTGCCGCAGGACCTGCTCGTCTTGCCCGGCTTCTGGCGGGTCTCGGTGATCGCGGTCTGCTCGCCGGTGGCGACAGCGCCACTGCCCCGCCGAATCAGCCGCAACGCGGTATCGACCGATTGTTGCGTGCGCGTGAGGCGACGTGGACCGGGGCGGGCAAGCTCTTCGACGAGCTCTACGCTCGCGGCGGCTGGCTGCTCTTCACTCGACCGGCCAAGAGCGTCTTCCCGCTGCTCGCGGCCCTCGGGATCATCATTTTCGGCTACCTCGTCGTCGGGCGCTACGGAACACCGTTCGTCGTGGCCCACAAGATCGGCCTCGGCGGGCTCGTCTTCGTCGTCGGCCGCTTCGCCGTCGTGGCGTTTCACGAGACGGCTCACGGACTTGCGATGGCGTCCTTCGGGCGGCATGTGCGAAAGGCCGGAGTCAAGCTGATGCTCGTCTTTCCCTATGCCTATGTCGACACTTCGGAGATCTGGTTCGAGCCGAGACGCCGGCGAATCGCGGTCAGCGCCGCCGGCCCTGTCTCGGATCTCGTCCTCGGTGCGGTCTTCTCGCTGTGCTGTCTGGCGCTCGCGGCCGGCACCGTGCGCGACATCTTCTTCCAGCTTGCGTTCGGCGCATATCTCGGTGCTCTCTTCAATCTCAACCCGACGCTGGAGCGCGACGGCTACAACATTCTCGTCGACGTGCTGCGAGAGCCGGGGTTGCGACGACGAGCGCGCGAGCAGCTGCGCGCCAGGCTAAGCGGGCGCTTCCATGGTTCGAGCTCTCCGGCGCTCATGCGGTACGCGCTGCTCTCGCTTGTCTGGACCGCGGTCGCGGCGATCTTCGTCGCAGCGCTGTCGCTGCGCTATCTGAAGCCACTGACGGCAGTTGCGCCTCGACCTGTCGCCTGGACGTTTCTCGCCGTGCTCTGGCTTGCCCTCTTTGTGCCCGTCCTCGGGATGATCGGGCCGCCTCTCCGCCAACGCCTTCGCTCACGAACGGCCTAGCGGCCCAGGTCACTTCTTCAGCGTGCAGCCCTCCCGGTGCGCCCCGCGGCCGCCGCAACGAACACACGTGCCGTCGACCTGGAAGAGGAACCACAGGGCCACGAACGAGAACAGGAATGCAAGCGACTGGACGATTGGCATTGTGAAGGAGGTGCTGTTGCGCTCCCGCGCTAGAAGTGTGCAGACCCAGCGACGTTAGGTCGCACAGTGTTCGGAGCGCAATACGGAGTCGGTTTGATCCGATAGTAGATCGGCATCGGCCCGACACTGGGAGTGCTGCAACCTCTCAGGCGTCGGGCGCCTCGCGAACCTTCGGCAGCTGATCCGGACCCCCGCTCGGGTGAGCCCATCTCCGTCTTTCGCCGGAACGGTCCCGCCTGTTTGCTTCACCTTGAGCCCACGTCGAGGAGGAGAACGTGATGCACTCGTGTC
>JBBWZE010000127.1:0-15032 GCA_039648845.1 Actinomycetota bacterium | reverse complement strand
GCGCTACGTTCGGACGATGGGACGGCCCCACCGCTACCTCGCCGCCGGTGCCTACTACCACGTCGGGATCCGGGGCAACAACCATGCCCCGATCGTGCTGGACGACGGGGACCGGATCGTCTTCTTCCATCTGCTGCGCCGGGTCGAGCGACGGTACGGCTGGCGGACGCACGTCCGCTGCCTGATGGGCAACCATTACCACCTCCTCGTCGAGACGCCCCTGCCGAACCTCTCCGACGGGATGCGCGACCTGAACGGCGCCTACGCGCGCGCCTTCAACGAGCGCCACCGGAGGAAGGACCATGTCTTCGGCCGGCGCTACTGGTCGAAGGTGATCGAGACGGACGAGCAGTACGAGGCGACGGTGGAGTACATCGTCAACAATCCGCTCCACCACGGGTTCGTCCGGCGGCTCGGGCAATGGCGCTGGACGTCGGGGCCCGCCGTCAGTGCGGTAGATTCGCCCCGTGTCTCACGACACCGACAAGCTGATCCGTCAGCTGTCGCTCGTCGCCTACCTGATGGCGGAGCGCCGGCTGCTGACCGCGCGCGACGTGAAGTCGAACGTCGAGGGGTACTCCGAGATGTCGGACGAGGCCTTCGCCCGGCGCTTCTACTCCGACCGCGCGGAGCTCCTTGCCCTAGGCGTGCCGCTCCAGTCGCAACGCGACGAGTTCACCGGCGAGGAGCTCTACACCCTCCGTTCGGAGAACTACTTCCTCGCCGAGCTCGAGCTCGAGGACGACGAGCTCGCCGCGTTGCAGACCGCGCTGTATCTGCTCGAGGGCCAGTTCGCCTACTCCGAGCCGCTGCGGCTGGCGCTACAAAACCTCGCGCTCGGTCGCCAGGGGTTCGGGGAGCACGCGACCGAAACCGCAGTCCGCGTCGAGGTGCTCGACCCCGATTACTCGGCCGAGATGCCCGGACGGCTGGGGAAGCTCGAGGGCGCGATCTCCAAACAACGCACGATCAAGTTTCCGTACTACTCGATCTCGCGCAATCGCCAGGGCGAGCGCACAGTCAATCCGTACGGCCTACTGTCGGACAACGGCAGCTGGTACGTGATCGGCCAGGACCTCGACCGCAAAGACATCCGGACCTTCCGCGTCTCCCGCATCCGTGGCGACATCCGATTCGCCACGCGCCGCGAGCGTGACTTTCGGATCCCGACCGACTTCGACATCGACCAGTACCGCGGCCGGCCGCCATGGCAGATCGGCGACATCGAGGGCGAAGCGCGGATCGAGCTCGCAGGCGACACGGCGTGGTGGGTCGAGCGCGCATTCGGCAATGCGGGCGAACTCGAAGACGGCGTGTTCGTCACGGGTTACTCGTCGCTGCCGCAGCTCGCCTCGTGGATCCTCCGGCAGGACGGGCGAGCGATCCCGCTCGAGCCGGATGCGCTCCGTCGCGAGGTGGCCCAGGCGCTGCGTGCCGTCCGCGATCGGCACGAAGAGGCTCCGCCAAGGCTCGCAGCAGTGGCGCCTGTGCAGCAGGTCGAAGCCTCGGGCGAGCGACCGGCCGGGCCGGTCGTGCCGGAACGCTTCGCCGTCCTGCAGGCGCTGCTCGCGTACCTGCTTGCCGCCTGCGGCGAAGCAAACGACGCGGTGATCCCGGCGCGCGAGATCGTCGAGCGCTTCCACATTCCGGAGGAAGAGCTGGAAGAGCACCTCCAGTTGCTGAACCTCGTCAACTTCGGCGGCGGCTGCTACACGGTCTACGCCGCACTGGCGGGCGAAAACGTGCACGTCGACAAGGAGCTGTACGGCGATACGTTCCGGCTCGCGCCGCGGCTGACGCCGCTCGAGGCACGTGCCATCGGGCTCGCACTGGAGTTCGTGGGCCCGATGATCGCCGCCGACGCGCACACGCCCCTCGACCGCGTGCGCGCGAAGCTAGAGGAGACCTTCGGGCAGTTCGAGCTCGCGCAAACGCCCAATCCGCAGATCGTGTCTGCGGAGGCGGACCTCGTCGCGACCCTCACCGAAGGCATCCGCGAGCGTCGGCTCGTCGAGATCGAGTACCAGAAGGAAGGCGAGCAGACCTGGTCGAAACGCGTCGTCGAGCCTTACTCACTCGAGCGTGAGCTCCCGAACTGGCGCGTGCACACTTGGGACCGATCGCGCGACGCCGAGCGAAGTTTCCGCCTCGACCGGATGCGCAGCGCGCAGCTGACCCAGGAGCGCTTCGAGCCCCGCACCGCGTTCGACCCACATGGGTTCCGCGATGGACGATCGGCGAAGATCCTCTATCTCAAGGGCGTCGCCGCCCGCTGGGCCGCCGAGCGGGGCGCGACGCCGTTGAAGGACGGCACCGCTCTTGCGGAGATGCCCGTCGGCGGTGTGGACTGGCTGATCGGGGAGGTGCTGTCGCAACGGGGCGACGCGGTCCTGCTCGAGCCTGAGGAGATGCGCAAGGCGGTGGCAGACCGCGCGCGCGAGCTCGGGAACGAGCTCGGGGTCTCACGCCTCCGTGCGCGGGCTTAGTGGTAGCTCGAGCGTGAAGACGGACCCCTGGGCGGGGGCCGAGTCGACGTCGAGCGAGCCGCCGTGCGCCTCCGCAATCGAGCGCGCGATGAAGAGTCCCAGCCCGGTGCCGGGCTTGGTGCCGCCGTCGACGGTGGCCCGCCCGAACTTGTCGAAGATCACCTTCTGATCGGCGAGCGGAATCCCCGGGCCGGTGTCCTCGACCGCCACTTGAACGTGAGCGTCGTCCGTCCCAGCGGTGACGCGCACCTCCGCCCCCGTAGGCGAGTACTTGACGGCGTTGTCGACGAGGTTCTGCACGACCTGACGTAGGCGAATGCGGTCTCCGCGGACGCGCGGCAGAGTCCCGTTCACCTGCGCCGTGACGCGGACTTCGTCCTGGGCCAGATCCGCAGCGGCAACGACGTCACGCATCAGCTCGGCGAGATCGACGTCGCTGAATGTGAAACTGAAGGTTCCGGCTTCGATTCGCGACGTGTCGAGGACGTCACCGATCAGATCTGCCAGCCGTGACGTTTCGTCGCCGATCAGCTCCAGGAACGACTGCCTTTGCTCGGCACTGAGCTCACGCCAGCGTTCCTGCAGGGTCCGGGCGGCGCCGATCACGGCCGCCATCGGGCTGCGTAGCTCGTGCGATACGAGCGAGACGAAGTCGGCTCGCAGCGCCGACAGGCGACGGAGCTCGTCCGCAGTCGTCCGCTCCGCTTCGTAGGCGCGGATGTTCTGGACGGCGGTCGCGACGAGCCGCCCGAGCACGGCGACGAGCTCGATCTCCTCCGGGGAGAAGGCATCCTGCTCTGCGCGCACGAGGCCGAGCATCCCGATCGTACGCGGCCCTACAGGCAAGGGTGCAAGCAGACGGCTTTGCAGGCCCAGTGCGAGGAGATCCTCCTCTTCCGGATAGCGGTCCGGCTCCATCGCAGGCCGATAGACGAGCCTCCCTTCGAGCACCTCCTCGAGCACCGACCCCCGCACGGGCCGCGCTGAGCCCGGCGGGAAGACCGTGTCCGTTCCGCGTCCGGCGACGGCCATCACCTCGGCGCGGCCGCCCTCCACGAGGACGATCGTCACGCGGTCGAAATCGATCAGCCCCCGGAGCTCCCTGATGAAGGCGCCAAACGCCTGGTCGACCTCGAGCGAGGAGCCGAGGGCCCGCGCACACCGGTTGGTCGCCTCGAGCAAGTCGACACGTCGGCCGAGCTGGTCGCGGAGCGCTTCCGCCTCGGCGGCTCTGGCTTCGGCAATGGCCGCTTCGTGCCGTAGGCGTGTGACGAGCCAGCCGACGATCAGCCCGGTGACGAGGAAGACGCCGAACGGGAAAGTCACGCGGTCCCACACGAAACCCGGGCCGCCGAAGTGGTTCGAGCGCCACCACTCGGCCAGGACGAGAAACGGGAACAACACGGCCGACACACCTGTGGCGCCGACGAGCCCATAACGGAGCGCACCCTCGACGACGACGAAGATCAGCGCCCATCTCGTGGGGCTTCCGTACTCATAGGAGTAGAGCAGCGCGAATGCGGCGATCACGCTCGCATCGAAGATCAGCGCGGCGAAGCCGACAGCGGGAACGAATGCGCGCTCGCTGATGAAAAAGAGCGCCGCTGCGCCGGTGGCGAAGACCGCCGTCGCCACCCAGGCGAGCAGCTCATAGCCGTTCGGATAAGTCGCCGTGAGGAGCCCGACCTCGACCACGGCGAACAGCACCGCAAAGAGCCGGACGCGCGCGATCCACACCTCGACTGCGCGCGCCCGCGCAAGGCTTCCTGCCTCAGCCGGCATGTCTCTCCTGGATTCGCGCCACGGTCCATTCCGCCTGCTCGCGCAGGAGCTCGTCGTCGCTCGCGAGAAACGGCTCCGCGAGGGGCAGCTCGGCGACTCCGCCCCTGTTGCCGAGAGCGACCAGCGCATTGCGACGCAGATAGCGAGGATCGTTCTTCGGCACGTACAGGCGGTCATAAGCCTCAGTCAGCGAAGCGCCGTCGGCCTGGAGCCAATCCGCAAGCCTCACGTGCGGCTCCGCGCCGGCCGGCACAGGATGCTCCGCACGACGCCTCTCGATGCCGCGGTTCCAGGGACAGACGTCCTGACAGATGTCGCAGCCGTAAACCTGCGCGCCCAGCTCGGTACGGTAGTCCTCGGGAATCGCCGCCGGCGCCTGCGTCCAGTAGGAGAGACACTTCGTCGAATCCACGAGGCCCGGCTCGTCGAGTGCGCCGGTCGGACACGCCTCGATGCAGAGCGTGCACGAGCCGCAGTCGAGGTCGAGTGGCGCAGTGGCCTCGACAACCGCAGTCGTGACAAGCGTCCCCAGCACGACCCACGAGCCGTGACGGCGGGTGATGAGCATCGTGTTCTTCCCGTAGAAGCCGACGCCCGACCGGGCGGCCGCCTCGCGGTCGACGTGCTGGTTGGCGTCGACGAAGACCCGGTACTCGCCGCCGAGCCTGCGTCCGAGCTCGTCCAGACGCTCGCGCAGCACGGCGTAGCCGTCGTGCCACGTGTACCGGGCCAGTCTTCCCTCGCCCTCTTCGAGAATCGGCTCCGGCGCGTAGTAGCAATAGGCAGCGGACACGACGGTGCGTGCCCCTTCGAGCAGTGTCTCCGGATGACACGAGACTTCGGGTTGCGCCATCGTGAAGCGCATATCGGCGAAAAGCCCGCGGGCCCGTCGCTCGCGGATGTGCCGCTCGGTCTCCCCGTAGGCGGAGGCCGGCGCAGCCCCAACGACGTCGAGTTCCAGCTCCTCTGCGAGCCGCTCGAGCTCGGCAGCAGTCATATGCGAGATTGTGCCCGGTGAAAGCCGTGCGCATCCACGAGGACGGCGGGCCGGCCGTGCTCCGCTACGAAGACGCCCCCGATCCGGTGCCAGGCACCGGACAGGTCCTGATCGAGCTGCGCGCTGCGTCGCTCAACCACCTCGATCTGTGGATCCGCAAGGGTCTACCGTCCGTCCCGAAGCCGCGGATCCTCGGCGCGGACGGCGCGGGGCTCGTGGTGTCCGGAGACGGCTTCGCACCCGGCGACCGCGTCGTCCTCAACCCGGGACATGACCTCGGCAACGGGCGCATCTCCGTTTTCGGTGAGCACTCGGACGGGACGCACGCCGAGCTCATCGCCGTGCCGAGCTCGCAGGTCTATCCGCTGCCCGATGCGATCGGCTTCGAAGCCGCCGCCGCCTTCCCGCTCGTCTTCGAAACCGCCTACCGAATGCTGGCGACAAAGGCCCAGCTGCAAGAGGACGAGTGGGTGCTCGTCTGGGGAATCGGAGGCGGCGTCTCGACCGCCACGCTGGCGATTGCCAAAGCCCTGGGCGCCCGTGTGATCGTCACCTCGGCCAGCGACGCCAAGCTGGCTCAGGCTCGTGAGCTTGGCGCCGATGCGACCTTCAATCACGCCGGCGACGACGTGGTCGCCGGCGTCAAGGACGTCGCCGGTGGAGGCGCCCACGTTGTCGTCGACAACGTGGGCGAGGCGACCTGGAAGCGATCGCTTGAAGCCGCCCGCCCGAATGGACGCATCTGTGTCTGCGGCGCGACGACCGGGCCGAATCCGCCGGCCAACCTGCATCGCATCTGGTGGAAGCAGCTGACCGTCTTCGGCTCGACGATGGGCTCGCAGGCCGACTTCGAAGCCGTCTACGAGCTCGTGAAGTCCGGACGCGCAGTGCCGGTCGTCGACAGGGTATTCGCGCTCTCCGAAGCCGCTGCCGCACATGAGCGGCTCGAGGCGGGCGAGCAGCTGGGCAAAATCGTCCTGCGCATACCGGGCTAGTCCGGTGCCTGGCACTCGAGCCAGCGTTCGACCTCGCGGGGCGAGCGCAGGCGCAAGACCTCCAGATCCGGCGGCGCGCCGATGCCCTCAGGCCATTCCCGCCGGCGCTTGAAGTACGACCTGATCGCGAAGCTGACGAGCGAATCGCGGGTGAAGAAGGCGTACCGCCACGTCTGCCGGTTCCCGTTGAACAGGTCGCGCTTCGTCACGATGTCCTTCACCGCTCGCTTGACCAGACGGCGCAGCACGAGGGGCAGCGGTTGATCGAGCCAGACGAGCGTGTCCGCGCGGCGCAGAACCAGATCGCCGAGCTGGCCTTGATACATCCCGTCGAGCACCCAGCCGTCGGAAGCATCCATCACCGCCGCGACGTCGCGCCGAAACGTCTCGCTCTCCGCAGGCACCCATCCGGGCTGATGCATCAGTGCGTCCAGCTCCGTGAACGGGACGCCCAGCCTCTTGGCGAGCCGCCGACCCAGAGTCGTCTTCCCATTGCCACTGATGCCGACGATGACGATGCGGCGTGACACGGGCCGGGAGCCTAGCCAGCCCGGTTCGCCGAGGCTCGCCGATGCTTACGTGTGGAAGGGGTCCCCCTCTGATCGGCGCGGATCGAGCTTCACCGCTGTCAGCCCGCCCACGCCGAGCTTCTCAACAACGACGTAGCGATCCGTGTAGTCAACGATCTCTTCCACGCCCTCGAGTTCATGGCCGGCCTTCACGGCAAAGTGTGTCGGAACTCGACGG
Source organism: Actinomycetota bacterium (assembly GCA_039648845.1). Lineage (GTDB taxonomy): Bacteria > Actinomycetota > Thermoleophilia > Gaiellales > Gaiellaceae > 3-1-20CM-4-69-9. The sequence goes on along the minus strand of JBBWZE010000127.1, from coordinate 8,025 downwards.
AGCACCTCGTATTCTCCGTGCGTCATCTCGAGTCGCTCAACGCACTTCTTGAGTGCGCACTCGCAGACGAAACGGAGCATCCCCATCGTCTCGAACTTTTCGCTGAGCTCCACAATTCGCTCGTTCAAGTCGCGGAAGAGACTCTGATTCTTCGCAGCTCTGAGCCTGCGTGCGTCGAGATCTGTCGTCGCCATCTCTCTCCTAACCCGGTGGAATGAACACCGGAGGAGGGCCCCGCGCACACCGTCGAGCGGTAGTCAGCGAGAAAGAGGGGCACTCAAGGTACTCCCTCGGCGAGGAACATCGTAGCGCCGATCTCGCAGCCCAGAGACGATTTTGCGGAAAGCGCTCGTAGCGGGAAATATGGCGCCGAAAGGTTCTGTCCCCCGTGCCGCACGCGCGATACCGTTGCTGAGGGACTGGCGCGACCAAGGGGAGGTCGCGCCGAAGGTGTCGTCGCGGCTTGGGCGGCTAAAGGCGATTCACTCGGATGCCATCGCTTGGGCGCCAGTCCCGCCCTCGTCTTTCATCTCGTCAATGCGCTCGGATCGGGAGGATGTTGAGAACGCATGGCAGACGCTGCGGTCCTCGCGCGGCGTCATCGCCATGTGAATGGCGCTATCCGATACCCAAGATGAACTTGGCGTCGTCGGACATGCGATCGGGAGTCCAGGGCGGATCCCAGGTCAGCTCGATCTCCACTTCCTCGACCCCGTTGACCTCGCGCGCGGTGCGGACGATGTCCTCCTGGATCATCGGCCCCGCAGGACAGCCCATCGAGGTCAGGCTGTGGGTCACCTTGACGCGCGGGCCGTCCACCTCGACGTCATAGAGCAGTCCGAGCTCGACGATGTCCATCCCGAGCTCGGGATCCTCGACCTGCTTCAGCGCCTCGAAGACTTCTTCTTTGGTGGGCATCAATCGAGTCTAGCTAGTACCCCAATAGCCGGACTTCCTCGCGCCGCTCGCGGGCGAAGAAATGGATCCCGTCGATGAAGCGCACCCAGTTGCAGCGCGTGCACATGACGAGCGAATGCGTACGGGCGGAGTCGGTGAGGTAGCGAACACCGCGCAGCAGGTCCCCGTTGGAGACGCCGGTGGCCGCGACTATCACCTCCCCGGGAGCAAGCTCTTCGGTGGTGAACACGCGCGTGGCGTCCTCGATCCCGAGCTCGCGTGCCTCTTCGATCTCCCGGCGCGACGTCGGCCAGAGCTGCGCCTGTACCTCGCCGCCGAGACACCGCAACGCGGCGGCGGACATGATCGCCTGTCGAGTTCCGCCGATGCCGACGGCCAAGTGGTCATTTGTGCCGCGGATGGCCGCAGAAATCGATGCGGTGACCGTGCCGTCCTGGATCAGCTTGATCCGCCCGCCGGACGCGCGTATCTCCTCGATCAGGTCGTGGTGGCGCGGACGGTCGAGCACGATCGTCGTGATGTCGTTGGGTCTGCGGCCGAATGCGTCGGCGATCGCCTGCACGTTCTCGCCCATGGGCTTGAGGAGATCGGTCGAGCCGCGCGCACGCGGGCCCACGGCCAGCTTGCGCATATACATGTCGGGCAGTTCGAGGAGCGAGCCGCGCTCGCCGACCGCGATCATCGACATGGCGCCGTTGCCGCCACGCGCGACGACGCCACGGCCCTCGAGTGGGTCGAGGGCGAGATCGACCGCATCGCCGCCGGCACCGATGTCCTCACCGGCGCGAAGCGGCGAGCCCTCCATCGTGGATCCGATCACGACCCGGCCGCGGATCGGAAAGTCGTCGAGGACGGCACGCATCGCCGCGGCGGCGTCGGCCTCCGCGGCGTCCTGATCCGCGCGTCCGAGCCAGCGTGCGGCCGTCAGAGCGCCGCCTTCGGTCACGCGCACGTATTGCTCGCAGAGACAGAGGCCCGTTGCCGGAGCCTGCGCCTGTGCCAGGTCTACTGCGTCGTCGACCGTTTCAGCCATTCAGACCCGTTGTACCTGCTCGGCGCTCGCCAGCACGAGTTCGAGGACCGCGTCGATCTGCGCTCTGATGTCCGTGTTGGCGATGACGGGCACGTTGTGCCGTTTCGCACGCCTGACGATGTGATCCTGGACCCGCCGGATGTCGTCCAGGCGGTCGATGTACTTCAAGTGCGGCCGGAGACCATCGAGCCCGGCATCTCGCACCATGAAATGCGTGCTGTGCTCCTCCTCGTCCTCGATCGCGAGCACGCACTGGACGACGAGTGCGCCGTCGATGCGCGGCAGCGTCCCCGGAACGAGGTGCACGCCCTCCAGCACCATCGACCACCCCTCCTCGAGCGCGCGCTCGATCGACGCGCGCACGCCGACCATGACGTTTCGTGTCTGCTCGAGAAACCCCGCGATGACCGGGTCGTCCGCCTGCTCCGGCTCGCGCAATCCTGCGGCCGCTTCGAAGCTCGAGTAGTGGATCGAGGGCATGAACTCCTTCGAGAAGAACGCCCGCATCGTCTGCCGGACGAAGTCCGTCGAGGTGACTCGGGTGATCCCCAGTCGATATGCGGCCTCGGTCGCGACGGTCGACTTTCCGGTCCCGGTCGCACCGCCGACGAGGACGATCACCGGGAGGTCGAGCTCCTGCAGCTCGCGGAGTCGCCGCAGGCGCCGCAACGCCTCCGATCCTTCCTCCTCGCCCAGGACCTCGACCGCAAGCTCCTCGACCCGCTCGAGCTCGACAGTTTGCCCCCCACGCTCTAGGAGGTCCTGGTCGATCCGCTTCGCGAGCTCGTACCCCCGCCCGAGCGGAACGCCCACAGCGACGAGTGCCCGCGCCATCAGCCCTTTCGAATACGGGTGCTCGGAAGTGCCGAGCGGCAAGGGCTCCGAGTGGCGGGGATGACTCATGCTGCTCGCGCGCCCGTTGGAACGAGCCGGAGGATCGCGTCGTCCAACCCAGGCGAGACGACCTCGTTCTCGGCGAACACGACCTGCACGCCTCGCGTCTCCGCCGCTACCGCGACAAGGTCGATCGCCGCCGCTTTGATCTCGACGAGATAGACATCGGCGTCCGTCCGTTCGAGATCCTCGCTCAGCGCCGCGCGGTTCGCCAGGTTGCGCGACACGCTCACGACTTCCGCATCGAGATGATCCGTGGGCGCCGCCCCCGTCGTGAAGACGGCTACGCGACGTCCCCGCAGCGGAGAGATCGGACGCAGGCGAAGCTCGGCTTCGAGAACCGGAATCTTTCTCAGGGCACGAATGGCACCAATGTCGCCCCCACCGACGAGCACGACCAGATCCGAGACGAGCACGCGGTACGCGTTGAGGTATCCGAGGGGATCATGCCCGCGACCGCTGACCAGAATCCGGGCATCGACGTCGATGGGCGGAATCGCCGCGCCGCTGCCATCGAAGATGACGACGTCCGCTTCGCGCTCGGCGGCCAGCGCCGCACCCTGCAGGACGTTCGACGTCGTCACGGCACCCGCGAGCCCGCCGCCGGCACGCCGGCAGCCGATCGTGACGACGCCGGTCAGTGCAGCGGTCTCGAGATAGTCGGAAGCCGCGTGGTGCCCCGCTCGCGAGAGGTCGAGCAGTGCGGCGAGCGTGGGCTGCACTGCGGCGACCTGGGGCTCTGCGGGCCCACCTCTCCCCATCGCCACGACGACCACATCGCGGTCCTGTGCAAGGAGGCGCGCGACATGTCCGGTGACGGCGGTCTTCCCCACACGCTTGCCGGTCCCGATCACCGCGAGCGACGGCACCGGAAACGACGCATAGGGCGGTGGCGAGAACTGAAAGTCTGCGCCCTCGTAGCGCAATCCGGCGGCCAGGACGCGGCTCGCGAGGAGCAGGCGCTCCCGCGGTCCCAGGACCGGCTCGTCGGACATGTCGATCACGACTTCCGCATCCGCGAAGCCGTCTTCGAGCGACTCGAGCAGTGGCACGCCGTACCCGATGTCGCCGCGCAGCTTCTCCGTTCCACCCGCAAGCCACGCGCCGATCACCTCGTACGGCAGCTCCGCGATCGCGTCGCGGACGACAGGCGGGTAGTGCTCGCCGTCGATCACGACCAGCGCCCGCGTCATCGTCGCGATGTCACCTCTCCCTCGATTCGAGCCGTGTACTTCTCGAACTCGAGCGTGTCGATGGCGAACTGGATGATCTTCTCCTGGCCGTGGAAGGGATACCTGCGCCAGACGTCGACGTGCGTGCCGGAGAACTCGATCACGTTGTAACAGGGCCGCGTGTTCCCGCGCAGGCGCAGGGACGACACCGTTCCGGCGTTGACGATGAAGAGATCTTCCAGCCGCCACGCATACGGCACGTGCTTGTGCCCAGAGAGCACGAGATTGACACCGGAACGCTGGAGACACTCGATCGCGTCACCCGCGTCGTAGATGATGTTGCGCTCGCGCCCCGTCCCCGGGACCGGCAGCAGATGGTGGTGACAGACGAAGATGCGGAGGTCGGCCGGCGCGTCAAAGCTCTCCTCGATCCAGGCATAGCGGCCGCGACCGATCTGACCGTGGTCGAGGTCCGGCTCCGTGGAGTCGACGGCAACGACCGTCACCCCGCCGACACGCGTTACGGAATTGCGGTCGCCGAAGAGCTCCTCGAAGTGGACGTAGCCGACGTTACGTGAGTCGTGGTTGCCGGGTATGACGACGACCGCCTCGCATTGGATCGTGTCGACGTACTGCTTGGCGAGGGCGTATTCCTCCTTGAAGCCAAAAGTGGTCAGGTCGCCGGAGATGACGACGATGTCCGGCTGCATGTCGTTGACCTCCGTGATCGCGCGCTCGAGCAGGTTCGGCAGGAAGAACTGCGCGCCGCAATGCAGATCCGAGATCTGGACGATCGTGAACGTGCCTTCCCGGGTCGCCATGGGCGAAGTCTAGGCGGCCAAAGGCCGCCTCCCAATCCCCGAGCGAAGCGAAGGCCTTTCATCTCCTTTTCGGCGGAGTGGGCCATCCGGACCGGTTGCTACCCTGAATGCAGGTGATACTGGAAACGCCTGATTTCCAGGCATATCGAGGCCAGGAACCTCCACGCTTCGCAAACAAGGCAGAGCTCGAATGCGCCAAGGTCCTGGACTACTACGGTGTGCCCTGGGAGTACGAACCGAAGACCTTTGTCCTCGAAGAGGACGAGGACGGCCGCGTCGTGGAGGCTTTCAAGCCCGATTTCTACCTGCCTGAGCAGGACCTGTACGTCGAGGTCACGGTGATGAAGCAGTCGCTCGTCACGCGCAAGAACCGCAAGCTGAGGAAGCTGCGCGAGCGTTATCCCGACGTGCGCATCAAGCTCTTCTACAAGCGCGACATCGAGCGCCTGGCGGAGCGATACCAGCTCGAGCTCGCGTCGTAGCCGCCGAGGCTCGGCTCGGTGAGGTCTACCTCACGAGCGAGGAGATACGGGCGCGTGTCCGCGAGCTCGGCCGCGAGATCTCCCGTGACTACGACGGCAGGGAGCCTCTGTTGGTGGCGCCGCTCAAGGCGAGCATCGTCTTCGTCGCCGACCTCTCCCGCGCGCTCGCGATCCACCATGGCCTCGACTTCGTCGAGCTCGCGAGTTACGCGGCGGGGGCGGATCAGGGTGGCCAGGCCAGCATCCGCCTGCTGAAGGACCTGGACGCCGAGATCACGGGCCGGCATGTCCTGATCGTCGAGGACGTGATCGACACGGGCTTGACGCTCAACTACCTCTGCAAGACGCTCGCCCTCCGGGACCCGGGCTCCCTGGCCGCCGTGACGCTCCTCGACCGACCGTATCGTCGGCTCGTCGACGACCTTCCTGTCCGCTACGTGGGCTTTACCGTGCCCGACGAGCTCTTCGTGGGCTACGGATTCGACCTGCATGAGCGCTATCGGAATCTGCCCGACCTTCACGTCTTGCGGCGTTCGGACGGCTCAAACTAGACGGATATGCCGGCGAAGCCGGCACATCCTTTTGGCCGGCATCGCAAGCGATGCCTCGGCGACCTCCATGAGCGCCACCGGAACCTGCCCGACCTGCACGTCCCTCCACCGAGAAGTTTAGCCTAGGCTAAACTTCATAGCAGGAATGATTGCTACTCGTGTAGAGGAGCGCCCACACCTCCCGGGCGCAGGCGAGCGCGTGCTCCAGGGTAAGTCGCGCTGGGGCCTCCTCCCCTTCCTGGGGCCGGCCTTCATCGCCTGCGTGGCGTACATGGACCCGGGGAACTTCGCGACCAACATCGCAGGCGGATCCAAGTTCGGGTTCACGCTCGTCTGGGTGATCGTCGCCTCGAACCTGATGGCGATGCTGATCCAGACGCTCTCGGCGAAGCTCGGTATCGCAACCGGGAGGAACCTGCCGGAGGTCTGCCGGGAGCAATTCTCGCGGCGTACGTCGATCGGTCTCTGGATCCAAGCCGAGCTGATCGCGATGGCGACCGACCTGGCCGAGTTCCTCGGGGCTGCACTCGGCATCAAGCTCCTCCTCGGCATCGCCCTCTTCCCGGCTGCCGTGATCACCGGCGCGATCACGTTCCTGATCCTCGGGCTCCAGCGGTACGGCTTCCGGCCCCTCGAGGCCGTGATCACCGCATTCGTCGCTGTGATCGGAATCTGCTACCTCGGCGAGCTCTGGTTCGCCCATCCGCCATTGGGCGAGGTTGCACGACACGCGGTCGTACCCGAGTTCAAAGGGAACGAGTCGGTCCTGCTCGCGGTCGGCATCCTCGGAGCGACGGTGATGCCGCACGTGATCTATCTGCACTCCGCGCTCACACAGAACCGGATCATTCCCAGGAACGACGAGGAGGCCAAGAAGCTGTATCGCTACACACGGATCGACGTCCTCATCGCGATGGTGATCGCCGGACTGATCAACATGTCGATGCTCGTCATCGCGGCGACGGTCTTCTTCGGCAGCGGGCTGACGAATGTCGAATCCCTCGAGGGCGCACACCGGACCCTGGAGCCGCTCCTCGGGGGCGCATCCAGCGTGCTGTTCGCGTTGGCCCTGACTGCCTCAGGCCTGTCGAGCTCGACGGTCGGGACGATGTCAGGCCAAGTCGTCATGCAGGGCTTCATCCAGCGGAGGATTCCTCTGTTCGTGCGCCGCCTCGTGACCATGATCCCCGCGTTCGTCGTGATTGCGATTCAGGGCAACGATGGCGACGTCTCGCGGACTCTGGTCGTCAGCCAGGTCGTGCTCTCATTCGGAATCCCATTTGCACTCATCCCACTGGTGATGTTCACGAGCCGTCGCGACATCATGGGAGTGTTGGTGAACGCCCGCGCGACGGTAGCTGCGGCTGTCGTGGTCGCCACGATCATCACCGCGTTGAACATCTTCCTGCTCGGCCAGACCTTCGGCTTGTTGGGATGAAAACGGGGCGGCTTACGCCGCCCCGCGATTCACCATCTGTACCAACGAGCTCCTTCCGCGCCTCGCGCGAAGAACCCGGCGATCCAGACGACGAGCAGGATCAGAGCGATCCACAGCAGGAGTTTGGCGGCGGCGATACCAATGCCACCGAGGATCAGGATCAACAACAGAAGTAGCAATACAAGCGCCAAGAGCTCTCCTTCCTGGGTGAACAAGAGCGGTGACGGCGTTCCCGCGACATCGCCTCCGAAAACAACCGGCCGCCCCGGGGGAGGCGGCCGGCGTCGTCGGGAGACGACTTGTTCCGCACCACGGCGCGACCCAGTCCTCGACTCTCGCCGGGTACGAATTACAAAGGGTAAACGTGAGACCTAGGGATCTGGGTACGGCTAGAGATAACCCAGGGGATCAACGGGGTTTCCGTTGATCCGGACCTCAAAATGAAGGTGGGCGCCGAAGCTGTGGCCGGTGCTCCCGACGTACCCGATCACCTGGCCCTGCGCCACCTCCGCCCCCGCCGAAACCGCGTACGAGGACTGGTGCGCGTAGCAGGTCGCCATCCCGCCGCCGTGATCGATGCAGGTGTAGTTGCCATAGCCGCCGGTCCAGCCGGCCAGGACCACCTTCCCCGAGGCCGCCGCGTGAATCGGAGTGCCGTACGGGACGCCGATGTCGATGCCGGCGTGCAGCCGTCCCCAGCGGTAGCCGAACGGGCT